>NZ_CP015093.1:3000000-3227500 GCF_001975705.1 Salipiger abyssi
CATGGTGATGGCGGCGCTGGGGGTGCAGGCGGGCGACCTGACCGTGGGCGATTTCGTCATGGTCAACGCCTATATGATCCAGATCACCATGCCGCTGAACTTCCTCGGCACGGTCTATCGCGAGATCCGCCAGAGCCTCGTGGATATGGGCCAGATGTTCGAGCTGCTCGACCAGAAGCAGGACGTCACCGACACGCCCGGCGCACAGCCCATCCAGGTGACCGGCGGGGTTGTGGAATTCGACCATGTGGCCTTTGGCTACGATGAGGAGCGGCCGATCCTCAAGGGCGTGTCGCTGCGCGTCGGCGCCGGGCATAACGTAGCGCTGGTCGGGCCGTCGGGCTCGGGGAAATCCACCATCGGGCGGCTGCTCTTCCGTTTCTACGACGTGCAGGGCGGCGCGATCCGCATCGACGGGCAGGATCTGCGCGAGGTCACGCAGCAAAGCCTGCATGCCGCCATCGGCGTGGTGCCGCAGGACACGGTGCTCTTCAACGACACGATCCGCTACAATATCGCCTATGGCCGCGACGGCGCGTCGGAGGCCGAGATCGTCGCGGCGGCACAGGCGGCGCAGATCCACGCCTTCATCGAAAGCCTGCCCGAGGGTTACGACACCCAGGTGGGCGAGCGCGGTCTGAAACTGTCGGGCGGCGAGAAGCAGCGGGTGGGCATCGCCCGCACCCTGCTCAAGAACCCGCCGATCCTGCTGCTCGACGAGGCGACCTCGGCGCTCGACACCGAGACGGAGGCGGAGATCCAGACCGCGCTGAAACGCGCCGGCGAAGGCCGTACGGTGATCACCATCGCGCACAGGCTCTCGACCATCGCCGATGCCGACCGCATCGTGGTGCTGGAAAAGGGCGAGGTGGTCGAGCAGGGCACGCATGAGGCGCTTCTGGCGCGCGGCGGGCGCTATGCGCAGCTCTGGGCGCGTCAGCAGGCGGAACGCGACGCGGCCTGAGCCGGGGGCAAATTTTTTGCCAAAAAATTTGGGCGCGAGCGGGGAATTGGTCAAGTAATATGACCGGGCTTGTTTCCGATAGGAAACTTACGTAGGTGAAAGGGATACCCGAATCCGCCTGGAGGCTTGCCATGACCGACCGCATCACCCGCAACGGTTTGCAGATCGACCCTGTTCTGTTCGAATTCCTCGAAGAGAAAGCGCTGACCGGCAGCGGTGTGGAACCGGCGCTGTTCTGGGAAAAGCTGTCGGAGCTGGCGCATGGCTTCGGCCCGCGCAATGCCGCGCTGCTGCAAAAGCGCGAGGAGATTCAGGAAAAGATCGACGCCTGGCATCTGGCGCATAAGGGCCAGCCGCATGACGCCGCCGCCTACCGTGCCTTTCTCGAAGAGATCGGCTATATCGTCCCCGAAGGCCCGGATTTCCAGATCGAGACCGCCAATACCGATCCCGAATTCGCCTCGGTGCCCGGGCCGCAGCTGGTGGTGCCGATCACCAATGCCCGCTATGCGCTGAACGCCGCCAATGCCCGCTGGGGCTCGCTTTACGACGCCTATTACGGCACCGATGCCATGGGCTCGCTGCCCTCGGGCGGCGGTTTCGACATGGATCGCGCGGCGCAGGTGGTGGCCACCGCCAAGGCGTTTCTCGACGAGACTTTCCCGGTCGCGGGCGGCAGCCATGCCGGCGCGGACGGCTATTCGGTGGTCGGCGGCACGCTGCGGGTCTCCGGCAAGCCGCTGGAGAGCCCGGCGCAATTCGCGGGCTATCGCGGGTCTGCCGAGGCGCCCGAGGCGGTGCTGCTGCGCAATAACGGCCTGCATGTGGAGCTGGTGATCGACCGGGATCATTTCATCGGCAAGACCGATCCGGCGGGGCTGGCGGATGTGCTGATGGAGGCGGCGGTCTCGGCGATCATGGATTGCGAGGATTCGGTCGCCTGCGTCGATGGCGAGGACAAGGCGCTTGCCTATGGCAACTGGCTGGGGCTGATGGCGGGCGATCTCGCCGATACGTTCGAGAAGGGCGGCAAACCGGTCACCCGCACCCTGCATGCCGACCGGAGCTATACCGCGCCCGACGGCTCGGAGCTGGTGCTGAAGGGCCGTGCGCTGATGCTGGTGCGCAATGTCGGCCACCTGATGACCAACCCGGCAATCCTGCTGGAAGACGGCTCGGAGATCTATGAAGGTCTCATGGACGCGATGGTCACCACGCTCATTGCCAAGCGCGATGTCGACAAGACCGGGGGCCCGCGCAACTCCACCAAGGGCTCGGTCTATGTGGTCAAGCCCAAGATGCACGGGCCGGAAGAGGTGGCGTTTGCCGACGAGATCTTTTCCTTTGTCGAGGACGCGCTTGGCTTGCCGCAATACACCGTCAAGCTCGGCATCATGGACGAGGAGCGCCGCACCTCGGTGAACCTCAAGGAATGCATCCGCGCGGCGAAGCATCGGGTGGCCTTCATCAACACCGGCTTCCTCGACCGCACCGGCGACGAGATGCATACCTCGATGGAAGCCGGGCCGATGATCCGCAAGGGCGATATGAAGGGCACCGCCTGGATCGCCTCCTACGAGGACCGCAATGTCGATATCGGTCTGGCCTGCGGGCTGCGCGGCAAGGCTCAGATCGGCAAGGGCATGTGGGCGATGCCGGATCTGATGGCCGATATGCTGAAAGCCAAGATCGGTCACCCGCAATCGGGCGCCAACTGCGCCTGGGTGCCGTCGCCCACCGCCGCCACGCTGCACGCGCTGCATTACCATGCGGTGGATGTGCTGGCGCGTCAGGCCGAGATCGCCGCCGGCGGGCCGCGCGGCACGCTGGAGGATCTGCTGACCTTCCCGGTGGCCACGGGCGCCAACTGGTCCGACGACGAGATCCGCGAGGAGATCGAGAACAACGCGCAGGGCATCCTGGGCTATGTGGTGCGCTGGGTCGATCAGGGCGTCGGCTGCTCCAAGGTGCCGGATATCCACGATGTCGGGCTGATGGAGGACCGCGCGACCTGCCGGATCTCGTCGCAGCATCTGGCGAACTGGCTGCATCACGGCGTGGTTTCCGAGGGCGAGGTCATGGCGGCGATGAAGAAGATGGCCGCCGTGGTGGACCGGCAGAACGCGGGCGATGCCGCCTATATGCCGATGGCACCGGGCTTTGACGGGGTGGCCTTCAAGGCGGCCTGCGACCTGGTCTTCGAGGGCCGGGTGCAGCCCTCGGGCTATACCGAGCCGGTGCTGCACAGGCGCCGGCTGGAGCTGAAGGCCGGTTGAGGATTTGCGCCGCGGCTTTGCCGCGTCACTCCGCAGGAGTGCTTGAGGGTCACCCCGGAGGGGTGCTCTAGGAATGGCGCCGCGGCAAAGCCGCGTCGCCGGGGGCGCGGGCCTGCGGCCCGCGCGAAATGCGTATTTGCAAAGAGAAGACGCGAAGGGAGATTGAGATGGCCGGGATTTCGCTGAGCCGGGCGCGGGTGATGATCCGCAAGACGCTGGAACGAGGCAAGGAGCTGGGGCTCAACCCGCTCTCGGTGGTGGTGCTGGATGCGGGCGGCAATATCATCGCCTTCGAACGGCAGGACGGCGCCAGCCCGGGCCGGTTCCAGATCGCCCATGGCAAGGCCTATGGGGCCGTGATGCTGGGCATGCCGGGCAGCGCACAGATGGCGCGCGCTGAAGCACAGGCCTATTTCATCGCCGCCGCCAACGGCGCCTTTGGCGGGCAGCTGATTCCCGTGCCGGGCGGCGTTTTGGTCAAGGATTCCAAGGGCCGCGTTCTCGGCGCGCTCGGCGTGACCGGCGACAGCTCCGACAATGACGCGGCTGCCGCGAAAGCAGGCGTCGAGGCCGCGGGGCTGGTCGCAGAGGTCTGAGCGGTCTTTCAGCGGGGCGGGCGATGCACTATGTTTCAGTGCAGTAGCAGAGAAATGAGGTTTCCATGGCCCGCCCGGTCGTCGGTATCATCGGCAATCACCATCTGATCAACGACAGTTACCCGGCGCATGCGGGCGGCGAGATGAACACCGAAGCCGTGGCCTGCGTCTCGGACTGTCTGCCGCTGCTGATTGCCGCCGATCCGCGTTTTGTCAGCGTCGAGGAGTTGATGGAGGTCTGCGACGGCTTCCTGCTCACCGGCGGGCGGCCGAATGTGCACCCGGAGGAATATGGCGAGGAGGCGACCGAGGCACATGGCGCTTTCGACCGGGCCCGCGACGCCATCGTGCTGCCGCTGGTGCGCGCCTGCGTCGAGCGCGGGCAGCCTTTCCTCGGCATCTGCCGGGGCTTTCAGGAGGTCAACGTCGCCATGGGCGGCACGCTTTACCCCGAGATCCGCGATCTGCCGGGCCGCATGAATCACCGCATGCCGCCCGACGGCACCATCGAGGAGAAATTCGCCTTGCGCCACAAGGTGACGCTGAGCGAGGGCGGGGTGTTTCACAAGCTTTTCGGCGCGCCGGAGGTGATGACCAACACGCTGCACGGGCAGGGGATCAAGCGCCCCGGTGCCCGGATCGAGATCGAGGGCTTTGCCCCCGACGGCACGCCGGAGGCGCTTGTGGTCAAGGGCGCGCCGGGCTTCACGCTATCGGTGCAGTGGCATCCGGAATGGGACGCGGCCAACGACCCGGTCTCGCGCCCGCTCTTCGAGGCGTTTGGCGAGGCGGTGCGCGCCTGGGCCGCGAGCAAGCGCACGCCGCAGCGGATTTCCGCCTGATCCTTTGCCGCACCTTGCTCTGACGCAAGGCGTCTTCCGCATATCCGCGCTACCCTGACTGCGTTTTTGCAGAGGGAGGCAACGATGCGCGTACTCGTTCTTTATGCCACCACCGAAGGGCAGACCCGCAAGATCTGCCGTTTCGCCGCCGATCGTCTGGTGTCGGAGGGCCATAGCGTCGAACTGCTCAATGCGGAAGATGCCGAGGGGCTTGATGCCGGGCGCTTCGATGCCGCGCTGCTGGCGGGCTCGGTGCATATCGGAAAGATCCAGCCGGCGCTGATTGCTGCCGCGAGGGAGCACGCGGGGGCGCTGGCCAAGATGCCGACGCTCTATCTGCAAGTCTCGCTCGCCGCCGCCGGCAAGGATCCGGGCGAGCTGGAGGAGCTGCGCGAAATCGCCCGGGAGGCGGCGGAGGGCTTTGGTTGGGAGCCGTCGCGGACCGAGCAGGTGGCCGGGGCGTTCCGCTTTTCCGAATATGATTTCTTCAAGAGCTGGGCGATGCGCTGGATCGCGTCGCAGCATCGTCAGGAGGTCGATCCCGGACGCGACAGGGACTATACCGACTGGACGGCGCTCGGAGAGATCCTCGACGACTGGGCCGCGAGCGCCGCCGAGCGGCGCTGAACCGTCCCTTGTTCGGTCAGTGTGTCGGGGAGGTCGCCCCGACCGCACGAAACCGCGATTCGCCGACGCTGAAAGCGCCGGTCACGGGCCTGCGCGGCGGCTGTCCGGCGTCCGATTGCCTGCCGGGCCGGGAGAAAAGGCAAACTCTTGCCGGGCAGGGCGTTTCGGCCCCTTCTGCGCCTGATCCGGCGGTCCCGGCGGCCTGGCTGAAACCGCCGCTGCCGCGGGTTTCAGCGGTCTCAATCAGCGAAAGATTTTCCGGTTGTGAAAGATGGGCGTTCGACTCGACATTTCCCGCCGGACGTTCGAAAAGCGCAGCACGTTCGGGCGAAGCGGCGGCTTCGTCCCGCGTATGTGTCGGGAGGAGGGTCCGGCGCGAAGCCGGGCAAAAAGGACTGTGTTTTCAAAAGGAGCCAGAACTCATGAAGACGAATGTAAAGCTGCCCGACGTCACTTTCCGCACCCGCGTGCGCGACGAAAGCGTGGGCGGCCCGAACCCGTTCCGCTGGCAGGACATGACCACGGCGGATTACTTTTCCGGCAAGCGCGTGATTCTGTTCTCGCTGCCCGGTGCCTTCACCCCGACTTGCTCGACCTACCAGCTTCCGGGCTTCGAGAACAATTTCGAGGAGTTCAAGGCGCAGGGCATCGACGAGATCTACTGTCTCTCGGTCAATGACAGCTTTGTCATGAACCAGTGGGCCAAGGCGCAGGGCATCGAGAACGTCAAGGTGATCCCCGACGGTTCGGGCGAGTTCACCCGCAAGATGGGCATGCTCGTGAACAAGGACAATCTCGGCTTTGGCGTGCGCTCCTGGCGCTATGCGGCCATCGTCAACAACGGTGTGGTCGAAGCCTGGTTCGAAGAGCCCGGCCTGATGGACAACTGCCCGGACGACCCCTATGGCGAGTCGAGCCCGGAAACCCTGCTGGCCTATCTCAAGCAGGCGGTTGCGGCGGAATAAGCCTTTCGCAACAGACGATTAAGAGCCCCGTCGTGCCCGGCACGGCGGGGCTTTTCCTTGCGCGGGCTCAGCGTGCCGCCCGCTCGGCGTGCTGCGCCGCAAGGTGGTGACGATCGTCGAGCGAAGAGAGCAGCACCGCGATCGCGATGCCCACGCTGGCGCCCAGCAGCGTGTCGAGCACCCGCTCCGGCGCCATGGCGGCGCCCGATGCCTGCGGCGCGGCAAGCTGGGTCATCAGCAGCGCCATCGGGGTCACAAAGATCTGCCCCAGCGCGTAATTGCTGCCGATTACCAGCTCGGTGACGAATTGCAGCACGAACAGCACGGCGATGACCGTCCAGGCCGAGGGGTCCTGGATCAGGATGACCCAGGCGAGGGTCGCGCCCAGCATCGTGCCGGCCAGCCGTTGCAGCGCCCGGTGCAAGTTGATGTGCAGATGCGGCCCCTGCATCACCGCAAGCGCGCCCATGGCGGCCCAGACCGGGTGATCCGCGCCGGCGAGATGGCTGACAAAAAGCGCAATGGCGGCGCCGACCACGATCCGCGCGGCGGCCAGCAGCCGGTGGTTCAGCGGGCGCGCGGGCTCGGCGGGAAAGCGGCGCTCGGGGCCGGGGCGGTGGCGAAACCCTTCGGTGATCAGGCAGATGAGCCAGGCGAGCAGCGCGACGGCGGCGGTGGCGGCGCCGCGCTCCAGCACATCGGCAAAGCTGCCGGGATGGCTCAGCGCCGCGCCGGCGGCAAAGACGAAGATCAGCGATCCCGGCGGGCCGAACCGGCCGGTGACGGTGACGAAGAACAGCACGCCGCAGGCCAGCGCCAGCAGCAGCAGCTCGGCGGTGGCGGGCAGGCCGAGCCAGGCAAGAGTGGACATCGCGAGTACCGCCAGCGTCTGGCAGAGCGCGCTGAGCAGGACGATGCGGCTGCGGCCCCGGCGCGTCTCGAACCGTCCGAAAAGCGCTGCGAGCGCGCCGAGCGCGGCAAAGCCGATCAGATGCGCCCAGGGTGACAGCAGCACCAGCGGCAGTGCGATGGCCACGGTCAGCCCGGCCTGAAGACCCACCAGCATCGAGTTGCGCAGCGACGGCTGGCGCGCCAGCGTGGCACTGTCTTCAAGGTGCCAGCGTTGCAGCAGGTGGCGGGCGGAATCGATCCGCCGCGGCGCTGTCATGCCGGAGGAGAGGGGCGGTTGAGGGGCGGCGCTCATGCGGGGTTTTCCTGTAGCTCGGTCAGGCGCCTGTCGATGGCTTCGAAATGGCCCAGCATACGGTCGATCTCGGCATCGCTCAGATCGGCCATGATCCGCGCCTCGACGCTGGCCAGCTCCCTGCGGATCTCCGCCACCCGGCGCTTGCCCCGGGCGGTGAGATGGATCAGCCGGGCGCGGCTGTCGTTTTCGTCGGTGCGCCGCTCGACCAGACCCTGACGCGAGAGGATGTCGATCACCCGCACGAGGCTCGACCCGTCGACGCCGACCAGCGCGGCAAGGGCCTTTTGCGTGATGCCGCCGCCGGTCTCTTCGAGATGGATCAGCGGCACCCAGGTGGCATCGGTGAGACCGGCTCTGGCCAGATGTGTATCGAGCGCGCGGCGCCAGCGCCGGGCGAGCAGGGAGAAGCGGATTCCAAAACGGAATCGGGGGGAGGAGGAGGGCGTGACCATGACGCGGATATAGCGGATTAAATTTGATTTGCAATTCAAACTTATTTGACGCGCCGAGGCCTGCCGTCCCCGGCGGAGGGCGCGGGGCGGGACCGCTGTGCCGGGCCCTGCGCGGAGCGGAAAATCTGTCGCGTTGCCCGTATATTGGCCGTTTGGTCTCTGCCGCATGGAAGACCGCGGGACGGAGCTTCGGGCGGGCCAGATTCCGCGTGACCTGGGGCCGGCGGCCACCTAGTTTGGACGCAATCATAAACGGTGCCGGAGGCGCCGAACCGACCCGACAGGAAAACCACCATGACCACCGACCAGCCGCTGCCTTTCACCTGCCGCAAATCGCCCGCGCGGGGGGCGCGGGGGGTTGTGGTGACCAACCACCCGCTGGGCTCCGCCGCGGGCCACGAGATGATGGCCATGGGCGGCAATGCGGTGGATGCGGCGGTGGCGGCGCTGCTGACGCTGACCGTGGTCGAGCCGATGATGGTCGGCATCGCCGGCGGCGGCGTCTCGCATCTGCGCCTGCCGGATGGGGGGCATACGGTCTATGACTGCCTGTCGCAGGCCGCCGAAAGCGCGGTGCCCGACATGTTCACGCCGGTCTCGGACCGGCTGCCCGATTACATGGAGACCGCCGGGCGCAAGAACCTCGTCGGGCCTGCGGCTGTGGCGGTGCCGGGCAATCTGCGCGGCTGGTGCGCGATGCATGCAGACCATGGTGCGCTGCCCTTCGCCGATGTCATCGCGCCCGCGATCCGCCACGCGGCGGGCGGTTTCCGCGTGACGCAATACCTGTCGTCGAATATCGACCGCCATGCGGAGGATCTGGCGAAAGATCCCGAGATTGCGCGGCATTTCCTGCCCGATGGCACCCCCGCCAAACCCGGCCACCGGCTGGTGCAGGGCGATTATGCCGAGAGCCTGAAACTCATCGCGCGCGAGGGGGCGGAGGCGCTGCATGGCGGCGCGCTGGGGCAGGCGCTGGTCGACCGGCTGGCGGTGGAGGGCGCCGAGCCGGGGCTGGTCACCATGCGCGATCTGGAACGCTACGAGGCGCGCGAGCGCGACGCGATCTTCGGCAGCTATCGCGGTTTCGACATCGCCGGCCCGCCGCCGCCGGCCTCGTCGGGCGTGCATGTGGCGCAGATGCTGAACATGCTCGAAGCCTACGACATGGCGGCCATGGGGTTTGACAATCCGGACCGCCTGCACCTGCTGGCCGAGGTGATCCGCATCGGCTTCGAGGACCGCCGTGCCGCTTCGGGCGATCCGGATTTCGTCGATATCCCGGTCGAAAAGCTGATCTCCAAGGACTACGCCGAGGCCAGCCTTGCCCGCATCCGCCCGGCCGGGGGCATCAGCGCGGTGCCACCCGGATATGAGAGCCGGAACACCACCCATATCACCGTGGCCGATGGCGACGGCATGATCGTCTCGGCCACCCATACGATCAACGGACTCTTCGGCGCGCGCTTCATGGTGCCGGGCACGGGGATGATCCCCAACAACTACATGTATAATTTCGACCCGCATCCGGGAAAGGCGCTGTCGATCCAGCCGGGCAAGCGGGTGCCGACCTCGATGGCGCCGATGATCGTGCTGAAGGACGGCGCACCGCGTTTTGCGTTGGGGCTGCCGGGGGCGGTGCGGATCTTCCCCAGCGCCATGCAGTCCATCGTCAACATGATCGATTTCGGCATGACCCCGCAGCAGGCGGTCGAGGCGCCGCGCCTCTGGACCGAGGGTGCGCATGTGGAGCTGGAACCGGACTATGCGCATCACAAGGCGGCGCTGGAGGCGATTGGGCACGAGGTGAAGCTGGTGCCGCATATCGGCGGCGGCATGAACGCGATTGCCTTCGGGGCCGATGGCGAGATGACGGGGGCGGCCTGCTGGCGCGCCGACGGCACGGTCTCGGCTTTGGGCGGCGGGCTTGCCGACGAGGGTGTGGCGTTCCACATCTGATCGCAACGGGATCGCGGAAACGGAGAGGCATCCATGAGGCAGAAGACATTGCTGCTGACGGGGGCGAGCCGGGGCATCGGCCATGCCACCGTCAAGGTCTTTCAGGCCGCCGGCTGGCGGGTGCTGACCGTGTCGCGCACCGCTTTCGATGCGCGCTGCCCCTGGCATGCGGGGCGCACCGATCACTTTCAGGGCGATCTCTCGGACCCGGCGAGCCGCGCCGATCTGGTGGCGCAGGTGCGCGAGAGCCTCGGGCAGAGCGGGCTGCATGCCATCGTCAACAATGCCGGGGTCTCGCCCAAGGGTGCGGATGGCGAACGGCTGGGGGTGGCCGAGAGCTCGGATGCCGTCTGGCAGCATGTGCTGGCGGTGAACCTGATGGGGCCGGCGGCGCTGATGCGCGACCTGCTGCCCGAGCTCGAACGCGGGCAGGGGGCGGTGGTCAATGTGGGCTCGATTGTCGGCTCGCGGGTGCACCCGTTCGCGGGCGCGGCCTATGCCTGTTCCAAGGCGGCGCTGGCGGCACTGACCCGCGAGGCGGCTGGCGAGCTGGGGCCGCGCGGGGTGCGGGTGAACATGGTGACGCCGGGGGAGATCGAGACCGAGATCCTGTCGCCGGGCACCGAGGATATGACCCGGATCATCCCGCTGCGGCGGCTGGGCCAGCCCGACGAGGTGGCGCGGGTGGTGCTGTTCCTCTGCTCGGACGAGGCGTCTTATGTGAACGGCGCTTCCATCGACGTGAATGGCGGGCAGCATGTGTGAGGGTGGGGGCGGGACGCGTCTCCTCCCCTTGAGCGTATAATGGCAGAGACGGACCTTTCCGCTTGCGGAGGAACGCAAACGGTAGCTGCGTCATCGCCGGCCCGCGGGATGGCGAACGACATGGGGAGCCTCTCGATTTATCCCGGCCAAATCCGAAAGACCTCGACACTTTGCGCTGATGTCACCACATCGCCAGCCCGGTGGGGCAGGCCGGCGATGGCGCGGCGGCTTCGCCTTGATTCCGCGCCGGGGCAACGCTCGGATGTCACGTCGGGGAGGGGGGCCTCAATACCCCCGCGCGGCATCCGCCAGATCGCCGCAGGTGCCGGTCTCCTCGAAGGCCTTGAGGTTCGCCGCGATCAGCCGTCCGCCGGTGCCCGCGTCGATCTGCGAGGCCACATGCGGGGTCACGGTGATCGACGGATGGCTCCAGAACGGATTGTCGGCGGGCAGCGGTTCCTGATGGAACACATCCAGCGTCGCCTGCTTGATCTGCCCGCTCTCCAGCGCCGCCAGCAGATCCGCATCCACCAGATGCGGGCCGCGCGCGCAGTTGATCACGCAGGCGCCCGGCGCCAGCTTGGCAAAAAGATCCGCGTTCAGGATGCCGCGCGTCTGATCGGTGAGCGGCAGCAGGTTCACCAGGATCTCGCAGCCGTCGAGAAACGCGTCCATCTCGCCCGTGCCGGTGAAACAGCTCACACCGTCGAGATCCTTGGCCGATTTCGACCAGCCGCGGGTGTCGAAGCCCAGCCCGGCCAGCGTCTGCGCCGCCGCGGCGCCGAGATTGCCGAGCCCCATCACGCCCACCACACGGTTCGGCGCCACCGGCACCACGATGGCGTGCCAGTCGCTCTCTGCCTGCGCCTGCAACTGGCGCGGCATGTCGCGGTGATGGCGCAGCACATGCAGCGCCACGTATTCGCGCATCCGTTGCGTCAGATCCTTGCCCACGGTGCGGATGATCGGCACGCCCTCGGGCAGCTCGGCATCGGCGAGCACATGGTCGATGCCCGCGCCGATGGAAACGATGGCCTTGAGGTTGGGGAACCCCGCCAGATCGCCGGTGCGCGGGCGCCAGACCACGCCATAGGTGACCGCCCCGGGGTCGATCTCGTCATGCATCGAGACCACGTCCCAGCCGGGCAGCAGCCCTTGCAGCATCTCCACCCACCACTGGGTCTTTTCGGCGAGGGGAAGGTAGACGGCGACGGTCATGTTGGCTCCTTGGGATCGTGTGTCATTGAGGGGATAGGATGAATTTCAAGCAACTCGAAGCGTTTTACTGGCTGAGCCAGTTCGGCAATTACCGGCAGACGGCGGAATATCTGGGCCTCACCCAGCCCGCCGTCTCGGCGCGTATCCAGTCGCTGGAGAAGGATCTCGGCAAGACCCTGATCGACCGCGAGGCACAGGCCTTTGCGCTCACCGATCAGGGGCTGGAGGTGGCGGAATTCGCGGTGCAGTTCCTGAACCTGCGCGAGGCGATGATGGGCCGCTTGCAGGACAAGCGCAAACGCCGGCTGACCGTGGGGCTCGCCGGCATGGCGGCGCTGACCTGGGGGCCGCTTCTGCGCGACGCGGTGGCGGCGGCGGATCCTGATCTGCTGCTCGACATCTATTCCGGATCGGATCTGCAACTGCGCCGCTTTGTCGAGGCGGGCACGCTGGACGCGGCCTTTACCGCCAGCGGCGACCGCGCGCCCGGCGCGGATTTCTCGGTGCGCTACGAGGTCGGCTGGGTGGCGCGGCCGGATGTGATCGACGGCCAGAGCCTGCCGATGAGCGCCGACGATCTGCGCGCGCTGCCGCTGGTGCTCTATCCAAAGACTTCGCCGCTGTTCAATCCGGTGGCGGAATATGTCGCCGACATGCGCGACCGTCCGGCGCCGCGCCATTACGGCAATGCGCTCGCGACGATCTGCGAGCTGGTACGGCTGGGCTATGGCGCCTCGGCGCTGGCGCTGACCGCGCTGGAACCCGACATCGCGGCGGGCGATGTGGTCGAGATCGCGACCACCGAGCCGCTGCCGCCGCTCAATGTGGCCTGCACCCATGTCAACCGCGCCCGGCGCAAGCAGGTGGGCGCGGTGCTGGATCTGGCGCGCGAGGCGGCGCAGAGCTGGTGCGCGGAACATGGGCGCTACGCCTCCTTTCACGAGCTGTGATCAGCTTTCGGTCTTGGCCTCAACCATCTTGGTCGCGCCGGACATCGCGCCCAGATGGGTGCCGCCGGTGATCTTGGCCTCGTTGACCAGACCGCGCTCGGTCTTCAGCTCGCCCTCGGCCAGCACGGCGTCGAGATCCTCGGGCGCGATGAAGAGCACGCCGCTTTCATCCGCCAGCACCGCATAGCCCGGCAGCACCGCCGCGCCGCCAATGCTCACCGGCACGTTGAAGCCGCCGCCGGTGTTGTAGAGCCGGGTGGTGACGGGCGAGGGGCCGCGCGACCACATGGCGAAATCCTGTTCCTTGATCTCGGCGGTATCGGTATGCGGGCCGTCGACGCAGCCGCCCTCCAGCCCGATCATCGCGGCCATGCGGGTGACGCCGCCGCCCCAGCAGGCGTATTTCGTATCCCCCAGCCGGTCGACGGCGAGGAAATAGCCCGGCCCGCACTGGCTCAGGCAATGGTGCAGCAGGGTGGAATCGAGCCCCGGAATGGCCAGCGTCGCCACCGTGGCGGCCACCACCTTGCCCGGCAGCACCGGCTGGATGGCAGGGGCGGCAAAGCCGTAATGGTAGAAATGGCCGATCGTCGCGGTTTCGAGCTTGGCCAGACGGTCGAGCTTGTCCTGCGGGATCGGCGCGGGCATCGGGTTCAGCTTGTAGACAAGATTGGACATGGGTCTCTCTTAGTTTTGAGGTCCGAGGATGAGATCGGGGAGGAAGGTGACGGTCTGCGGCACATAGGTCAGCAGGATCAGCACCGCGAAGAGCGGCAGCAGCATCGGCAGCACCGCCATGGTGACCTTTTCAAAGCGCACGCGGCCGACCTCGGCCACGATGTAAAGGCCGATCCCCATGGGGGGCGTCGCGATGCCGATCAGCAGGCCAAGCTGCATGATGATGCCGAAATGCACCCGGTCGATGCCATAGGCGTCGATGAGCGGCAGCAGCGTCGGCACCAGGATCAGCTTGGCCGGCACGCCCTCGACCACGCAGCCGACGAGGACGATGAAGATCAACAGCAGCGCGAGGAAGACGTTTTCGCTTTCGGTGAGCGCAAAGGTCCAGTCGGCCAGTTTCTGTGGCGTCTGGTCGATGGCCAGCAGCCAGCCCATGGCGATGGAAAAGGCGATGATGATCATGATCACGGCGGTCATCATGGCGGTGTCGCTGAGCGCGCTGAAGAAGCTGCGGAAGGTCAGCTCGCGATACCAGATGCCGATGGCGATGCAGTAGAGGCAGGCCAGCACGCCCGCCTCGGTCGCGGTGACGAAACCGAACATGATGGAGCCGAGGATGATCGCCGGGGCGATCAGTGCCAGGAACCCGTGTTTCGCGGTGCCCGCCACCTCGCGCGCGGTGGCGCGGGGCTGTGTGGGGAACTCTTGAAACTGCGCGCGGATGCGCACGTAGAGCATCAGCGCCAGCCCCACGAGGATGCCGGGCACGAGGCCGGCAAGGAACATCCGTTCGATGCTCTGCTGGGCGAGGAAGGCATAGAGCACCAGCCCGATGGAGGGCGGGATCAGCGGCCCGATGACAGACGACGCCACGGTGATCGCGGCGGCGAAGTCGGGCTTGTAGCCGCGCTCGCGCATGGCCTTGATCTCGATGGCGCCGAGGCCGGCGCAATCCGCCACGGCGGCGCCGGAGATGCCGGCAAAGATCATCGAGGACAGGATGTTCACCTGCGCCAGCCCGGCTTTAAGGTGACCCACCAGCGCATTGGCAAAGGCAAAGATGCGCTCGGTCACGCCGGTGGCGTTCATCAGATTGCCCGCCATGATGAAGAAGGGCACGGCGGTGAGCGAGGCCTTGTTCACCCCCTCCAGCATCTGCTGCGGGATGATCTGTAGCGCGGTGGAGAAATCCGAGGTCAGGAAGGTCAGCACCGTCGCGGTGCCGATGGCGATGGAGATGGGCACGCGCAGCAGGATCAGCGCGATGAAGGTGCCGAAAAGAATCCACGCCATGGGTTACAGCTCCGGGTGGTGGGCGGTGACGTTCTCGGGCATTCCCGCGGCCAGCTTCGCGAGGTCGAGAAGGGCCGTCAGCGCCACGAGCAGGGTCGAGATGAAGAGCGGCAGAGAGAGCGCCAGCCGCGGCAGCTCGAACCCGCTGGGCAGGGTGGCGCCGTCATATATGCCCGTTGATGTCGCGATCACTTTCGGCACCTGCATCAGCAGCACCCCGGTGACGACCAGGGTCGCGGCATCCGAGACGATGCGGGTCACCAGCATGCCCGCCGGGCCGAGCCGCTCGGCCACGAAATCGACGCGCACATCCTTGAGCCGGGCATAGAGCGCGAAAAAGCCGAAGAAGCTGAGCCAGATGAAGAACACCATGGTCCAGGGCCACATCCAGTAGGGGGCCAGGCTCATCGGGCGCAGAATGATCGTCGCGGTGGTCAGGGCCAGCATCGCCAGCAGGCAGATGTTGGAGATCCACAGAAAGGCCCCGCCCAGTGTCCAGTTCAACCGGTCGATGCGGTTGAGGGCCCGCTGAAGCGGACCCTCTGGCATATATTCCTCTGGTGTCACTGCGAAACGGCCCGCGTCTCGTCGATGGTCTCCAGCAGCCCGTCGGGCAGTTCGCCGGCGGCGGCGCGCTCGTCGTAATAGGCCCGCATCGTCTCGACCAGCGGCGCGGTGTCGATAACGGTATAGGTGGCGCCGTCGGCCTCCATCCGCGCGATGCTTTCGTCTGCGACCGAGAACATCAGATCCTGCGACATCTCGCCGGCCTCGTCATAGGCCTTGAGCAGCCCGGCGCGGGTGTCCTCGTCGAGCGCGGTCAGCGCGTCGTCATTGACCATGAAGCCGATGGCCTGCCAGTACTCGTCCATCCGCGTGATATAGGGGGCGACCTCGTTGAAGCGCATGGATTCGACCAGCGCGATGGGCGAGTTCACCGCCTGCACAATGCCCTTGGAGATCGACTGGTGAACCTCGGTCCAGGGCAGGGTGATCACGTCGGCGCCGATGGCATCCCAGGTTTCGATGGCACTTTTGCTTTCATGCATCCGCAGCTTGAGGCCGTTATAGCCGTCGGCGGTTTCGATCGGCACATTCGACACGGTCACCCGGAACGGGCCGCGCAGAACGCGGGTCGGGTCGCCCAGCGGGCGCACGCCCGACTGCTCGGCGGCATTGTCGAACCAGCCTTTCACAAGGTCCGAGTTCATGAAGCGAACCCAGTGATCGTAATCGTCGAAGGCAAAGGCCGGGGTCGTCCAGTCGAGCGCCGGCTCCCATTTCTTCATGTAGCTGTAACCCTCGGCGTAGATCTGGATGATGTTCGCCTGAAGCTGCTCAAGAACGGCGTTCTCCTTGCCGAGCTGCTCGTTGGGATAGACGGTGATCTTGAGCTCGCCGCCGGTGTATTCCTCGGTCAGCTCGGCGAATTTCTCGAAGATCTGGCCTTCGGGGCTGTCCACCGGCATCTTGGTGGCCATTTTCCAGGTGGTTTCGGCCTGAGCCGCCTGGCCCAGGATGAGCGCGAGGCCGGTGGCGAGGCCGAGCAGGGTTTTCGTCTTCATGATGTGTCTCCTCTGTTGGGGGGAATGGCCGGTTTTCCGGCTCTGGTTTTGTGGATGTCAGTCGTGCAGGCCCTTGGCGACGTGATCGCGCACGAGGCCCGCGCCGATGGCGGCGAGGCGTTTCACCAGCACGTCGCCGGTTTCCGCCGAGCACAGGGTCGGGTCGCAGCCATAGGCGCCGGTCTCGGTCGCCTCCAGCGCCTCGATCGGCGCCTGGATCTTGGCGCCGTCATAGACGACGGAGGAAAACCCGCCGATCTTCATGCCCTTGATCTCGCTGCCGGTGGGCGCGGGCTTGACCAGATCGGTGCGGATCAGGTCGGGATAGAAATGCAGCCCCACCGAGGTCAGCGGGTCGCCGCCATGGCCCGAGCTCGCCTTGGCCTTCTCGGCACCAATGAGGCCCGGCAGCTCGCCATATGCCACCTGCCAGAGATACATGGACGGCACGAAGAGCCCGGCCTTCTGGCGCCAGCGCAGCGCCACCTCGGTGATCGCGGGGACGTTGCCGCCATGGCCGTTGACGATCATCAGCTTGCGGATGCCGTGGCGGTTCAGGCAGCCGAACATGTCGTCGAGAATGCCGCAGAGCGTGGCGTGGCTGATCGAGATGCCGCCATGGCTCGATTCGAAATAATCCTTGCCGCCAAAGGGGATGACGGGCGCAACGAAGGTAGCAACGCCGTCCGCGCGGGCGGCTTTGGCGATCTCCATCGCCATCAGGTCGGCGGCCATGTAATCGCCCATCGGCGCGTGGATGCCCTGATCTTCCAGCGACCCCATGGGCAGCAGCACCACCGCCTCCGAGGTGAGTTCCTGCCGCGCCTCTTCCGAGGTCAGTTCCGCGATCCGGATCTTGTCGATCATGGGCTCAGTTCCTTGTCTGTTATGGCTCGGGTTCGCCTCAGTGAAGCGGCCCGCGCCGGGGGCGTCCAATTCAATCGGTTTGCGGGGCGATAGAGGAAATTTGCCCCGCCTGTGTCATGCCGCCGCCCGCGCTGTGCTGAAGCGGTCCATGCGGAACGGCGCAGGGTCGACCAGCGGTGTCGCGCCGGTGGCAAGCTCCGCCGCGAGCTGGCCCGCCGCCGGGCCGAGGCCGAAGCCGTGGCCGGAAAACCCGGTGGCAAGCACCAGCCCGGGGAGCTGGTCTGCGGGGCCGATCACCGGCACCGCGTCGGGGGTCACGTCGATGATGCCGCCCCATTTTTGTGCAATCTCAGCGTCTCTGAAGACCGGAAAGGTCCGGGTCACCGCGCGCATCGCCTCGGCCAGCAGCCGCTCCTGCGGTTCGGGGTCGAGCACCCGGCAGCGTTCGAAGGGGGTGATCGCGTCATCGGCCCAGCGGCGCGGCGTCACCAGCCCGTCCCAGAGGCCCTGATCGAGGGTCAGCGCGAGCTCGCCGCGATGCTCGCGCAGGCCTTTGGCAAAGCGCGGCAGCAGGCGGAAACTGTCGGGCGTGATCTGCACCTTGGCGCGGCCCCGGCGTGAGATCGTGTAGCCGCCGTCGAGCCGGGGCCTGATGCCGAATTCGCCATTGCCGAGCGCATGCACCGGCCCGCCCGCCAGCGGCTTGGTGCGCAGAACCGAGCCGCGCACCCGCAGTTGCGGCAGATCCACCCCGAGATTGCCGAGAAACAGCCGCGACCAGGCGCCGCCGGCAAGCACCACCGCCTTGCAGCCGATGCGCCCGCGCTCGGTGATGACGCCCGAGACCGCGCCCGCCGCCGTCTCGATCCCGCGCACGGCGCAGTGGGTGAGGATCGCGGCGCCCTTGGCTCGCGCGCCTTTGGCGAGCGCGGGGGCGGCAAGCGCGGGCTCGGCCCGGCCATCGTCTTCGGTCAGCAGCCCGGCGCGCGCGGGCAGCGACGCGCCGGGAAAGCGCTCGGCCAGATCGGCGGGGCTGAGCCGTCTGGCGCCGATGCCGAACCGGTCGGCATCGCGCGAGACGCTCTCGATCCAGGTCATCTCGGCATCGGTATGGGCGGTGTAGACGATGCCGGTGCGCCGGAACCCGGTGTCATGGCCCAGCCGCTGCGCCAGCGTGTCCCAGATCCGCAGGCTTTCGATCCCCAGCGGGTATTCCGCCACGTCGCGCCCCATGCGCCGGACCCAGCCCCAGTTGCGGCTCGACTGTTCTCCGCCGATCCGGCCCTTTTCGATGAGCGCCACGCGGTGGCCCTGTTCGGCGGCCCAGAAGGCGGCAGCGGTGCCGATTATGCCGCCGCCGATCACGACCAGATCGACCGCGCGGGGGAGGGTCTCATCGCCTTCGACGGTCTCGACAAAGGGGCGCATGCTACATCCCCGGCTCATAGCGCCAGTTGACCAGCAGTTCCGAAACGCTGGCCGAATTGGGCAGGGTGACGACATCGGCGACCAGCCGGGCGAGGTCTTCGGGCTGGGTGATCTCGTGGCGCGGCAGGTGGTCGTGGCGCAGGGTCATGTCGGTGGCGACAAAGCTCGGGCAGACGGCGCAGGCGCGCAGGCCCTGATCCCAGCCGGCGCGTCGGGCGGCATGCGAGAGCGCCACGGCGGCGTGTTTGCTCATCTGATAGCCCGCGTTCAGCCCCAGCACACGCTTGCCCGAGAGCGAGGCGAGCACGATCACCCGCCCCGCGCCCGAGCGGCAAAGCGCCGGCAGCGCCGCGCGGGTCAGCCGGAAGGGCGCCTTGACGTTGACCGAGAGCAGCGCGTCGAGCATCTCTTCCATCTCATCGTCGGGCTGCGGCGGGTCGGGCATCAGCTCCAGCGGGCCGGAGATGCCGGCGCTGTTCACCAGCGCGTCGATGCGACCGAAATGCGTCTCCGTCGCCTCGGTGAAGCGTTTCGCATCGGCGGGTTCCGTTGCATCGTAGCGCACCACAAGCGGGTCATGCGGCGCCAGCGTCTCGGTCAGCGTCGCCGGGTCGCGCAGACCCAGCGCCAGCCGGTAGCCGCGCGCCGCAAGCGCCTCGGCAATCGCGGCGCCGATGCCGCGGCTGGCGCCGGTGATCATGGCGACGGGGGCGCCGGTCATGCCGCATCCTCCGCATTGACCGGCCCCGCCTTGATACAGGCGGCGCGCCAGCCGGTGCCGACCGGATCGAGCGCCGGCACTGCGGCGGCGCAGGCCTCTTCGGCGAGCGGGCAGCGGGTACGGAACGCACAGCCCGAGGGCGGGCTGGCGGGGCTCGGCAACTCGCCCTTCAGGATCCGCCCGGTATCGTCGCTGGGCTTCGGATGCAGCGAGGGCGTCGCCGCCAGCAGCGCGCGAGTATAGGGATGCGCGGGGCTGCCAAAGACCTGCTCGGCGGGGCCTTCCTCGACGATGCGGCCAAGATACATGACGGCGATGCGAGTGCAGAGATGGCGCACCACATGCAGGTCGTGGCTGATGAACAGCATCGCCAGATCGAGATCGCGGCGCAGATCCATCAGCAGGTTCACCACCTGCGCCTGGATCGACACGTCGAGCGCCGAGACCGGCTCGTCCGCCACGATGAAATCGGGCCGGGTCGAGAGCGCCCGCGCCACCGCGATGCGCTGGCGCTGGCCGCCGGAGAACTCATGCGGGCGGCGCTGCGCGGCGGAAGCGGGCAGGCCCACCTGTTCCAGCAGCCGCGCGACCTCTGCCCTGACCTCCGAGGCCGGCACGATCTTGTGGGTTTTCAGCCCGTCGGCGATCTGCGTGCCGATGGAACGGCGCGGGTCGAGCGAGCCGAAGGGATCCTGAAACACCATCTGCATCCGGCGCGAGAGCTGCCGCCGCTCGGCGCCGCCGAGCGTGCTCAGGTCGCGCCCGTCGAAGCTGACGCTGCCGGTGCTGGGCGTCTCCAGCCCCAGCATCATCCGGCCCAGCGTGGACTTGCCGCAGCCCGACTCGCCGACGATGCCGACGGTCTCGCCTCTGGCAATGCTCAGGCTGACGTCGCGCACCGCCCAGACATCGTGCTTCTGGCCCAGCAGGCCCTGGCGGGTGGGGTAGTTGCGGCCCAGCCGGTCGGCGATGACCAGCGGGGCAGTGGGGGTGTCGTGGATCATGTGACCTCCTCCCAGCGGAAGCAGCGGGTCAGGCGGGTGTCGCTCGGGTGGCTGCGCCGGGGCGCGCGCTGGGTGCAGAGCTGCGTGGCGTGATCGCAGCGCGGGGCAAAGCGGCAGCCGCTTGGCATCTTGTGCGGCGAGGGCACGGCGCCCGGTATCGCCACCAGCCGCTCGGCGCCGCCCTCGGGCACCGAGGCGATGAGCGCGGCGGTATAGGGGTGGCGGGGCCGGGCAAAGACCTCGGCGACCGGGCCTTCCTCGACCACCTCGCCGGCATACATCACCGTCACCCGGTCGGCGATCTCGGCCACCACGGCGAGGTCGTGGGTGACAAAGATCATCCCCATGCCCGGCGTGTCGCGCTTGAGCTGCGCGAAGAGCTGGAGGATCTGCGCCTGAATGGTCGGGTCGAGC
Organism: Salipiger abyssi; assembly: GCF_001975705.1. Taxonomy (NCBI): domain Bacteria; kingdom Pseudomonadati; phylum Pseudomonadota; class Alphaproteobacteria; order Rhodobacterales; family Roseobacteraceae; genus Salipiger; species Salipiger abyssi. Next base: position 3,020,795 of record NZ_CP015093.1, read on the forward strand.
GCGGTGGTCGGCTCGTCGGCGATGAGCAGGCGCGGGTTGTTGGCAATGGCCACCGCGATCATCGCGCGCTGGCGCTGCCCGCCGGACAGCTCGTGCGGATAGGCGCGGGCGCGGCGCTCGGGGTCGGGGATGCCGACATGGCGCAAGAGCTCGACCACCCGGGCCTGCATCGCGGCGCTGTCGAGCGCATGATGCACGCGGATCGCCTCGGCCACCTGATCGCCGATGCGCAGCACCGGGTTGAGGGCGGCGGCGGCATCCTGAAAGACCATGGAGATCTCGGTGCCGCGCAGGGCGCGGAACGCCTCTTCGTCGAGCTGGGCGAGGTCGATGGGCGCGCCCTCGCGCGGGGTGTAAAGCGCGGTGCCGCCGGTGACGCGCAGCGTGTCGGGCAGCAGCCCGGTCAGCGCCAGCCCGGTCAGCGTCTTGCCCGAGCCGCTCTCGCCGACCAGCGCCATGGTCTCGCCCGGGCGCACGCTCAGCGTCACGCGGCGCACCAGCTCCAGATCGTTGACGGCGATGGAGAGGCCTTCGATCTCCAGCAGCGGGGCATCGTCGCTGGCGGCGGGGCGCGTGGCGGGTTTCGATGCGCTGCGGGCGCGGGGGCGCAGCCAGAGCGCGCCGCCGGCGGTGACGCTGCGCGGGTCGAGCGCCGATTGCAGCCGGTCGCAGAGCAGGTTGAAGGTCAGGATCGTGCCCGCCAGCGCCAGCGACGGCCAGACCAGCAGCAGGGGCGCCACCTCCATCGCGCCGCGCGCGGCGCGGATCATCAGCCCCCAGGAGGGCGTGGGCGGCACCACGCCGAGCCCGAGAAACGACAGCCCGCTCTCGATCACCATGGCCGAGGCGACGACCAGCGAGGCCTGCACCAGCAGCGGCGGCAGCACATTGGGCAGGATGGTGCGGATCAGGATCACCAGCGGATGCGTGCCCATGGCGCGCTGCGCGGTGACGAAATCGAGGCCCCGCACCTGTTGCGTCGCGGCATAGACCACGCGGGCATAGTTGGGCGTGTAGAGGATGGTGAGTGCCAGGATCAGCGGCCAGGTGCCGGCGCCGAGGATGGTGACGACCAGCAGCGCCAGCAGCAGCGGCGGCAGGCAAAGGATGATCTCGGCGGCGCGCACGGTCAGCAGCTCGACCACGCCGCGGAAATAGCCGCCGAGCAGCCCCAGCGTCGTGCCGATCACGGCGGCGGCCAGCGCCGAGCCGAAGGCGATGAACAGCGAGGCGCGCCCGCCCCAGATCAGCCGCGCCAGCACGTCGCGGCCGAACTCGTCCTGCCCCAGCCAGTGCGCGGCGGAGGGGCCGGCAAAGCGGTGCGGGATGTCCATGCCGCGCACGTCGTCGAGCGGCAGCACCGGGGCGAGCAGCACCAGCGCCACGATCACCGTGGCGATGGCGCCGGGCAGGATCAGCCTGCGCATGGCCCGGCTCATGACGTCACCAGCGAGATGCGCGGGTCGAGCAGGGCGTTCACCACATCGACCACGAGGTTGAGAAAGACGAAGAGCACCGAGATCGTCATGACGATGCCGACCACCTCGGGATAATCGCGGGCATCGACGGCGGAGACGAGATAGCCCGAGAGGCCGGGCCAGTTGAACACGAATTCCACCAGCACCGTGCCGCCGATCAGCGTGCCCATTTCCAGCCCCAGCACGGTCAGCACCGGGATGAGCGCGTTGCGCACCACATGGCGGCGCAGGATCGGGCCGCGCGACAGGCCCTTGGCGCGGGCGGTTCGGACGTAATCGCGTTGCAGCACCTCCAGCACCGAGGCGCGGCTCATGCGGATGATCACCGCCAGCAGCGCCAGCGCCACGGTGCCGGCGGGCAGCAGCAGCAGCTTCAGATGCTCCAGCGGATCATCGGAAAAGTCGACAAAGCCGCCGGCGGGCAGCCATTTCAGTTGCTGCGCGAATATCAGGATCACCACCGAGCCGACAACGAAGACCGGGGTGGAGAGCGCGGCGGAGGCGAAGAAGGAGATCGCCGCATCCGCCTTGCCATCGGCGCGCACCGCCGCATAGCTGCCCAGCGGCACACCGATGCCGGTGGCGATGAGCGCGGCGGCGAGGATCACCTCCAGCGTGCGCGGCAGGCGCTGCGCAATCTGCCCGCTCACCGACGCGCCGTCGCGGAACGACGCGCCGAGATCGCCGGAGAGCACTCCGGCCATGTGGCTGAGATATTGCTGCCAGAGCGGCTCGTTCAGCCCCATCTTTTCGCGCAGGGCCGCCACCGCCGCCGGGTCGGCGGCAATGTTTCCCGTACTCAGCAGCAGCTCGGCCGGATCGCCCGGGATGAGATGCAGCAGCAGGAACACGACGGTGACGACGACCCAGACGAGGAACAGGGCCACCAGACTTCTCAGGGCAATATATCTCAGCATGGGTCTTCGATCAGCCGAGCATCGCGTCTTCCAGCGTGATGCCGGAATGGAAGGTCAGCTGTCCGGGGAGGTTGGCAAAACCCTCGACATTCGCGGCCATCCCGTAGCCCTGTTCGCGCCAGCAAAGGCCCATGATCGGCGCGGTTTCGATGGCGACCTTTTCGAGCTCCTTGTAGACCGCCTTGCGCTCCTCGGTGTCGAAGATTGTCCGGCCCTTGGCGAAAAGCTCCGAGATCTCGGGCGTTTCCAGACCGTAGCTGCGCGAATAGGCGCTTGCCAGCGAGCCGTCGATCACCGTGGCAAGACCGTCGGGATCGTTGTTGGCCGCGGCGGTGCCCATGACCGCGAGGTCGTAGGTGCCTTCGTTGCCCTTCTTCACCCGGGTCGACCATTCCGGCAGGTCCAGCGTCACGTTGATGCCGATCATCGACAGATAGGCCTGGCAGACCTCGGCGGTGGACTGGTGCATGCCATATTGCGCGGTCGACAGCATGGTACAGTCGAACCCGTCCGCATAGCCCGCCTCGGCCAGCAGGGCCTTGGCCTTTTCGGGATCGTAGTTCCACTCGTTGGCGAACTCGGGGTTGAAGAAGGCCGAGGCATCGGGAATCGGCAGATGCTCGAGCGGCGCGCCGCGCTCGTAGAACGCCGCCGCGGCGATGTCCTCGCGCTTGATGGCATGGCCGACGGCGCGGCGTACCAGCGGGTTGTCGAAGGGCGGCTTGCTGGCGTTGAAGGTCAGGTACATGAAAGGCCCGAAGGTGGTGTCGAGCTTCAGCGCCGGGTTGTCGCCGACCTGCGCCATGGCCTGCCACGGAACGTATTCCACAACGTCGACATCGCCCGCTTCGAGCGCCGCGATCCGCAGGTTCTCGTCGGCATAGACGATGGCCTCGATGCGCTCGACCTTGGGCAGACCCTCTTTGTAGTAGTCCGGATTGGCGGACACGGTGATCGAGACGCCGCGGTCGATGGACTCGACCTTGAACGGGCCCGCGCCCATCAGATCGTCGCGCGCGGAGCCCTTCTTGAGGATCGGCATGTTGTAGTTGGCGAACCATTCCGGCAGCACGGCCTGCGGCTCCGAGGTCATGAGAACCACGGTCTTGTCGTCCGGCGTCTCGACCGAGGTGATGGTGGCGAGCTGGTTCTGGAGATAGGCGGCGGAATCGGGCTTTTGCACTTCGGTGATGGTCCAGGCCACGTCCTCGGCGGTCACCGGGCTGCCGTCATGCCATTTCGCGTCGCGCAGGTTGAAGGTCCAGACGCCATCGTCGTCGACATCCCAGGACTCCGCCAGCTCGCCGCGTAGCGCGCCTTCCGCGTCGTAGCTGAGCAGGCCGCGGTGGCACATCACCTTGACGGTGCCGGCGGCGGTGCCGTTCGAGGCCCAGGCATCGAAGCTGGGCGGATAGGTCGAGAGTCCAAAGCGGAGCGTGCCGTCCTCCTGCGCGCGCAGGACCTTGGGGCCGAGGAAGCTCAGGGCGCCGGCGGCGCCGGTGGTGGCCAGAAAGCCGCGTCTGTTCAGTCGCGTGGTCATTGTCTTGTCTCCTTGTCGGTTGTGGCGGGCTCTTGTCGGCCCTTTTATGGGGTTGTTATGGTTTGTTATTCTGCTGCGATAGGCTGTTCGCCGGGATGCGTGGCGCGCTCTTCGGCGGGGCCGTAGCCGCCGCCGCCGGGGGTGACGACCTCCAGCCATTCGCCGGCGCGCAGCGTGCCGTAGCCGTTCTTGAAGGGGGCGCAGTCGGGGCTGGTGGCATAGCTGCCGGCGCCGCCGGGGCCGCCGCCCAGCAGCCCCCAGGAGCGCGACATGTTGCGCGACACGTCCACATGCACCATGCAATCCTCGGTGGCGCGGTAGACCCGCCGCAGCCCCATGCCGCCGCGCTGCCGGCCGCTGCCGCCCGAGCCGTCCACCAGCTCATAGCGTTCGAGGATCAGGGGATATTCTCCCTCCAGCGCTTCCACCGGCAGGTTCGAGGTGTTGGTGGCGTGCACATGGATGCCGTCGAGCCCGTCCGCGTTGGGCCGGGCGCCGCCACCGCCGCCGATGGTTTCGAGATAGACCCAGTAGCTGCCCGCATCCGGCCCGCTCTGCCGGGTGCCCGAGAACACCGCCACCGAACAGGCGGAGTTGGTGCAGGCCGAGACGCGCCCGGGCACCGCCTGTGCCAGCGCGCCGAGGATCAGATCGGCGACGCGCTGGCAGGTCTGAACCCGGCCATTGACTGCCGCCGGGTGCTTGCAGTTCACGATCGAGCCCTCGGGCGCGCGCACGGTGATCGGGCGGGCGAGCCCGGCATTGGGCAGCACCGTCGGGTCGATCACCGATTTCACGATGTAATAGACCGTCGCCAGCAGCGCCGTGCGGGTCATGTTGATCGGCGCGCGGATCTGCTCGGGCGCCTCGAAATCGAGCGCCAGTTCCTCGCCCGCCACGGTCACGGTCACCGCGAAGGGGATGGGCGTGTCGAAATCGAGATTGTCGAACACATCCTCAAAGCGCCAGCTGCCATCGGGCAGGGCGGCAATGCCCGCCCGCATCTTGCGCTCGGCGTAATCCAGCAGCGCCTCACCCGAGGCCAGCACGGTCTCGGCGCCGTGGCGCGCGCACAGCTCCTGAAAGCGCTGCACGCCGACGCGGTTCGCCGCCATCTGCGCGCGCAGGTCCGACAGCCGCTCGCGCGGCACCTGGCAGTTGAGCAGGATCAGCTCCTGCACGTCCTTTTGCAGCGCGCCCGCGCGGTAAAGCCGGATCGGCGGAATCCGCAGCCCTTCCTGATAGATATGCGCATGCGCCCGGTCGACGAAATCGGAATGGTGGGCGAGGTTCACCGTCCAGGCGACGAGCGCGCCGTCGACAAAGATCGGCTCTGCCAGCACGATATCGGGCAGGTGGGTGCCGCCGCCGCGATAGGCGTCATTTCCGACGAACACGTCGCCGGGGCGAAGGTCGGCCTCGTCGTGATCCCTCAGCAGCATCGGAATGAAGTCGAGGAAACTGCCCAGGTGGATCGGAATATGTTCCGCCTGACACAGCGTGCGCCCCTGCCGGTCGAAGAGCGCCGTCGAACAGTCGCGCCGCTCCTTGATATTGGTGGAATAGGAGGCACGGACGAGGGCCTCGCCGGTCTCCTCCACGATGGAGGAAAGCGCGGCGCCGATGACCTCGACCGTGATCGGGTCGAGCGCGTGAGTGGTGGCTTGAGCGGTCATCGGGGAAGCTCCAGAATGAGGTTGTCGATGGTGTCCACGCTGGCGCTCACCCCGGGCGGGATCAGCGTCGTGGTGTCCATCTGCTCGACAATGGCGGGGCCGGCAAAGCGCATGCCCGGGGCGAGCCGGTCGCGGGCATAAAGCGTCGTCTCGGTGAAACTGCCGGTTTCGGGATACCAGACCTCGCGGCTGCCGATGATCGCACCGGAAGCGTCCGTATTGCCGGGCGCGCGCTCGGGCAGTTCGGCCTTTTGCACCAGCCCCATGGCCTCGGCGCGGAAGGTGACGCAGAGGATGCGCTCTTCGGGCACGTCGAAGCCGTACATGCGCTTATGCGCCTCGGCGAAGCCCTCCTTCAGGGCCGCCAGCGTCGCTTCGGTCACCGGGCCGTCGGGCAGGGGAATGGAGAGTTCGTAATTCTGCCCGTCATAGCGCATGTCGATGCGGCGGGTGATCCGGCGCTTGTCGGTCGGGATCGCCTCGGTCTCGAACCAGCCGGCGGCCTCGGCCTCGACCCGCGCCATGGTGTCGGCGATCACGTCGAGATTGCCCGCCTCCAGCGAGGTCAGCCTTGTGGCGGAGAAATCGGCGCGCAGATCGGTGAGCAGCAGCCCCATGGCGCAGAGGATGCCGGGGTTGCGCGGCACGATCACGGTGGACATGCCCAGCTCCTGCGCCAGCCGCACGGCGTGCAAGGGGCCCGCGCCGCCAAAGGCCATCAGCGCGTAATTGCGCGGGTCGTGGCCGCGCTGGACCGAGATCACCCGGATCGCCTTGGCCATGTTCGCGGTCACCACCGAGATGATGCCCTGCGCCACGTCCATACTCTGCATGCCCAGGGTTTTCGCCATCTTCTCAATGGCCTCCACGGCGAGGTTGCGGTGAACCTTCATCCGCCCGTCGAGGATCTCCACCGGGTTCAGCACCTGAAGCACGATATTGGCATCGGTCACCGTGGGTTCGCTCGCACCGCGCCCGTAGCAGACCGGGCCGGGATCGGCGCCGGCGCTTTCCGGCCCGACCTTGAGCAGCCCGCCGCTGTCGATGGAGGCGATGGAGCCGCCGCCGGCGCCCACGGTGTGGATGTCGAGCATCGGCGCCTTGATCGGATAGCCATGCACGGTGCTTTCATTGGTCTGCGTGGTCTCGCCCCCCGCCATCAGCGCCACGTCGGACGAGGTGCCGCCCATGTCGAAGGTGATGATGTCGTCAAAGCCCGCCCGCGCGCCGATGGCCTGCGCCGCCACCACGCCGGTGGAGGGGCCGGAGAGCACCGCGCGCACCGGCGTCTCGGCGGCCACCTCAAAGCGCACGACGCCGCCGTTCGACTGCGTCAGATGCGGCGCGACGGGCAGGCCCAGCTCTTCCAGCCGGGGCGTCAGTCGCGAGATGTAGCGGTGCATGATCGGCCCGAGATAGGCGTTGACCGTGGCGGTCGAAAGCCGTTCGAACTCGCGGAATTCCGGCGCGATCTCGTGGCTGGCACAGAGGAAGGCGCCGGGCATTTCCTCGGCCACGATGCGTCTGGCGGCCTGCTCATGCGCGGGGTTCACAAAGGCATAAAGAAAGCAGATCGCCACCGCCTCGACCCCCGCCGCCTTCATCGCGCGGGCGGCCTCGCGCACTGCCTCCTCGTCGAGCGGGACCGAGACCTCGCCGGTGCGCAGCATCCGCTCGGGCAGCTCGAAGCGCAGGGCGCGGGGCACCAGCGTGCGCGGTTTTTCGGCAAAGAGATCATAGAGATCGGGGCGTTTCTGCCGGCCGATCTCCAGCAGGTCGCGAAAGCCGCCGGTGGTCAGCAGGCCGACCTTTGCGCCGCGATGGGTGATAAGCGCATTGGTCGCCACCGTGGTGCCATGGCCGAGATAGGCGATGGCCGCCGCCGGGTCGTCCCCGCCGCCGGCGCGCTCGCGCATGCCTTCCTCGACCCCCTGGGCGATGCCGCGCGACGGGTCGTCGGGGGTGGAGGACACCTTCCACACCGCGATCTCGCCGCTGGCCTCGTTGAACATGCAGACATCGGTGAAGGTGCCGCCCGAATCCACCCCGACGCGCCAGGTGCCGTTCGGCCCGAAACCCTGCGATCCATCCATCATCGGTGCTGTGTCCTTTTAACGTCTACTTCGTGTATACAATAAAGAAGGGGTGATTCTGTCGAGTCCGAGATGACCGGAAAGGTGATCTGTTGCGGCAAAAGGTATTGAGGCGGTGAATGAATAATCTTTCCGGTGCGCATTCCATTCCGGCTGGTGCTGCGGCGGCGGAGAAGCCGCCCTCGGCACGCGAGCGGGCCTATCAGGGCATCCGCGCGCATATCCTCACCGGCGCCTTTCCACCCGGCAGTTTCATCGAGGAGGCGGCGGCCTGCGAGGTCACCGGCGTGTCGCGCTCGCCAGTGCGCGAGGCGCTGAACCGGCTGGCCGCCGAAGGCTATCTGGAGCTGCACCCGCGCCGCGGCGCCATGGTCCGCCCGCTTTCCGCCGCCGAACTGCGCGATCTGCACGAGGTGCGGGTGATGGTGGAAACCCATGCGGTGCGCCGCATCTGCCGCGACCGCCGCCCGCTGCCCGACGCGCTGACCGAGCTGTGCGAACTGCACGAGGCGACCTCGGCGGCGGATCTGCTGGCCTGCGCCGAGATCAACCGGCTGTTCCATCAGACGCTGGTCGCGGCAGCGGGCAACACCGTGCTGGTGCAGGTCTTTGACGGGTTGCAGGCGCCGCTCTTGCGGGTGGCCATGCTGTCGCTGCAACAGGGCGTCGGCAAGACCGAGATCATCGAGGCGGAGCATCGCGAGATGATCGACGCGCTCGCCGCCCATGACGAGGCGCGGGCGATGGATGTGGTGCTGCGTCACCTGAACCTCATGCCGCGCCTCACGGCGGCGCTGCCCGGCTGAGGGGCGTGGCGAGAGCGGGGATGTGGCGGCAAAACGCATGGTGCGGATACGGGCTCCGGTGGCTCAGCGGCGGCGATGAGGCCACCCTGTCCGCGAAGTGAGGCAAGTTCGGCGCTCTGCGTCCAATTCAAAAGATTTTTGGCGCGTGAGAAATTTCTTATCTGCCCTGTCTCACGGGAGTGTTGCGGCGACGGTGCCGGCTGTGCGTTGCGCGGAGTGCCCGGAGATCGGGCACGGCGCGCGCCGGATCACTGCGCAAGGCTGGCGATGAGCCCCAGCAGGATCGGCGCGGGCAGCGAGATCATCACCCGCAGCAGGGTGAAGCGGCGGCCCATCAGCGGCACCTCGTAGCTGAGCGTCCGCACCATGGAGACCAGCGACCACGAGGTGACATAGGCCACCAGCGCCCCCGCGCCGGCACCGGCCTTGAGCGCCGAGGCGCCGATGGCGAAGGCCACAAACGGCCCGCCCGGTGTCAGCACACCGAAACCGGTGGCGAGCAGGATGCCCGACACCCCCGATTGCGCGCTGAGCCAGCGCTGCACGAAAGCTTCCGGCAGGAGCGCCGCAAGAAACCCCGCGCCGATCAGTCCCACCGCCAGGCGCGGCAGCATGAAGAGAAAGGTCTCGCCGGCGCGGCGGTAAAGCTCCGGACGCGCCTCGGGCGCGGTACGGTGCAGGTGGCGGACGGCCCAGAACGCCGCGCCCCAGATCAGGATCGTGCCGATCAGGATATTCATGACGCGCGCCGCCTTGCCCGGTGCCGCACCGCCGCACGCAGCGCCAGCCCCAGCACGATGGGCACCGGCAGGCTCAGGAGCACCCGCAGCAGCACCAGATCGGCGGGCAGGAAGGTCAGCTCCCAGACGATGGTTCGGTTGAGCCCCAGCAGGATCCAGCCGGTCACCATCGCCACGCCCGCCGCCAGATCGGCGCCCGCCGTCATCAGCCCGGCGGTCAGCGGAAAGGTCACTGCCGGCCCGCCCGGGATCACCGCGCCGGCGGTGGCGGCGATGGCGAGCCCGCGCACGCCGCTTTCCGGGCCCACATGGTGCAGCACCTTGTCCTTGGGCAACACCAACGCCAGTGCCGTGGCCAGTAGCACGCCCGCCGCGATCTTGGGCATCAGCAGCGCCGCGAGCCCCAGATCCGAGAGCAGGATCTCGCGGAACGCCTCCCATCCCTGGGTGACCAGCACGCCGGCCCCGCTGGCCAGTGCGATGGCCAGAATGAAGAAAAAGCCGCTGTCAAAGAGGCGGCGCCGGGGGCGGGGATCGTCTGTCATGAAGCCGGAAAGACTGTGAAAGATGCGCGCAGACTATCGCCGGCGCGGCAGCGGGCGCCAGAGCGGACTGCTCCGGATCTCTGTGGAAAAAACATACGGATGAATTTGCCCACCGGTTAAGCGATTGAATTCTCAGGTAGTGGCTTCCCGGGCGTCATCAAGACGAAACAATCGGGACGCAAAGAATTCGCCAAACTGAAATCGCGCGGAGTCATTCGGACGACAGGGAGGGGCGCAAGGGGCGATGCCAGCCCCGATCCAACCGGAGATTCCCGATGTTGAAACGCCTCAAGACACTCCTGGCGGCGACCGCGCTGTCGCTGACGGCGGCTTTGCCCGCCGCGGCGCAGGACGACCGTCCCGATCTCACCGTCGCGGTGAACAACCTGCCGGGCAGCCTCGAAAGCATCGAAGAGATGGGCAACGTCGCCGTGCGCATCTCCTATTCGATGTTCGACAGCCTGATCCGCCGCGATTTCCTCGCCGACGGTTCGGGCACCGCCTCGAAACTCGTGCCGGGCCTCGCCGAAAGCTGGGAGCGCATCGACGACCGCACGCTGGAGCTGAAGCTGCGCGAGGGCGTGACCTTCCATGACGGCTCAGAGCTCACCTCGGACGATGTGGTGTTCTCGTTCAATGCCGGGCGCGGCCATGGCTACGACCCGCTGATCGGCGCCGCCAAGCGCTTTATGCTCACCGTCAGCCATATCGAGCCGGTGGACAAATACACCGTGCGCGTCGTCTCGAAAGAGCCCGATGTGCTGCTGGAGCAGCGCCTCGCGGGCTATGCCTTCTGGGTGGTCGAGAACAAGAGCTACATGACCATGGGCAAGGACGCCTTTGCCCGCAATCCCGTCGGCACCGGCCCATACAAGATGGAGGAATGGGTCGATGGCGAATATATCCGCCTCGTCTCGCATGACGATTATTTCGGCGGCAAGCCCACCGCGAAATCGGTGACCTTCGTGCAGGTGCCGGAAGTCTCGGCGCGCATCGCGGGGCTCGTCTCGGGCGAATACGACATCGCCGTGAACATCCCGCCGGACCAGATCCCGGTGATCGAGGGCTATGACGACCTCAAGGTCGAACAGATCGTGCTCGACAACACCCATATGCTGGTCTTCTTCAATGACGGTCCGACCGCGCATAAGGAAGTGCGTCAGGCGCTGAGCCTCGCCATCGACCGCGACCTGCTGCGCGAGGCGCTCTGGGGCGGCAAGAACTACACCCCGAACGGCCACCAGCTGCCCTCTTACGTGATGTATATCGAGGACTACCCGGCCTTCGACTACAACCCCGAGAAGGCGCGCCAGATCCTTGCCGAGTGCGATTGCTACAATGGCGAGGAAATCATCTACAAGCTGCCGCTGAACTATTACCTGCTGTCGCTGGAAGCGGCGCAGGCGATGCAACAGATGTGGCGCGAGGTCGGGCTGAACGTGACGCTTCAGCCGGTCGAGAACTGGTCGCAGGTCAACGATCCCGACCAGACCGTGAATATCCGCCCCTGGTCCAACACCCACCGTCTTCCCGACCCGACCGGCTCTTTCGTGCCGCAATGGGGCAAGGAAAGCTGGGTGCAGAAGAACAAGGAAGACGCAAGCCGCAGCTGGCAGGCGCCCGCCGCGTTCAACGCGCTTCAGGACACCATCACCACCTCGACCGACTGGGACGAGCGCAAGGCGGCCTATCGCGAAGCGCTGGATATCTGGACCGACGAGGCGCCGGGCACGATGCTCTACAACCCGCTGGAAACCTATGCGCTGCGCAAGGACATCGGATGGAAGCCCTACGGCCTCTATTACATGGACCTGCGCCCCTACAATCTGACTATTGGCGACGCTCCCAACAACTGAGCCTTGCCCCTCCCGGCGCGCCTTTGCGCGCCGGGGTTTTCGCTATTTCCCGAAAGTCCGAAATGCTGTTTTCCGCCGAAAACCTCTCGGTCGAGATCGACCGTCCCCGCCGCGATCCCGTGCGCCCGGTGCGTGGGGTGAGCTTTTCCCTCGATGCCGGCATGACGCTGGCGCTGGTGGGAGAATCCGGCTGCGGCAAGTCGATGACCTGCCTTGCCATCGCGGGGCTTCTGCCCAAGCGCGGCCGGATCTCCGGCGGGGCGCTGAAGCTCGACGGGCAGGATCTTTGCGCGCTGCCCGAGAAAGAGGCGCAGGCGCTGCGCCGCCGCCAGTTGTCGAGCGTCTTCCAGGATGCCACCGGCGGGCTCAACCCGGTGCGCAGCATCGGCTGGCAGGTGGCCGAGGCCGTGCGTCTGCGCAAGGGCGCAACGCGGAAGGAGGCCGAGGCCGAGGCGGTGCGCCTGCTGGGCCGCGTGGGTCTGCCGGACCCGGAGCGCCGGGCGCGCGAATTTCCGCATCAGTTTTCCGGCGGCATGAACCAGCGCGCCATGATCGCGCTCGCCATCGCCGGCAACCCGCGGCTGCTGATCGCCGACGAGGCGACCACGGCGCTGGACGTGACGCTTCAGGCGCAGATCCTCGATCTGATCGCCGATCTGCGCACCAGCCTCGGCATGGGGGTGATTTTTGTCACCCACGATCTGGGGCTTGTGGCGCAGACCGCTGACCGTGTGGCGGTGATGTATGCGGGCCGCATCGCCGAACGCGCCGATGTGGCCGATCTCTTTGCCACGCCGCGCCACCCCTACGCCCACGGGCTGCTGTCCTCGCTGCCCGAGCGGCAGGCGCAGGGCGGGCGGCTCGCAACCATCCCCGGCACCGTGCCGCCCATCGATGCGCTGCCCGGCGGCTGCGCCTTTGCGCCGCGCTGCCCGCGCGCCAGCGACCGTTGCAGACAGGACCTGCCCGAGCTGGCGCTCGGCGCCGCCTGCCATCATCCGCTGCCGCCCGAGCGCGCCGTGGCGACGATCCGTGAAAGAGAATTCTCATGACGGCCCTTCTGCGCGCAGAGGATCTGCGCAAATCCTATCAGGTGGGGCGGGGCGGTCTCTTTCGCCGCGCCCGCCGTTTCAACGCTGTCGACGGAGTGTCGCTGACGCTGAACAAGGGCGAGACGCTGGGGGTCGTCGGCGAGTCGGGCTGCGGCAAGTCGACCCTGTCGCGGCTGGTGCTGGGGCTCAGCCCGCATGACAGCGGCGAGGTCACCTTCGACGGCGCGCCGCTGCCCCGGGAGGGCAGCGACGACTGGCGCCATCTGCGCCGCCGCATGCAGCTCGTTTATCAGGATGCCGCCGGCGCGCTCGATCCGCGCCAGAGCATCGGCACCCAGATCGCCGAGCCGCTGAAGATCCACAACCTGCCCCCCGAGCGTGCCGAACAGGCGCTGGCCGATGTCGGCCTGCCACCGGCCATGGCGGCGCGCCATCCGCATGAGCTGTCGGGCGGCCAGCTTCAGCGCGTGGTGATCGCGCGCGCGCTGACGCTGGAGCCGGAGCTCATGGTGATGGACGAGCCGGTCTCGGCGCTCGACGTGTCGATCCAGGCGCAGATCGTCAACCTGATCCGGGATCTCCAGCAGGCGCGCGGCATGGCCTATCTCTTTGTCAGCCATGACCTCTCTGTCGTCCACCACATCGCCGACCGGGTGGCGGTGATGTATCTCGGTCAGGTGGTCGAGGAGGCGCCGAAAGCGGCGTTCTATGCCCGCGCGCTGCATCCCTATTCGAAGGCGCTGCTTGCCGCCGTACCGGTGCCCGATCCCGCCACGCGGGGCCGCGCCGCGCCGCGCATCGGCGATCCGCCCAACCCCGCCGCCCCGCCGCCCGGCTGCCGCTTTCACCCGCGCTGCCCGCACGCCACCGAGCGCTGCCGGATCGAGGCGCCGGAGCTGCGCGATTTCGGTCCCCGCCGCGCCGCCTGCCACCGCATCGAGGAGCTGAGCCAATGACCTGGATCCTGCTGAAACTCCTGCGCGCGCTCATCACGATGTTGCTGGTGCTGACCTTCGTCTTCTTCGTGCTGCGCCTCTCGGGCGACCCGACGACGGTGCTGCTGCCCGACGATGTGGATCAGGCGACGCGCGATTTCTACCGCGCCAAATGGGGGCTCGATGCGCCGCTCTGGGAGCAGTATACCAGCTATCTGCAAGCGCTGCTGCACGGCGATTTCGGCATCTCCTTCCGCAACAATATCGACGCCTTTCAGGTGGTCTGGGACCGGGTGCCCAAGACCGCGCTGCTGGGCGCCACCGCCATCGCCATCGCGCTGCTGATCGGCATGCCGCTGGGGGTGCTGGCCGCCGTCTACCGCGAAAGCTGGTTCGACCGGGGGGTGATGAGCGTCGCCGTCTTCGGCTTTTCCATGCCGAATTTCTTTCTCGGCATCCTGCTCATCCTGGTGTTTTCGCTGAAGCTCCGGGTGCTGCCCTCGTCGGGATCGGGAAGCTGGGCGCATCTCATCATGCCCGCCGCGACGCTGGGCACCGGCTTTGCCGCGCAGATCGCCCGTTACACACGCTCTTCGATGATCGAGGTGCTGTCGAAACCCTATATGCGCACCGCGCGCTCCAAGGGCGCGGGGCTGGCGCGGCGGGTGAGCCTGCACGCGCTGCCCAATGCCTCGGTGCCGGTGGTGACGATCCTCGGTATCAAGGTGGGCGAGATGCTGGGCTGGGCGGTGGTGACCGAGACGGTCTTTGCCTGGCCGGGCATCGGGCGGCTGCTGACCAGCGCCGTGGCCTCGCGCGATCTGGCCGTGGTGCAATGCATCATGATCCTGCTCGCCTTCACCATGGTGGCGGCGAATATGGTGGTGGATCTGGTCTATGGCTGGCTCGACCCAAGGGTCCGCGTCGGCGCGAGGGCACAGGCATGAGCGCGCTCGACCGCCCCGCGCTGCCCGCCCGCCGCTGGCCTCTGCCTGCCTTCGCCACGCTGCCCGTCGCGGTGTGGATCGCCCTCGGGATCATGGCGCTCATGCTGTTCGTCACCGTGTTTGCGCAGGTGATCCAGCCCTATGCCTTCGATCATGTGGACCTGATGAACCGCATGACCCCGCCGGTGCCGCTGAGCGGCGCCACATGGGCGCATCCGATGGGCACCGACACGCTGGGCCGCGATCTCTTTTCGCGGCTGCTGGTGGCGGCGCAGACCTCCATGCTGCTGTCGCTCCTCGGCACCTGCCTCGGCGCGGTGATGGGGATTTCGCTGGGCTTCCTCGCCGCCCACAAGGGCGGGCTCTGGGACGAGGTCATCATGGCGCTGGTGGATTTTCAGGCCGCCATGCCCTGGTTCATCATCGCGCTCGCCATCCTCGCCTTCATGGGCAATTCCATGGTGGTTTTCATCGCCATCATGGGGCTTTACGGCTGGGAGAGCTATGCCCGCATCACCCGTGGTCTCGTGCTGAGCGCCCGCGAGCAGGGCTATGCGCTCGCCGTGCGCGGGCTCGGCGCAAAGCCGCGCCGGGTCTATCTGCACCACATCCTGCCCAATATCGCCGGGCCGCTGATCGTGCAGCTCACGATCAACTTTCCCAGCACCATCCTCTTCGAGACCTCGCTGAGCTTTCTCGGCCTCGGCATCCGCCCGCCGATGACCTCGCTCGGCCAGATGCTGGGGGAGGGGCGCGACTACCTGATCAACGCATGGTGGCTCGCGGTCATCCCCGGGATGGTGATCTTTCTCACAACGCTCAGCATGTCCGTCCTCGGCGACTGGCTGCGCGTGAAACTCGACCCCTCGCTGGAGACCTGACCCATGACCCAACCCGACACCCTTGTCCGCGAGGACGTCGCCGCGACCGGCAACATCGTCGCCACCGGCTTCAACACCGGTGCCGAGAGCGACCTGAGCAAGCTCGACGCGCGGCTGGCGCATATGGCCGAGATCGGCTGCACCGGCGCCGAGATCACCGCCACCGGGCTCGACGCGGTGGTGTCCTGCCGGCTGCTGCCCGAGCGGGTGGCGCAGATCCGCGAGATCATGGCGCGCTATCCGCTGAGCTATTCCATGCACGCGCCCATCGCCATCAATCTGATGGACGAGGCGCATGGCGATCTGATGCAGAAGGCCGCAACGGTCTCCATGGAGCTGGCCGCCGAGATCGGCGCCGGCGCCGTGGTGATCCATCCCGGCCGTTGCCATCCCGATGACTGGGCCGCGCGCCCGGCCGATCTGCTGGCCTATGAGCTCGACCGCCTCCGCCCGGTCGCCGACCGTGCGGCGGAGCTTGGGGTGGCCATCGCCTATGAGAACATCTCGCCCAACCGCCGGGTGATCGCGGGGGAGGAGACTTCCTATTCGCTCGATCCGCGCCAGCTCGCCGATCAGTTGGCGGCGCTCGATCATGATGCGGTCTTTGCCTGTCTCGACATCAGCCACGCCCAGCAGGGCGCGGTGCTCTGGGGGTTCGACATGATCGCGGCCTGCGACGCGCTGGCGCCGTGGATCGGCCATATCCATTATTCCGACAGCACCGGTCTGCCGGCCACCTTCCCATGGACGCATGAGGGCGAGCGGCATTTCTTTGGCGTGGGCGACATGCACGCGCCCAAGGGCATGGGCTCGGTGGATTTCGAGGCGCTGGCCGACCGGCTCACCGTGCGCCCCGGCACGCGCATCGTCATCGAGATCAAGCGCACCTTCCACAATCACGCAGAGCTGGCGACGCTGAAGGCGGCGCAGGACTTTGCCGCCCGCGTGAACGGAGCAACGGCATGAGCGTGATCGACAAGGCGGTTGTCGTCGTCTTCGACGGGCTGCGCCCCGATCTCATCGACGAGGCCATGCCCAACCTGCGCGCCTTTGCCGGCGAGAGCCTGCGCTTTTCCCGCGCGCGCTCGGTCTTTCCCTCGCTCACCCGGGTCTGCACCACCAGCCTCGCCACCGGCAGTTGGCCGGAGCGGCATGGCATCGTCGGCAATGCCTTTCACATGCCGCAGGTGGTGCAGGGGCGGCCGCTCGACACCTCGGATTTCGCCCATCTGGCGCGCATGCGCGAGGTTCTGGGCGAGATCGTCACGGCGGACAGTCTCGGCCAGGCGCTGGCGCGCGCGGGCAAGCGCATGGCCACGGTGCATGCGGGTTCGCCCGGCTCGGCCTTTCTGGTGAACCACGATGTGGCGCGCAACGGGCACTGGACGTTTTCCGTGCACGGGCGCGACAAGACGCAGACCCCCGAGGCGGTGGACCGCGCCATGGTGACCTGCGGCCCGCTGCCGGGGATGGAGATCCCCAAGCTGGATGCGGTGGGGTATGCGGGCCGGGTGCTGCGCGAGCTGGCCATCGCGCAGGACCGCGCCGATGTCGCCTGGCTCTGGCTGCCCGAGCCCGACACCTCCTTTCACTATCGTGAGATCGGATCCGAGGCGAGCCGCGAGGCCCGCCGCGCCGCCGATGCCGTCTTTGGCGAGATCGTCGACCAGATCCGCAGCGGCCCGGAGGCGGAGCGCACCGCCATCGTGGCGCTCTCCGATCACGGGCAGATCTCGACCGTGGAGGAGATCGACCTCGCGGGGGATCTCGCTGCCGCCGGGCTGCGGGCCAGTTCCCGCCCCGAGGACGATACGCATTTCGCCATGACCGACGGCGCGGCGGGCGAGCTGCGCGCGCTGGGCACCGATCCGGGGCTCATGCGGGCGGCTGTTTCGTTTCTTCGGGAACACCCGAAGGTGGGCGCGGTCTTTGCCCGCGATGCGCTTTGCGACGATCTGCCGGGCACGCTGCCGCAATCGCTGCTGCGCCACGGCCATGCCCGTCAGCCGGATCTGTTCTACGTCATGCGCGCGGATGAAGAGCCCGATGCCTACGGTCTCCCGGGCCGGCGCGCCTATACCGGCGGTGTGCCGCTGGGCGGCGGTATGCATGGCGGGCTCAACCGGCACGAGATGGCCACCACGATGATCTGGCAGGTGCCGGGCGGGCGCACGGGCGTCGAGGATGCCCCCGCCGCGCTGGTCGATGTGGCACCGACGCTGGCGGCTCTGATGGGGCTCACGCTTTCCGCCGATGGCCGCGCGCTGCCGCTGATGGCGCCCGAGGCCGAGGCGGCGCGGCTGCTGGAAACCCGGGGGCAGGGCGGCGATGGCGGCTTTACCCTGCGGCGGCTGGCGCAGGGCGACCGGATCTATCTCGACGCGCTGCTGCGCGACGGCGATCCCGCCTGAGCGCGGAATTCTCGCAACTTTCATGGCGCCGTCATGCCCCTGTCATTCGGCGGCGCCACTCGTGGAAACATCCGAATGAATTTTGTGGAACGGGCGATGGCGAAATCGGGAAACTGGGAACGGGCGCGCGAGTGGATCACCCGCAGCATCGAGAGCCAGGCGCTTGCCGAGGGCGACCGGCTGCCGACCGAGGGTGATATCCAGCGTCTCGCGGGCGTCGGGCGGCATTCGGTGCGCCGCGCCGTCGCCACGCTTGCCGCCGAGGGCGTGCTGAGCGTGGAGCAGGGGCGCGGCACCTTCGTGCGGGCCAAGCCGCCGATCCTCTATCGCATCGGTGCCCGCACGCGCTATCGCGAAAACCTCATTGCCCAGGGCATTGTGCCCTCCGGTGATCCCATCGCCGCCGAGATCGTGCCGGCGCCGCATGAGGTCGCCCGCGCGCTGGCGCTGGAGCCTGGCGCGCGCGTACATCGCGTGCTGCGCCGGGGCCGGGCCGACGGGCGCCCGATCAGCCTGTCGCGCGCCTATCACGATGCTTCCCGCTTTCCCGATCTCGGCGCGCGCCGGCAGGCGGGCGTTTCGGTGACCGAGATCTACCGCGATCACGGCATCGGCGAATATCACCGGCTGGAGACCTCGCTCTACGCCCGCCTGCCCGAAGGATGGGAGGCGCGCGAGCTGGAGCAATCCGCCGATCAGCCGGTGATCGTGATGTGCAAGACCGATGTCGACGACGCGCGCCACCCCATCGGCTTTTCCGAGGCGATCTGGTCCGCCGGGCGGGTGCGCTTTTCACTGGAGACGGAGCATGACTGAGACCGCTGTTACAGAGGCCTCCGAGCGGCTGAGCGTGCTGGCGCGCATGGCCCCCGAGCGTATTTCGGAAGAAGCCGAAATACTGTTGCCGGCGCTGGGAGATATCGAGGTGCTCCAGAGCCGCAGCGGTCTGGTGATGCTGCCGATGCGCGACACGGTGACGGGCACCGATTTCCATCTGGGCGAGGTGCTGGTGAGCGAGGCGCATATCCGGCTGCCCGGCGGCACCGAGGGTTATGGCATGGTCACTGGCCACGATCTGGAACGCGCCATGGCGATGGCGGTGATCGACGGCGCGCTGGCGGCGGGGGTCGACGTGGAGCGCCTGATCCGCGTCATCGCCGAGGAGGCCGCCCGTCAGGCGGAGGATGACCGCGACACCCTTCGCGCCATCGAGGCCACCCGCGTCGATATGGAGACCTTCTGATGCAGACCGCCCCGCACCCCGACGCGCGCGAGCGGCGCGACAATGCCAGTTTCCACGCGCTGATGATGGCGCTGTCACGCCCCGGCACCGTGCAGGAGCTGCCCGAACCGGGCGCCGGACCCATCGCCGCCGCGCTGCTCGACCGCGAATGTCGCGTCTATGCTGACGACGCGGCGCTGAGCGGGCACCTGCGCCAGACCGGCGCGGCGCTCGTTCCCTTGGCCGAGGCCGACCACCTGTTTGTGTCGCTGGACAGCGCCGCTGGGGTGACCGCACTCGGGGCGGCGCAGGTCGGCTCCTTCCTCTATCCCGACGGCGGCGCCACAGTGATCGCCCCGGCGCGGATCGGCGAAGGGGCGCATCTGACCCTGACCGGACCGGGCATAGACGGCAGCGTGAGCTTGCAGCTCGGCGGGCTCGACCCCTCGCTATGGGAGGCGCGGCGCAGGCTCTGCCGTTATCCCGAGGGGATCGACCTGTTTTTCATCGACGGCGCCCGGGTGATCGGCCTGCCGCGCTCGACCGCCGTGCAGGAGGGCTGAGCCATGGCCTATGTGGCAACCAGAGGGGGCGAGCGCGCCATCGAACAGGCGGAACGGCTCTACCGTGCGCAGATGGGGGAAATCACGCCGGCGCGCGTTGCCGAGATCGAGCGCGCCCTGCCCAGCCTCATCGACCGGGTGATGGGCGAGGCCTCGCTCTACGCCCCCGACCTTGCGGCGCTCGCGCTGGCGCAATCGGGCGGCGATCTTTACGAGGCGCTGCTGCTGCTGCGGGCCTGGCGCAGTACCCAGCCGCGCTTGCAGATCGCGGCGCCGGTGACGCAGGGCCGGATGCTGACGCACCGCCGTATCTCGGCAGCCTTCAAGGACATCCCCGGCGGGCAGATCCTCGGACCGACGCTGGACTACAGCCATCGGCTTCTGGCGACCGAGGTGGTGCAGGGGAAGAGCTTCACGCCTGTGCCGGTGGAGAAGGCGGCAAGGCCCGCGCCGGCCTGCCATCCCTCGCTGGCGGAATGGCAAAAGGCGCAGGGGCTGGTCGAGGCGCCGACGCTGGCGCCGGTCGACCGCGACGCCATTCCCGACCTGACGAAAGAGCCGCTGCTCTTCCCGGCCAAACGTGCCCATACGCTGCAAAGTCTGGCGCGGGCCGATACCGGCGGCGTTCTTGCGCTCGGCTATTCGGCGATGCGCGGCTATGGCAACGCGCATCCGACGGTGAACGAGCTGCGGCTCAGCGAGGCCGAGGTGATCGTGCGCCATCCCAATGGCACCGAGTTCAGCGCCGGGCGGGTCAAGACCAGCCAGGCCGAGGTGGTGACCACCAGGGGGCAGGGCAAGCTGCGGCTGGGGTTCTGCGCGACGCTCGGCTGGAACGAGGTCAAGACCATCGCGGGCGCCACGCTCGACCTGAACGCGGCCGGAGCGCCCAAGGGCTCGCCGGTGAACGAAGAGTTTTTCCTCTACCATACCGAGCCGGTCGAAAGCTCGGGCTTCTGCATCCACTTCAAGCTGCCGCATTACGTGACCTTCCAGTCTTCGCTGGATGCGCTTCGCGACGCGAAGGCACAGCGCAACAAGACGGAGGAACCGGCATGAGTCTCGACACGCTCACACGGCCCTGGAAGGCGTTTTCCTACGGATTTCTGGACGCTTCGGCAAAACGCGAAATGCGCCGCAAGATCCTCAAGGCCATCGCGGTGCCGGGTTGTCAGATGCCTTATGCCAGTCGCGAAGTGCCGATCGCGCGCGGCTGGGGCACTGGCGGCTTGCAGGCGACGCTGACGCTGGTCAATCCGGGCTCGGTCGTCAAGGTGATCGACCAGGGCGCAGACGACAGCGTCAACGCCGCCTCCATCCGGCGCTTCATCGCGCGGGTTTCTGGCGCGGCCACGACGCTCGACACGGTGCAGGCGACGATCATCCAATCGCGCCACCGGGTGCCCGAGGAAAAGCTGCGCGCCGATCAGGTGCTGGTCTTGCAGGTGCCCAACCCCGAGCCGCTGCGCCCGGTGGAACCGAACATGTCCGTTGCGCGCCAGATGCATGCGGATGCGGATTACGGGCGCATGTGGTTGCAGCTCTACGAGCAGATCGTGCGCGTGGGCCGGGTGATGCAGGGGGCGTCCTATCCCTCGCTGGTCAATGGGCGTCATGTGATGACGCCCTCGCCGATCCCGCGCTGGGATGTGCCCAAGCTGAACATGGCGAAGCATCTGACGATCCTCTCGGCGGGGCGGGAAAAGCGGCTCTTCGCGGTGCCGCCCTTCACCCGGGTCGAACCGCTGGTCTTCGACGACGTGCCCTATCGGGTCGAGGATCACGCCGGGCTGACCTGTCGTCGCTCCGGTGCCCGGGGAGTGTTTATGAACGAAATTCCGCAGGAGGACGGCACGTCTCAGCACGAGGTGTCTGACAGCCAATTGGGCGTGAAGCTGCTGAACGGCGAGGAGCCGGGCGAGATGTGGTATCGCGATGGGGTGTTCCGGCCATGAGCGAGGTGATGGAGCGCGCGGCGCCGCGTTTGGTGCGGGCACAGCCGCTGCTGCGCATGGCGGATGTGTCGAAACGCTATGGCGATGTGGCGGCGCTGGAGCATGTCTCGGCCGAGGTCTATCCGGGCGAGGTGCTGGGCATCGTCGGCGAGAGCGGTTCGGGCAAGTCGACCCTGCTGCGGATGATGAATCTCGAGGAGCTGCCGGACGAGGGGCGCTATGCGCTGGATCTGCCGGGGGTGCCGGAGGATCTCTTTGCCATGGACGGCTATGCGCGGCGGATGCTGCGGGCGCGTCATATCGGCATCGTCTATCAGAACCCGCATCTCGGGCTGCTGATGAAGAACTCGTCGTCGGGCAATGTCGCCGAGCGGCTGCTGGTGGCCGGCGAGCGGCGGTTTTCGGTGCTTCGGGAAAAGGCGAAACAGTCGCTCGACGCGTCGGAATTCCCGCTGGAGCGCATGGATGCGCCTCCCATCGAGCTGTCGGGCGGCATGCAGCAACGGGTGCAGCTTGCCAAAGCCATCGCGTTGGAACCGGCGGTTCTGCTGCTCGACGAGCCGACCACGGGGCTGGATGTGAGCGTGCAGGCGCTGGTGCTGGACACGCTGAAGCGGCTGCAACGGGAGCGGCGGATCACCATGGTGATCGTCAGCCACGATCTGGGCGTGATCCGCACCATGGCGGACCGGGTGATGGTGATGCGCCGGGGGCGGGTGGTCGAGGCCGGGCTAGTCGATCAGGTCTTTCAGGACCCGCAGGCGGCTTATACCCAGGCGCTGGTCCATGCCAAGCTTTGAGGGGATGGGGATGATCGGGACGGGCACCGCAGCGCGGGCAAATTCCTTCGAAGGAATTTGCAAGAGTTTTCGAAAACTCTTGCGGCGCCCGGTCGGACGGACAGGCGAAAACAGTGAGGGCCGGGCATGACACAGCCGATCCTGCGGGTGGAAAACCTCGCCAAGAGCTTTCGCATGCATCATCTGGACCGCAGTCTGCATGCCTTCGAGGGGCTGAGCTTCAGCCTTGCCCCTGGCGAGTTCGTGCTGCTCTCCGGCCCCAACGGCGTTGGCAAATCCACCCTGCTGCGCACGCTCTATCGCTCTTACCTGCCGGTCGCGGGGCGTATCCTCTACGATGCGCCCGAGGGTGAGATCGACCTCGCGCGCGCGGCGGATGTGGACATTGCCCTGCTGCGCGCCCGCGAGATCGGTTTCGTGACCCAGTTCCTCACCGCACGGCCCCGGGTCGCCGCCGAGGATCTGGTGGCCGAACCGCTGCGCCGCGCCGGGCAGGATGCCGACAGCGCGCTTGTCGAGGCGCGGCGCTGGCTGGCGGAGTTCGGCGTCAAGCCGGAGCTCTGGCGCGCCTATCCCACCACCTTCTCCGGTGGCGAGCAGCAGAAGGTGAACCTCGCCCGCGCGCTGATCCTGCCGCAGCGCCTGCTGCTGCTGGACGAGCCCACCGCCTCGCTCGACGCCGCTGCGCGGGCGGCGCTGGTGCGGCGGCTGGAAGCTCTGAAACAACAGGGCGTGGCGATGATCGGGGTGTTTCACCATCCCGGCGATGTCGCCGCGCTGATCGACCGGGATATCCGGCTTGACCCAAAGGAGATGGCCCATGTGGCTGAGTGACTTCCGCATCGTCCTGCCCGACCGGGTGATCCCCAACGGCGCGCTCTGCATCGAAGACGGGGTTATTTCGGAGATTTCCGAAATGCCCGTCGCGGGCGCCGCGCTGGAGGGGCAGGGGCTGTTGCTGATGCCGGGCTTTGTCGACATGCATGGCGACATGATCGAGCGCGAGGTCGAGCCGCGCCCGAATGTGAAGATGCCGATGGAGCTGGGGCTGCGCGATCTCGACCGCAAGCTCAAGGTTTCCGGCGTGACGACCGGTTACGCGGCGGTCAGCTTCAATCCGAAATCCACCTATGGCCATCTGCGCAGCTACGACCATTCGCAGGCGATGCTGCGCGCGCTCAAGGGCATGCGCGGGGCGCTGAAGGTGGATCACAAGGTGCATGCGCGGTTCGAGGTCACCTTTCCCGGCGCGCTGGAGGTGGTCGAGGAGCTGATCTCCGAGGGCACGGTCGATCTGGTCTCGCTCACCGATCACACGCCGGGGCAGGGGCAGTATCGCGATCTGGAACGGCTGAAGGCGCGCACCGCCGCCGAGCGCGGACTTTCCGACGAGGAGGCGGCGCAGGCGGTGCAGGCGCGCATCGACGAGCGCCGGCAGGCGACCGGCGATCTGGCCGCCACGCTGGAGGCGATCTCTGGCACCTGCCGCCGCCATGGCATCGCTCTGGCCAGCCATGACGATGACACCGCCGAAAAGGTCGCGCTGATGGTTTCGCTCGGCGCCGCGATCAGCGAGTTTCCGGTGACCGAGGAGGCGGCACGCGCGGCCCGCGCGGCCGGGCTGATGACCGCGATGGGCGCGCCCAACGCGCTGCGGGGCGAGAGCTATTCCGGCAATCTCTCGGCGCGCGCGGCGCATAAGGCGGGGCTGCTCGATATTCTGGCCGCCGATTACCACCCCTCGGCGATCCTGCCGGCGGTGCTGGTGCTGGCGGCGCAGGATCCCGACGGGCTGGCCGGCGCCACCCGGCTCGCCTCCGCCAACCCGGCGCGGGCGCTGGGGCTGGGCGACCGGGGCGAGATCGCGCCCGGCAAGCGTGCCGATCTGGTGATCGCCGACGATCAGGGGGTGGGCCATGTGCGCATGACGTTCAGCGCCGGGCGCAAAGTGTTCTCGGACGGATCGCTGCGGATTGTGGCGGAGGGATGAAACCCACCCGGCAGGTGCGCCCTAGCTGACCTTGTGCAGTTGCAGGATCAGATCGAGCACCAGCGCCGCGGGATCGACATTGACCGCGCGGGCGTGGCGGGCGCGGTCGCCGGCCTGCTGCGCGACCTGCGCCCAGGCGCGGCCCCTGGCGGCGTCGGGAGAGAGCCGCGCGAGCATCGCCGCCTCGCCGGGCGCGGCCTCGGGCATTGGCGGCTGGCCGGTCACGCCGGCGCGGGCCAGCCGCCCCAGCGCGATATCCATCAGCGTCAGCGTCAGATCGAGCCGCGGCTCATTGGCCTTGCCGGCGGTGCTTTCGCCGAGAGCGATGGCGCGCGGGCGGTCGAGCCGGGGCAGGGTGTCGAGCAGCGCCACCAGATCGGCATAGAGCCGCAGCCCGTCATGGTTGAGCAGCCGCATCGCCGCGCCGACCGAGCCCGCCGAGAGCGCCGCCAGCGCCTGCGCGTCCTGCGGGCCGACCTGCGCGCCGGCCTGATCCAGCGCGGATTTCATGTCCTCGGGCGAGAGCGGCGCCAGCCGCAGCTCGCGGCAGCGCGAGCGGATCGTCGGCAGCAGCCGCGAGGGCTGATGCGCGACCATCAGCAGCGTGGTGCGTGCCGGCGGTTCCTCGAGCAGCTTCAGGATCGCGTTGGCGGCGCTGACGTTCAGCTCGTCCATGCAATCGACGATCACCACCCGGCGCCCGCCCTCGGCGGAGGACAGGGTGAAGAAGCCCTTGAGCTTGCGCACCTCGTCGACGGTGAGCTGGGTCTTGAGCCGCTTCGCCTTGTCGTCCCAGGCGCGGCGCAGCAGGAAAAGCCCGGGTTCGGAGAGCGCGGCCATGCGCCGGGCGACCGGATGGTCGGGGGCGATATCCAGGCTTTCGGGCGGTGGCGGCGCGCCGAAAAGCCCGTCGCCGGTATCCTCGGGCGTGGCCAGCAGGAACCGCGCGATGCGCCAGGCCAGCGTCGCCTTGCCGAGCCCCTTCGGCCCGGTTAGCAGCCAGCCGTGATGCAGCCGGCCATAATTATAGGCATCGAGGAAATCCCGCTCGGCCCGGGTCTGCCCGAAAAGCTGCTCGGTCTCGCGCGGATGCGGCGCGCCCTCGACGCGGTCGGGCTGGGGAATCTCGCTGTCGCTCATGCCCGCGCTTTTAGCGCGGCAAGCACATCCTCCGCCACCGCTTCCGGTGCGCGGTTGCCGTCGATCACCGCAAAGCGCGTGGCGAATTCCTCTGCCAGCGCCAGAAAGCCGGCGCGCATCTTTTCCTGAAGCCCGATTCCGAAATCCTCGAAACGCTCCTCGGCGGTGGCCCGCGCCTTGGCGCGCGACAGGGCCGCCGCCGGGTCCATGTCGATGAGGATGGTCAGATCCGGCTCCACCCCGATCATCAGATCGTGCAGCGTGTCGACCGCGCGGCGCAGGTCGCCACGCGACAGGCCCTGATACATGCGGGTGGAATCGGCAAAGCGGTCGCAGATCACCGTGGCGCCGCAGGCGAGGGCGGGCTGGATCGTGCGCTCCAGATGATCGCGGCGGGCGGCGGTGAAGAGCAGCAGCTCGGTCTCCGCCGACCAGCGCTCGGGATCGCCCTGAAGCACCAGCGCGCGGATCTCCTCGGCACCCGGAGAGCCGCCGGGCTCGCGGGTCAGCACCACCTCGCGCCCGTCTGCGCGGAGCGCCTCGGCCAGGAGCCGCGCCTGGGTGGATTTCCCCGACCCGTCGATCCCCTCGAAGCTGACGAACAGCCCCTTTCCTGCGCTCACATTGCCTCTCCGGCAGGCTCGTTGAGGCGGCTCAGCAGCTCCTGGCTGACCACCATCATGCGCTTGGCAAAGCCGCCGCCGGCCACCGCATGGGCGGCAAAGAGCGGCACCCGATGCTCGGGCAGGCCTTCGGGGCGGATGATCAGCTCGGCCAGTTTCTGGCCCTCGGCAATCGGCGCCTTGAGCGGGCCGGTATAGACCACCTCGGCATCGAGCCGCGTGCCCGGCGTCACCGGCACCAGCAGCGTCACGTCCTCGCGCGAGACGAGGCCAACGCTGTCCTCGGCGCCCATCCAGACCTCGGCGCTGGCGATCTCGGTCTCCTTGGTGACCAGCTTGCGCTCGGCAAACTGGCGGAAGGCCCAGTTGACGATGGCTTCGCTCTCTTCGGCACGGGCGCGCTCGCTTTCGAGCCCGGTCATGGCAAAGACCACGCGCCGCTCGCCCTGCTTGGCCGAGCCCACAAGGCCATAGCCGGCCTCGGAAGTATGGCCGGTCTTCAGCCCGTCGGCGCCGATATCGAGCCGCAGCAGCGGGTTACGGTTGTTGACGTTCTGCGGCGCGCGGCCGTCGAACTCAAAGCGGCGCTCGGCGAAGATCGGATAGAAATCCGGGAAATCGTCGATGATATGCGTGGCCAGAAGCGTCAGGTCGCGCATCGACATGTGATGCCCCGGCGCCGGCCAGCCGCTGGCATTGGCAAAGGTCGAGTTGGTCATGCCGAGCTGCTGGGCGCGGCGGGTCATCAGCTCGGCAAAGCCGGCTTCGGTGCCGTCGGGCGACAGCGCCTCGGCGATCACCGCGCAGGCATCGTTGCCCGACAGCACGATGATGCCGCGCAACAGGTCTTCGACCCGCACCCGGTCGGTGGTGTCGAGGAACATGGTCGAGCCGCCATAGGACATGGCATGCGACGAGACCGGCAGCCGCTCGTCGAGCCCGAGGCGCCCGTCGCGGATCGCCTCGAAGGCCATGTAGAGCGTCATCAGCTTAGACATCGACGCCGGCGGCAGGGCCTCGTCGGCATTCTTGGCCATCAGCACCGTGCCGGTTGTGTAATCGAGCACAAAGGCCGCGCGGGCGCGGGTGTCGAAGGCGCTGGCCTGGCTGGCCAGCAGCGCCAAGGCAGAGGCGGCGGCCAGCAGGCGGCGCAGGGAACGGGAAAGGATCATCGCGGCGGCTCCTCGTCCTTGTCCGCCCGGCGCCCGGGCGGGTCGGCGGCGGTCAGTTGGTGACGGCATAGGCGTCGGTAAAGCCTGCCGCCTTGATTTTCTTCAGCAGCGCCGCGCGTTCCGAGGCGTTCTGCGCCGGTCCGACGATGACGCGCCAGAAGGTTTTCCCGGAACTCGACTGTTTGAGAACCGTCGGCACCATACCGTCCTGCCGCATCGACGTCGCCGTGTTGTTGGCGTTCTGCTCGATGCTGAAGATGCCGATCTGGAGGAACGGCTTGTCGAGCGAGGAGGCGGGCTTGGCCGGCGGTGTCGGCGCGGTCTGCGGCGGGGTGGCCGGGGCGGTCTCCTGCGGCGGGGTTTCGGGCGCGGCGTCGATCGCGGCGGCGGCAGCGCCGGCGACCGGATCGAGCGTGCCTTCGGTCACGTCGGGGGCCTCGGGCATGGCGCCGGTATCGGGTTGCGCGGCAGCGGGCACCGGATCGGGATCGGCGGGCACCTCTTCGCGGCGCAGGGCGATCACGTCGAGATTGGTGGGCGCGCCGGCCAGCATGCCAAGCGCGGCGGCGGCGTCGGAGGAAACCTGAAGCCGCGGCCCCGGGTTCTCGCGCTCGCGGCGGAACAGCGCGCCGATGACGAATTGGCCGTTCTGCTGGTTGCGGATGATGGCGCGCTCGGGCTCCTTGACATCGGGGTGGGCGACCCAGACGCCGCCCAGCGAGGGGCGCCCGTCCCAGAGACCGGCTTCGGTGGCGTGGAAGATCTCGGGCGCCTCGATGTCGCGCTCGACGGTGCGCCCGGCGCGGCTGACCGTCTGGCCCTCTGCCGTTGCGCCCTTGTCCTTGGGTTGCAGGAAGGCGGGCATCTGGCTCTCGTCGCAGCCGCTCAGCACCGCGGCGCCGGCCAGCAGCAATACCGCCATGCGCGCCGTGCCGCGCCGCTTTGCAAACTCATCACCCATGTCGTGCCCCTTGCCTGTTCACCGGGGCGTCCGGCCCCTGCATCTGCTCTGTCCCCGGTCTTGATCGTCGGGGTTGTCGCGCGCCGGGTCTGCCGGCCCGGCCTTTGCCGCGAAGAGTAGCGTTTCGCCGGTATCAAGAAAAGCCCGCATTGCCGTCATCGGCGTTTTTCCGGCGCCTGGCCGCTTTCAGAATCGCGTGAGCGGAGCTAGAGCAGGCGAACCGGAGGTTTGGCAGAGTGGTCGAATGCGGCGGTCTTGAAAACCGTTGGGCGTGAGAGCGTCCCGTGGGTTCGAATCCCACAGCCTCCGCCAATCCCTGATTTCCTCCGTAACGTCCTGACGCGCGGAGTTGATCTCTCGCCGTCGGTGGGTTTTGCATACGCCCCGGCGGGTCGCCTCGTGACAGACGGCATGATGCGAGGTTGTGACAGGACTGCGGAAAGAGAGGCGGCAGCCTCAGCCCCCCTGCCCAACGCGCGACAATCGACTGCTCGTCGGGCGCATGGATCGTTCGGAACGGCATCTGCGACGCAAGGACCTTGGAGAGCTCAGGCATGTCCATTGTGGTCTTCGCCGTTGCGGCGCCGAGTTCGCCCACGACAGCACCGTGTTGATGGATCGCTTTGTCAGAGGCGATGCTTGAGGAGCAGCGTGTTGGTGTGATCCGACCGGTCACGGCACAATCGCGTTGGCGGACCGCGCTCAGCTCTTCGTGCCGAAGATCAGAACGATCCCGCCGATCAGGAGCACCAGCCCGACGATCTGTGCTGTGCCAAGCTGCACGCCGCGCCAGAGATCGTAACCGAGCCCGGCCAGAACCTGCGCCGAGACCAGTGCCGAGATCGTCAGCGTGGCGCCCAGCCGGGCATAGCCCGTCAGGCTCGCGAAGACGAAGAATGTGCCCAGCAGCCCGGGCAGCAGCAGCAGCCAAAGCCGCCCCTGGGCCAGCCGTGCAAAAGCTGCCGGCCCGTCGGTGCCGAGCGCGGTGGCGGTCAGCACCACCAGCCCCACCGCCGAGTTCAGCCAGAGCGCCACCCAGACCGATCCGGAGACCGCGCGCGCCTCCAGCATCAGCGCGTTTTGTAGCACCAGCGCGCTGCCGGCGGCGGCGAGCAGCAGCAGGGTCGCGAGCGGGCTCATGGCCGCGCTTCCGGTGTCGGGCGCGCATCCAGCAGGCGCTGCATGAAGGTCAGGTCGAGCCAGCGGCCGAATTTCGCGCCGACCTCTCGCATCTCGCCGGTGATCTCGAAACCATGCGCCTGATGCAGCCGGATCGAGGCCTTGTTGCCGCTTTCTATCCCGGCCACCATCACATGTTTGCCGATCCCGCTGGCGCGGGCGATCAGTTCGGGCAGCAGCCGCGTGGCGATGCCGCGCCCGCGCGCTTCGGCGCGCACATAGATCGAATGCTCCACCGTGTGGCGGTAGCCCTCCCAGTCGCGCCAGTCGCCGAAGCTCGCATAGGCCAGCACTTGCGCCCCGTCGCAGGCCACCAGAACCGGATAGCCCTGCGCCGTCCGGGCCTGCCACCAGGCGCGACGGTTCTCCAGATCGACCGGCGTCTCGTTCCAGATCGCGGCGGTGTTGCGCACCGCGTCGTTATAGATCTCCAGAATGCCGGGCAGGTCGGCCCCGGTCGCGTCGCGTATCTGCATGCGTGTCACCCTCCGAACGGGCTTGGCGGTGGCGTTTGTCTAATATATGAGACGATCATGACGGAAGGTCTAGGGCAAAAGATCCGCGCGGAGCGGGACAGGCGCGGCTGGTCGCTGACCGATCTCGCGGAGCGTTCGGCGGTGTCGCGCGCCATGATCAACCGCATCGAGCGCGGCGAGAGCAGCCCCACCGCCACGGTGTTGGGGCGGCTGTCGGGGGCGTTCGGGCTCACCATGTCGGAGCTGCTGGCGGCACCGGCGCAGGCGGCGACGCGGCTGTCGCGGGCGGGCGATCCGGCGCGGCTCTGGCAGGATCCGGAAACCGGCTATCTGCGCGAACGCATCGCCGCGCCGGCGGGCGAGGGGCGGGGACTCGACATCGTCCGCGTGACCCTGCCGCCCGGCGCGCGGGTGGATTTCCCGCCCGAGGCCTACAGCTTTCTGATGCAGTCGGTCTGGGTGCTCTCGGGGCGGTTGCTGTTCGAAGAGGGGGAGACGCGCTGGCAGCTCGGCCCCGACGACTGCCTGACGCTGGGCGCGCCGCAGCGCTGCGCCTTTGTCAATCCGGGGCAGGAGGCCTGTGTCTACGCGGTGGTGATTGCGCGGGTCTGAGGAAGGGGGGCGAGCCGGCCTCTATGGCGCGCCTCACGCGCCACCGCTTTGTGCCGGCGTGTTGCGGGGGATCCGAGACAACCCGCCCCGGACCTGATCCGGGGCCTCACCGGCTGCTCCGGCTGTGGTTTCTGTCTTTGTCCATCCCGGCGCCTGTGGCGCTTTTGGTCACGCGTCACGGACCTCGCCCTCAGCGGATCACCAGCACCGATTGCGGCGCGTGGCGCACCACGCGGGCGGCGTTGGGGCCGACGAGGTAATCCTTCAACGCCGGGCGGTTGGCGCCGACGACGATGGCATCGGCACCGACTTTCTGCGCCATCTTGATGATCTCGTGATAGATCGTGCCCTGCATCACATGCAGCTCGCCCAGCACCTCCGCCGGGATCGCCTCCGCCGCCCAGGCGGTGAGCTTTTCAGCCGCTTCGGCCTTGATCACATTGGCCTGGTCCGGTCCCAGATAGGAGCCCACCATGGCCATCCCCGAGCCGGGGATGACATTGATCACATGCAGCGTTGCGCCCTCGCATTGCGCCATGCGCACCGCCGCCTCGGCCACATGGCCCGATTCCGGCAGGTCGTTCATATCGACTGCCAAAAGGATCGTCTTGAACATCGCCTTTCCTCCTCAGAAGGCCGGTTGTTTCGCGCGCGGGCGCTGGATCATCACGACCCCCGCCAACAGCAGCAGCGCCGGGATGAAGAACCACTCCTTGGCGAAGCGCTCGCTTTCGACCTGCACCGCCGAGATCACCACCGGGCTGTCGCCGTAATAGTCGTACTCGGTGCCGAGCTGGTCGAAGAGCGGTGTGCCGGGGAAGGGTTCTTCCAGCAGCAGCCGGCCGTCCTCTTCCAGCACAGTCAGCCCCTGTGCCGACAGCGCCGCATCGGCATCGCCGGCCACGGCAGGGATCACCACCGTGGTGGGCCGCACCTTGCCGGTGTCGAAATCGGGCCCCTCGATCATCAGCCGCAGATCGACCCCGTCGGGCTCCTCGGCCATCAGCTCAAGCGCCGTGTTGCCGGAGGCGGTGACATAGGGATCCTCCACCATGTCGAGGAAGAAGCCCGGGCGGAACAGCATGAAGGCGATGAAGAGCAGCACGACGCTTTCCCAGAGCTTCGACTTGGCGATGAAGTAGCCTTGCGTCGCGGCGGCGAAGAGCAGCATCGCAAGCAGGGCCACGAAGAAGATGAACACCGCGTGAAAGAAATCCACGTCGATCAGCAGCAGGTCTGTGTTGAAGATGAACAGGAACGGCAAAAGCGCCGTGCGGATGTCGTAGCCGAAGCCCTGAAGGCCGGTCTTGATCGGATCCCCGCGCGAGATCGCCGCCGCCGCGTAGGCGGCAAGCCCCACCGGGGGCGTGTCGTCGGCGAGGATGCCGAAATAGAAGACGAACATATGCACGGCGATCAGCGGCACCACGAGGCCCACCTGCGCACCGACGCTGATAATCACCGGCGCCATGAGGCTGGAGACGACGATATAGTTTGCCGTGGTGGGCAGCCCCATGCCGAGGATCAGCGACAGCACCGCAACCAGCAGCAGCAGCACCATGAGGTTGCCGCCCGAGATCACCTCGATCACCTGGCCGATGACCTGATGTGCGCCGGTGAGGCTGATGGTGCCGACGATGACGCCGGCGGCGCCGGTGGCGACGCCGATACCGATCATATTGCGCGCCCCGAGGATGAGCCCCTGCACGAAATCGCCCCAGCCCGCGCGCGCCTCGGCGCCCACGTCATGGCGGCGGAACATCGCCTTGAGCGGGCGATGGGTGAGGGCGATGAAGATCATGAAGATCGTCGCCCAGAACGCCGAGAGCGCCGGCGACAGCCGGTCGAGCGTATCGGTCCGCACCATCAGGTTCCAGACCAGAATAAAGATCGGAATCGCAAAGTAGAGCCCGCCGATCAGCGTCGGCGTCAGGCGCGGCGCGGTAGGGGGCGCATTGGGATCGGTGTCTTCCTTGATCTCGGGAAAGCCCGCCGAGATCTTCAGCAGCACCAGGTAGAGCACGCCCACCAGCGCCACGGCGACATAGATCGAGCCGCCCATGATCGGGTCGAGCAGCGCGCGCAGCCCGATCATCAGGAAGGTCAGGATGCCGAGCGCGATGAAGCCCGACAGGAACAGGATCAGGATCATCAGCACGCCGATGCGGCGGCCGGGCTTCTCCAGCCCCTTGAGCCCCATCTTCAGGCTTTCCAGATGCACGATGTAGAGCAGAGCGATGTAGGAGATCACCGCCGGCAGGAAAGCGTGTTTGACCACGTCGATATAGGGAATGTTGACATATTCCACCATCAGGAAGGCCGCGGCCCCCATCACCGGCGGGGTGAGCTGGCCGTTGGTCGAGCTTGCGACCTCGACGGCGCCGGCCTTTTCCGCCGGAAAGCCGATGCGCTTCATCAGCGGAATGGTGAAGGTGCCGGTGGTCACGGTGTTGGCGATGGAGGAGCCGGAGATCATCCCGGTCATCATCGAGCTCAGCACCGAGGCCTTGGCCGGCCCGCCGCGCAGCGCGCCCAGAAGCGCGATGGCGACCTGAATGAACCAGTTGCCGCCGCCGGCGCGGTCGAGCAGGGCGCCGAACAGCACGAAGAGGAAGATCATCGAGGTCGAGACACCGAGCGCCACGCCGAACACGCCTTCGGTCTGCATCCAGTAATGGCCCAAGGCCTTCGACAGCGAGGCGCCGCCGTAATTGGTGATATTGCGTGCCCATTCGGAATAGCCTCCGAAGAAGGCAAAGGCGATGAAGGCGCAGCCGATGATCACCAGCGGCAGGCCGAGCGAGCGATAGACGGCAATCATCAGACAGATCATGCCGATGGCCGACATGGTGATGTCGGTGGTGCTCCAGAGGCCGGGGCGGCTGGCGATATCGAAGCGGAAGACCACGAGGTAGAGACAGGCCGAAACGCCGAGGATCAACAGCGCCCAGTCATAGGCGGGGATGCGGTCGCGCGCGGCGGTCTTGGTCAGCGGAAACGCCATGGTCGCGAGCGCCAGCGCGAATGCGAGATGCACGAAGCGCGCCTGCGCGACGATATTGGCAAAGATGCTCATCCCCGTCGCCTGGGCGATCATCCCGGGGATGCGCGAAGCGATGTAGAGCTGAAACAGCGACCAGACGATACAGGTGCCGAGGATAAGCGTGCCCTGCCAGTTCGTCGGGTTGCGCGCGCCGGTATCGGCCTCGGCCACCATATCGTCGGCAGTACGTTCCGTTGACGGCTGATCCACCATCGCCAAGTCCCCTCTGTTTTTTGGAAATATTTTATTTATTTATGGCGGGTTGCGCGGAAATCTTCGCGCAACCCGAGATGGTGTTCGGGCGCCGCGTGCGGCGCCCGGAAGGCGGGAGATCCCGCGCTTATTCGATCAGGCCCAGCTCTTTATAGGCCTTGTCGGCGCCCGGATGCAGCGGCGCGGAGAGGCCGTCCTTGACCATTTCCGCCGGGTCGAGATTGGCGAAGGCCGGGTGCAGCTGGCGGAAATCGTCGATGTTCTCCATCACCGCCTTGGCGACCACATAGACCACCTCTTCGGGCACCTCGGAGGAGGTCACAAAGGTCGCGCCCACACCAAAGGTTGTGGTGTCCTCGTCATTGCCCGCATACATGCCGCCGGGGATGGTAGCGACACGGTAATAGGGGTTGTCGGCGACCAGCGTGTCGATCGGCTCGCCCACCACATCGATGAGTTGTACGTCACAGGTGGTGGTGGCCTCCTGAATGGCGGCGGCGGGGTGACCGACGGTGTAGATCATCGCGTCGATATTGCCGTCGCAGAGCTGCTGCGCCATCTCGGCGCCCTTGTACTCGGTTGCCAGCGCCAGATCGTCCATGCCGATGCCGAAGGCGTCCATCACCACTTCCATCGTGGCGCGCTGGCCGGAGCCCGGGTTGCCCACGTTCACGCGCTTGCCGGCGATGTCCTCGAATTTCTCGACGCCGGAATCGGCGCGGGCGAGCAGGGTGAAGGGCTCGGGATGCACCGAGAACACCGCGCGCAGCTCGGGGAAGGGATTGTCGGAGAATTGCGAGGTGCCGTTATAGGCGTGGTACTGCCAGTCGGACTGGGCGACGCCGAATTCCAGCTCGCCGGCCTTGATGGTGTTGATGTTGTAGACCGAGCCGCCGGTCGATTCCACGGCGCAGCGGATGCCGTGTTCCTTGCGGCTCTTGTTCACCAGACGGCAGATCGCGCCGCCGGTCGGGTAGTAGACGCCGGTCACGCCGCCGGTGCCGATGGAGATGAACTGTTGCTCCTGAGCGGTGGCCGCGCCGGTCGTCACGAGCGCGCCGGACAGGATGGCGCCGAAGATGGATTTTTTCATCAGATCTTGCTCCCTGTGATCTTGATTGCATTTATAGTGATAATAGTGCCCAGAAGAGCGCAGGGAAGCAAATCGGGCAAGCCCGGCGCGAATTGACCGAACGTCAGCCCGGATGAGGAGCGCAATGTCGCATATTTTTCCGCGTCACACCAAAGCCTTGCCGCCGGTCGTGGCGCGTGCGGACGGGGCCTATCTCTACGACACCGACGGAAAGGCCTATCTCGACGGTTCCGGCGGCGCGGCGGTCTCCTGTCTGGGGCATGGCGATTCCAAGGTGATCGGCGCAATGAAGGCGCAGCTCGATCAGGTGGCCTTTGCCCATACCGGCTTTTTCACCTCCGAGCCCGCCGAGCGGCTGGCCGACCGGCTGGTCTCGCTCGCGCCCGAGGGGCTCGACCGGGTCTATGTGGTGGCCGGCGGGTCCGAGGCGATGGAATCGGCGCTGAAACTGGCGCGGCAGTATTATCTGGAGAAGGGCGAGCCGCAGCGGGTCAACATCATCGCGCGGCGTCAGAGCTATCACGGCAATACGCTGGGGGCGCTGGCCACGGGCGGCAATATCTGGCGCCGCGAGCCTTTTGCGCCGCTGCTGATCGACGTGCACCACGTCGCACCCTGCTATGCCTATCGCGGCATGGCGCCGGGCGAGACCGAGGAGCAATACGGCAAACGGCTGGCGGCGGAGATCGAGGCGGAAGTGCAGGCGCTCGGCCCCGAGACGGTCATGGCCTTTGTCGCAGAGCCGGTGGTCGGCGCCACGGCGGGGGCGGTGCCGGCGGTGCCGGGCTATTTCAAACGGATCCGCGAGATCTGCGACCGCTACGGCATCCTGTTGATTCTCGACGAAGTGATGTGCGGCATGGGCCGCACCGGCACGCTCTTTGCCTGCGAGCAGGACGGGGTGGCGCCGGATATCTGTGCCGTGGCCAAGGGGCTGGGGGCGGGCTATGCGCCCATCGGGGCGATGCTGTGCTCGGCGGAGATCTATGCGGCCATCGAAACCGGGTCGGGGTTCTTCCAGCACGGTCACACCTATCTCGGCCATCCGACCTCCTGCGCCGGTGCCTGCGCGGTGCTTGAGCGGCTGGTGGACGATCAGGTGCTGGGCCGGGTGGCGCCGATGGGCGCGCTGCTGCGCGGCGCGCTGGAGGAGCGGTTCGGCCAGCGGCCCTATCTGGGCGATATCCGCGGGCGCGGGCTGTTCCTCGGGCTGGAGCTGGTGGCGCATCGCGAGAGCAAGGCGCCCTTTGATCCGGGCCAGGGCGTGGCGGGAAAGCTCAAGAAAGCGGCCTTTGCCGAGGGGCTGATCTGCTATCCGATGAGCGGCACCATCGACGGGCAGAGAGGCGATCATGTGCTGCTGGCGCCGCCCTTCATCCTGACCGAGGATCAGGTGGGCGAACTCGTAGACAAGCTCGACCGCGCGCTCACGGCCGTGCTGGGCTGAGCCAAGCGTTTTCGAAAACGCTTGCAACTCTTTTCGAAAAGAGTTGCTGCGGCGCGGGCGGATATTAACCGCGTCTTCAGGGGCGTGGCGCTAAGCCTGCCGCCATGGATGCGGGCTTTCTCACCATGCTGTCTCTGCTCGGCGCGCCATTGCGGGCGCGGCTCTTTGCGCTGCTGGTGGCGCGGCTGCCGCATGCGATGGGCGCGGGAGAGATCGCCCGCGCGCTGTCCGTCCCGCCCTCGACCCTCTCGGCGCATCTCGCGGCGCTGAGCGATGCGGGGCTGCTGGAACGGTCGCGCGATGGCCCCTCGCGATTCTACCGCGCGGCGCCGGAGCGGCTGGGCGAGGCGCTGGGCTGGGCGGCGGAGGATCTCTGCCTCGGGCGGGCCGGGCGCGGGGCGCGCCGCCTGCCGCCCGTGCCGCGCCTGCTGTTTCTCTGCGAGGACAATGCCGCGCTGTCGCTGATGGCGGAGGCGCTGGCGCGCCGCCGGCTGGCGGGGCGGGTCCAGGCGGCCTCGGCGGGGCTGACGCCCGCGCCCTCGGCCGATCCGCTGACGCTGGCGCTGCTGGCGCAGCGCCGTCACGATCTTGCGGCGCTCTATCCGAAACCGCCCGGGGCGGCTGCGCCGCCCGATCTCGTGATCGCGCTGGGGCCGCGCGCCGCCGATTCGCTGCCGCTGGCGGGCCTGTCGGCGCTGTGCGCCTATTGGCCGCTGACCCCGCCGCCCGCGAAAGGCCCGCTCATCCCCCGCGCCATCGCGCTGCACGCCGCCTACCGGGCGCTGAACAGCCGGATCACCGCGCTGCGCCGGCTGCCGCCGGGCGGGCTGCCGCGTGCCGCCGCGCAGGCGGCGCTCGACGATCTCAGTTCAGGTCTTCCAGCAGCCGGCCATGTTTGCGCGTCTCGTCCAGCACCGCGCCGAAACGGGTCATCCCGCGCGCCTCCAGCATCGGCAGCATCCTGACCAGCACCTGCGCCGTGGCATGGGCATCCCCCAGCGCGGTGTGGCGCAGCGCCGCCGGGATCTCGACGCCCAGCCGCTCGCAAAGCGCATCCAGCGTGTGGGTCTGGCTGGCGCCGAACAGCACCGCCGAGAGCAGCACCGTATCGAGGATCGGATGGTCCCAGACCACGCCCATGCGGTCGCGGTGGCGGCGCAGGAAGGCCATGTCGAAGGGCGCGTTATGCGCCACGATGACCGAGCCCTTGGCAAAGCGGTGAAAGCGCCGCCCGGCCTCGGCGATATCGGGCTTGCCGCGCACCATGGCGTCGGTCACCTTGTGCACCCGGGTCGAGCTGGGCGGGATCGGAACCCCCGGATCGACCAGCTGGTCGATCACCTCGCCGGGCACGATGCGCCCGTTCAGCACCCGCACCGCGCCGATCTGCACCACCTCGTCCTTGTGCGGCAAGAGCCCCGTGGTCTCGGTATCGAACACCGTGTAGCTCAGCGCCGAGAGCGGCGTGTCCTCGATGCTGGCGGGGGCATCATGGTTCAGCAGGTCGAAATCATAGACCAGCGGGCGCTCGGCCTCTGGCGGCATGTGCGTCTCGGCACCCTCGATCACCATCATGTAGCCGCCGCCCTCCATCGGCTTCAGCCGCGCGTCATAGCTCTGCGCGCCGTCCACCCCCTCGGCGGTAAAGCGCACCTCGCGCCCGGTCTTGTGCATCCGGGTCACCGCGGCCTCCAGCCCCGATGCCTCGAAATAATCCGACAGCGGCGCGTTCAGGCGTGGCACATGCAGCTGTGCCAGCACCTCCGCCGCCTGACCGTCATAGAGCACGATCTGCCCGCGCGGGCTCACCAGGATCATCGCCACCGGGATCTCGGTCAGCAGCGCGGTGAGCCGGGCCTTTTCGATGCTCAGCCGCTCGGTCTCCAACGCCACCCGCTGCGCGCTGTCGAGCGTACCCTCGGTCAGCCGCTCGGAGACCGCGCGGGCGGCATGGGCGAGATCGCCGAGATAGCGCGCCGCATGGGTGTCGACCTCGCGCGATACCCCGGCGTGGGCGCGCATGCGCATCTCGGCGGCGAGCTTCTCGATGGGCTTGGCGACATTCTCGTCGAAGAGCAGCCAGACCCCGACGCTGAGCGCCAGCAGCGCCAGCACCGCGACGATGGCGGCAAAGACAAAGCCGTCGGCGACGGAGGTTTCCGCCACGCGCGCATGCCCGGCCCAGAGCGCCAGCAGCACCGCCGCGCTGCCGCCGAGCGCGAGCAGCCCGAAGAACAGGAAGATCCGCAGCCGCAGGCCGAGCTTGCTCATGCGCCGCCCTCCGCGCAGACCGCCGCGACAATCGGGTCGTCGCTGCCCGCCTCGCGCCAGACCGGCGCGCCGCCATCGCCGCCGGCGGGATCGGCGCGGCGGTGGTTGACGCAATCCACCATCATCTCGACCGCCTGCACCGGCTGCCAGCGGGCGAAGAAATAGAGATCGGCAAGATAGAGCCCCTCGGTCTCGCGGTTGGCGACGCGGGTGCCGCGATCGACGGCGATGAAGCGGTCGACCATCGGCACGACATAGGTCCAGGGCCGGTAGAGCGCGCGCGATTCATGCACCGTGGCGACCTCGACCCCCTCGGGCAGCGCGCTGGCGGTGCGACCGTACCAGCCGTATTCGCTGGCGATCGCGGCGGCGATCATCGCGGTGCCGGCGCCCACCGGCATCAGCCAGCGGGGCAGGCGCCCGCCCATCAGCTTGTTGAGCAGCATCACCGCGCCGGCGCCGGCGAACCCCGCGACGAAAACGGCGATCAGTTCCAGAAACATGGTTTCTCCTCCCCTTGGTCCGGCTCAGCCCAGCATGCCGCGCCCATGCCCCAGCGCCGATTGCAGCGATTTTATCACCACGAAGGCATCGCGCAGATGACTTCGCTCAAAATCCGACAGGTCGGCGGGGGCGAGATAATTGTCGGGCGCCGCGCCGCGTTTCACCTGCGCCGCCTGATGTTCCAGCCGCGTTTCGGCGATGAGATCGTAGGCATCGAGCAGATCCTGCCCGCCCGAGCCCGAGAGCTTGCCCGCCGCCACCGCCGCCTCCAGCCGGGCGCGGGTATTGACCTCGGTAAGCTCGCCCTGAAGCGCATAGACCCGCGCCATGTCGACCACCGGCACCACGCCATTGTGCTTGAGATCCAGCGTGTTCTTGTGCTCGCCCGAGCGGATCGTGGCAAAGCCGCGCAAGAGGCCCAGCGGCGGCGTGTGTTTCAGCGAGTTGGCGATCATGTGCGAGACGAAGATCGAGTTCTTCGCGGCCTTCGCCAGCGTCTCTTCCTGGAGATCCTCGAAGAGCGATTTGCTGCCGCCGATGGGGCGCAGGTCGAACATGACCGAGGCCAGCATCTGCGCCATCGGATCGGGCTTGGCGATCCATTTGGCGAAATAGCCGCGCCAGGTGCCGACGCGCTGACACCATTGCGGATTGGTCGCCATCATATCGCCGGGACAATAGTAATATCCCGTCTTATCAAGGCCATCCGAGACGAATTTCGCCATTTCCCGAAAGTACGAAAGATCGTCCTCGGTGGCGCTGTCGTCGAGAAACAGGCAATTGTCCTGATCCGAGACGCCGGTTTGTTCCTGCCGCCCCTGCGATCCGCAGGCGAGCCAGAGATAGGGCACCGGCGCCGCGCCCAGCCTGTCCTCGGCCAGCGCCAGCAGGCGCCGCGTGACGGTGTCGGCAATGTCGGTGATGAGCCGCGTCACCACCTCGTGGCGGTTGCCGCTGGCCACGAGCTGCGCCAGGAGCTGCGGGATGCGGGCGGTGACCTCGGCCATCTGTTCGGCGCTGTCCGCGCGGGCGATCTCGGCCACTAGCTCGGCGGAGCTGACCGCCTGAAACCGCGTCAGATCGGTCTGGGTGACGATGCCCACCAGCCGGCCGCCCTCGGTCACCGGCACATGGCCGATATGGCGCTCCATCATCATGTGCAGCACGTCCGAGCCGATGGCCGAAGGGGGCAGGGTGAGCGGCTCGGCGGTCATCACCTGCGCCACCGGCGTGTCGAAAGACAGCCCGCCGCCCACCACCTTGCCCGAGACATCGCGGATGGTGAGGATGCCCTTCAGCGCGGGCCCGTCGGTGATGCAGACCGAGGAGACGCGGCGCTCGGCCATCAGCTTTGCAGCCTCCTGCACGCTGGTCTCGGGCGGCAGGGTGAGCGGCTTTGCCGCCATCAGCGTCTCGACCCGGGAATGGGCGAGGTCGGTCTTGCGCGGCTTGGCGGCGCGCGAGCGGTCGAAGAAGCGCTGCGCGGCGGGGTGCTCCTGCACCAGCGCGTTGAAGGCATAGACCGGCAGCATCAGCAGCAGCGTTTCCTCGACCGTGCGGGCCGAGGTGGCGGCGATGCCGTCGCGGGTCAGGCCGCGCTCGCCAAAGGAATTTCGCGGGCCGAGCAGGGAGACGACGACATCGTTCTCGTCGCGGATCTCGACCTGTCCGGAATGAATGAGATAGAGTCCGTCGAGCGGCTGGCCCACGGCATAGATCGGTTCGCCCGCCGGCAGGCGGCGCTGCACGAATTGCGGCAGCATCCCCTCCAGCGCGTCGCTGTCCAGCGTGTCATATGGATGGACGGCGCTCAGGAAACGGTGGAGCTCTTCGGGTGCGATGGGCATCGGTCGGCCTCCGGAAGGGCGCGGGCGGCGGGGAAAGAAAACCCCGCCCCGGCTTGGCGCGGGACGGGGGAAGGGTAGGGGAAAGGCCGCAGGACGGCCAGACCCTTGGCTTAGTGGTCCTGGGCGGCGCCGGCGCCGCGCGGCACGCGCACGCTTTCCACCAGCTCGGAGATCTCCTGCGGGATCGGCTTTGTCGCCTTGGAGACGATGAAGGCCACCGCGAAGTTGATCACCGCGCCCACCGCGCCGAACGAGGTCGACTTGATGGTGCCGAGCAGCGGTTCGGCATCGGTGAAGGAGTTGGTGCCCGGGATGAAGAACCAGCCCTTGTGCAGGAAGATATAGATCAGGGTCACGATCAGACCGGCGAGCATGCCCGCCACGGCGCCCTTGTTGTTCACCTTGGTAAAGATGCCCATCATGAGAACCGGGAAGATCGACGAGGCCGCGAGGCCGAAGGCCAGTGCCACGGTCTGTGCCGCAAAGCCCGGCGGGTTCAGACCCAGCCATGTGGCGACGACGATGGCCACGGCCATGGCGACCCGGGCAGACATGAGCTCGCCCTTTTCGCTGATGCCCGGGTTGAGCTGGCCCTTGATCAGGTCGTGCGAGACCGCCGAGGAGATCGCCAGCAGCAGACCGGCGGCGGTGGAGAGCGCGGCGGCGAGGCCACCGGCGGCCACCAGACCGATCACCCAGCTGGGCAGGTTGGCGATTTCGGGGTTGGCCAGAACCAGGATGTCGCGGTTGAAGTTGGTCAGCTCGTTCTCCGAACCCCAGCCGGCTTCTTCCATCGCGGCGACGGTTTCGGCGTCGGCATCGTTGAAATAGGCGATGCGACCGTCGCCGTTCGCGTCGTTCCAGCCCAGCAGGCCGGTCTGCTCCCAGGTTTTCATCCAGTTATAGGTGGGATCGCTCTCGATGGTCTCGACCGCGACCGGCTCGCCCGAGGCGCCTTCCGGCCAGAACTGCTGGGTGATGTTCAGGCGCGCCATGGCGCCCACCGCCGGGGCGGTCAGGTAGAGCAGCGCGATGAAGACCAGCGCCCAGCCGGCGGACCAGCGTGCATCGGCCACCTTGGGCACGGTGAAGAACCGCATGATGACGTGCGGCAGGCCGGCGGTGCCGATCATCAGCGACAGGGTGAAGAGCACCATGTTGAACGTGTCGCCGTTATGCGCGGTGTATTCCCTGAAGCCGAGATCGGTGACGATCTGGTCGAGGGTCTGGAGCAGCGGCGTACCGCTTTCGGTCGAGCCGAAGAGACCCAGCGCCGGGATCGGGTTGCCGGTCAGTTGCAGCGAGATGAAGATCGCCGGGATCGTATAGGCGAGGATCAGCACGCAATATTGCGCCACCTGGGTGTAGGTCACGCCCTTCATGCCGCCGAACACCGCATAGGCAAAGACGATCACCGCACCGATCAGCAGGCCGGTGGTGCTGTCCACTTCGAGGAAGCGGCCAAAGGCCACGCCCACGCCGGTCATCTGGCCGATCACATAGGTGGTCGAGGCGATGATCAGGCAGAGCACCGCGACCATGCGCGCGGTCGGGCTGTAGAACCGGTCGCCGATGAATTCCGACACGGTGAACTTGCCGAACTTGCGCAGGTAGGGCGCCAGAAGCAGCGCCAGCAGCACGTAGCCGCCGGTCCAGCCCATGAGATAGGTGGAGTTGTCATAGCCGACAAATGCGATGAGGCCGGCCATCGAGATGAAGGAGGCGGCCGACATCCAGTCGGCGGCGGTCGCCATGCCGTTGGTGACCGGGTGCACGCCGCGGCCGGCGGCGTAGAATTCCGATGTGGAGCCCGCGCGGGCCCAGATCGCGATGCCGATGTAGAGCGCAAAGGACGCGCCCACGAACAGCAGGTTGATGGTAAACTGATCCATGACGCGTTACTCCTCGTCCACGCCGAATTCTTTATCGAGCTTGTTCATCCGGAAGGCGTAGAAAAAGATCAGCACCAGGAAGACCAGGATGCTGCCCTGCTGCGCGAACCAGAAGCCCAGATCGGTGCCGCCGACCATGATGCCCGAGAGCATCGGGCGCAGCAGGATGCCGAAGCCGAACGAGCAGATGGCCCAGATGATGAGGCTTACGATGATGATGCGCAGGTTGGCCTTCCAATAGGCCTCGCCGCTCGATGTTTGATCCGCCATGCGCGGGTCCCTCCTCTCCTTGATACATAACCCGCCCCCCTTGCCGGAGGCGGCGCTGCGGCGGCCCTCAGCGGGCCGTCGCGTCCTCCACGATCGTGCCGAGATCGGCGGCGATCTTGTCGATGGCGCCCATCGCGTCGATGCGCGACAGGGCCCGTTTCTCCTCGTAATAGCCGATGAGCGGCGCGGTCTGGGCGTGATAGGCCTCCAGACGGCTGGCCACGGTCTCGGCCTTGTCGTCGGCGCGGCGCTTCATTTCGGTGCCGCCGCATTTGTCGCAGACGCCCTCTTTGGCGGGCCGCTTGAAGCTGTCGTGATAGCCCTCG
Organism: Salipiger abyssi; assembly: GCF_001975705.1. Taxonomy (NCBI): domain Bacteria; kingdom Pseudomonadati; phylum Pseudomonadota; class Alphaproteobacteria; order Rhodobacterales; family Roseobacteraceae; genus Salipiger; species Salipiger abyssi. The sequence continues at coordinate 3,064,271 of NZ_CP015093.1, forward strand.
CCGCAGGCGGCGCAGGTGTAGCGGCCCGAGATCCGCTCGACCATCGCGGCATCGTCCACCTCAAGGCTGATGGCGGCGTTGATCTGCTGATCGGTCTCGGCCAGCAGCGCATCGAGCGCCTGCGCCTGCACGGTGGTGCGCGGGAAGCCGTCGAGGATCACGCCGCGGGCGCAATCTGGCTCGGCGAGCCGGTCGCGCAGGATGGCGATGACGATCTCGTCGCTCACCAGCCCGCCGGCCTCCATCACCGCCTTGGCCTGTTTGCCGGCCTCGGTGCCTTGTGCGACGGCGGCGCGCAGCAGGTCGCCGGTGGAGAGCTGCACGAGGCCGAACGTGTCCTCGAGCATGCGCGCCTGCGTGCCTTTCCCGGCCCCCGGAGGGCCGAGAAGGATGAGCACGGGGGCGGCGGTTACGGTCTGTCCGTCCATCTCCGTTACCCCTTGTTCGCGCGGTTTTCGATGAGGTCGTCGACGACGGAGGGATCGGCGAGTGTTGAGGTATCGCCGAGGGCGCCGAAGTCGTTTTCGGCGATCTTGCGCAGGATGCGGCGCATGATCTTGCCGGAGCGGGTCTTCGGCAGGCCCGGCGCCCACTGGATCAGATCCGGCGAGGCGATGGGGCCGATCTCGGTGCGCACCCAGGTGCGCAGCTCCTTCTTGAGATCGTCGGACGGCTCCACCTCGTTCATCAGCGTGATGTAGCAGTAGATGCCCTGGCCCTTGACCGGGTGCGGGTAGCCCACCACCGCGGCCTCGGCCACCTTGGCATGCGCCACCAGCGCCGATTCGACCTCTGCCGTGCCCATGCGGTGGCCCGAGACGTTGATCACGTCATCGACCCGCCCGGTGATCCAGTAATCGCCATCCGCATCCACCCGGCAGCCGTCACCGGAGAAGTAATAGCCCTTGTATTGCTGGAAATAGGTCTGCTCGAAGCGCTCGTGATCGCCCCAGACCGTGCGCATCTGCCCCGGCCAGCTGTCGGCAATCGCCAGCACGCCCTCGGTCGGGCGGTCCTCGATGATCTCGCCGCTTGTCGGCTCCAGCACCACGGGTTTGACCCCGAAGAACGGCTTCATCGCCGCGCCTGGCTTGGTCGCATGCGCGCCCGGCAGCGGCGTCATCAGATGGCCGCCGGTCTCTGTCTGCCACCAGGTGTCGACGATCGGGCAGCGGCCCTGACCCACCTTGTCGTTATACCAGTTCCACGCCTCCGGATTGATCGGTTCGCCCACGGTGCCCAGCACCTTGAGCGAGGATAGATCGCAACCGGTTACGAAATCGTCACCCTGGCCCATCAGCGCGCGAATGGCCGTCGGCGCGGTGTAGAACTGATTTACCTTGTGTTTTTCACAAACCTGCCAGAACCGGCTGGCATCGGGCCAGGTCGGCACGCCCTCGAACATCAGCGTCGTGGCGCCATTGGCCAAGGGCCCGTAAACAATATAGGAATGCCCGGTCACCCAGCCCACATCGGCGGTGCACCAATAGACGTCGCCCTCGTGGTAATCGAAGCTGATCTCCATCGTCATGGCGGCGTAAACCAAATATCCACCACTTGAGTGCACAACCCCCTTGGGCTTGCCGGTCGAGCCCGAGGTGTAAAGGATAAACAGCGGGTCTTCGGCGTTCATCGGCCGCGGCGGGCAGTCGGGGGCGGCGTGCTCCATGAGGTAGTTGAGGTCGACATCGCGGCCCTGGATCCAGGAGGTCTGGTCGCCGGTATGCTTGACGACGAGGCAGCGCACCTTGTCGGAGCAGTGCAGGAGGGCTGCGTCGGTGTTCGACTTGAGCGCGGTCTTGCGGCCGCCGCGCGGGGCGGTGTCGGCGGTGATGACGATCTTGGCGCCGCAATCGTTGATGCGGTTGGCCAGCGCGTCGGGCGAGAAGCCGGCGAAGACGATGGAATGGATGGCGCCGATGCGCGCGCAGGCCAGCATGGCATAGGCGGCCTCGGGGATCATCGGCAGGTAGATGACGACGCGGTCGCCGCGCATGACGCCCTGGGAGAGCAGGACGTTGGCCATGCGGTTCACCTTGTCGTAGAGCTCGGCATAGGTGATGTGCTGCGCGGGGTCTTCGGGGTTGTCGGGCTCGAAGATGATGGCGGTCTGGTTGGCGCGGGTCTTGAGGTGCCGGTCGATGCAGTTATAGGCGACGTTGAGCACGCCGTCCTCGTACCATTTGATATCGACCTTGCCGAACTCGAAGCAGGTGTTCTTGATCTTGGTCGGGCGCGCCATCCAGTCGAGCCGCTGCGCCTGATCGGCCCAGAACCCGTCCGGATCGCTCAGTGACCGCGCATACATCTCGTCATAACGCGCAGCGTCAACATGCGCCCCGGAAACAAAATCGGAAGACGGCGGGTAGGTGTCGGCGGCGGTGGTTTGAGCGTCATCCTTCATAGGAGATCCTCCCTATCTGAAAAGTCTCGAACGCCGCGATGCGGCATTTCCCATCCCTTGCCTGATCATACCGCCGTTCGAAAAGAATGAAATAAGTAACGGTAATATAAGTCTTTATTTGTAAATCATTTTCGTTAGCGTGCGTATGTTAGTAAAGTTTTTACCATCTGCGCCGGAAATTCCCATGGATTCAATGGGCTCCGCACCACATAGTGTAAACAATCATAGGGCGAGTTCCGGCAGCTTGACGGTTTGGTGGATCTCACGGGGGTGTGACAAATTGTTACGGAATGCCATTGTATACCTTGCGGTCGCCCAACGCCGCCGCAGGGCGACGTAACGGCGACTCGGGATCGGGGTTGCGTCGTTTGGCCGATGCTCTAACGTTCGCTGCCAAGGCGGTGGCAACCGCCGCGATTTGGGAGGAGAACCAATGAAACGACTGACGAGCACTGTATGCGTCTCGGCGCTGACCGTCGCCTTCGCCACCGAAGCCATGGCGACCGAATGGAACGTCTCGCTCTGGGGCAAGCGCCGCGCCTTTACCGAACATGTGCACAAGCTCGCCGAGCTGGTCGAGGAAAAGACCGATGGCGAGTTTACCATGAACATCTCTTATGGCGGCCTGTCGAAGAACACCGAGAATCTCGACGGCATCTCGATCTTCGCCTTCGAGATGGCGCAGTTCTGCGCCGGCTATCACCCGGACAAGAACCGCGCGATCACCGTGCTCGAACTGCCGTTCCTGGGCGTCAATACGCTCGAGGAGGAGCTGGCGGTATCGCAGGCGGTCTATGCGCATCCGGCAGTGGCCAATGAGATGGCGCAGTGGAGCGCGCAGCTGCTGATGCCTACACCGATGCCGCAATACAATCTCGTCGGCACCGGCGAGCCGCGCGACGAGCTGGCGGAATTCGACGGCATGCGGGTGCGCGCCACCGGCGGCATCGGCCGCGCCTTCGAGGCGGTGGGCGCCGTGCCCACCTCGATGACGGCCTCCGAGGTCTATCAGGCGATGGAGGCCGGCGTGATCGACACCGCTTCCTTTGCACAGCACGCGCATCTCTCCTTCGGCACGATCAACGAGGCCGACTGGTGGACCGCCAACCTCAACCCCGGCACCGTGAACTGCCCGGTGGTGGTGAACATGGATGCCTATGATGCGCTGTCGGATGCCGAGCGCGAGGCGCTCGACAGTTCGATCCCCGCGGCGCTGGACCATTACCTGGCCAATTACGGCGAGCTGCTGGCGCGCTGGGACAGCGTGCTGGAAGAGAAAGACGTCGAGAAGGTGATGATCTCGGAGGAGGAGCTGGACAAGTTCCGCGAGATCGCCGGCACGCCGACGCATGAGGCCTGGATCGAAGAGCTGAGCGCGCAGGGGCTTCCGGCGCAGGAGCTTTACGATCTGGTGATGACGACGCTGGAAGAGACCCGCGCGTCGAACTGACCCTGGCCAGGAGGGGCCGGGGCGGGGGACTGCCAGCCGCATCTCCGTGCCCCGGCCGTGAGCCGGGGCCTCTGCGTCCCCGGCGACCGCAAGGAAGGATCTCGCCATGGCCGGACATTCCGCCGTACTGACCGACGGATCGACGCTCAGCCGGCTCGACCGGGCGCTGGAGCGTCTCGAGCGGGTCGCCGCCTTTGTCTCGGGGCTGGGCGCCTTCGGGCTGATGTGCCTGGCGGTGATCTCGGTCGGCGGGCGCGAGCTCTTCAACGAGCCTTTGCGCGGCTATGTCGACTGGATCGAGATGGCGATGCCGCTGATCGCGATCTTCGGCATTTCTTATGTGCAGCGCAATGGCGGGCATATCCGCATGGATATCGTGGTGGGCAAGCTGAAGGGGCGGGCGCTCTGGCTGGCCGAGCTGTTCACCACCTTCGGGATCTTCGTGCTGATGGCGGCGCTGGTCTGGGGCAGCTGGGCGCATTTCGACCGCAGCTTCGATTTCGCGGCACCGATGTGGTCGCGCGATTCCACCATCGACCTCGGCCTGCCGCTCTGGCCGGCCAAGCTGATCGTGCCGGTGGCCTTCTTCATCATGTGCCTGCGGCTGGTGCTCCAGCTCTGGGGCTATGGCCGCGCGCTGGTGTTGGGGCTCGAGACGCCGGTGGCGGTGCCGCTGGTGCAGAGCGTGGCCGAGCAGGCGGCGGCAGAGGCGGAGCACATTCAGGGGCATGATGCATGACATCCATTGAAATCGGCCTCTGGGTCACGGGCGGGCTCTTTGTCATGGTGGTGCTGGGCATGCGCGTGGCCTTTGCCGCCGGGCTCGCGGGGCTGCTCGGGCTGGTCTGGATCTTCTGGGAAAAGCGCAGCTACGATCCCGAAATGCTGGGCTGGGCGATCTCTGTCGCGGTCAAGACCGCCGGTCAGGTGCCGCATGGCAAGGTGGCAAGCCAGGCGCTGAGCCTCATCCCCACCTTCATCCTGATCGGCTATCTGGCCTATTATGCCGGGCTCACCAAGGCGCTGTTCGAGGCGGCCAAGCGCTGGCTGGCCTGGGTGCCGGGGGGGCTCGCGGTTTCGACCGTCTTTGCCACGGCAGGCTTTGCGGCGGTGTCGGGCGCCTCGGTCGCGACCTCGGCGGTGTTCGCCCGCATCGCCATCCCCGAGATGCTCAAGATCGGTTACGACAAACGCTTTGCCGCCGGCGTCGTGGCGGCGGGCGGCACGCTCGCGTCGCTCATTCCGCCCTCGGCGATTCTGGTGATCTACGCGATCATCGTCGAGCAGGATGTGGGCAAGCTGCTGCTGGCGGGGTTCATCCCGGGCGCATTCTCGGCGGTGGTTTACGGCACGCTGATCGTCGTGCTGGCGCTGACCATCAAGGGGTTCGGCCCGCCGGTCAGGGGCTTCACCTGGGGGCAGCGCTTTGCGTCGCTGCCGGCGGCGCTGCCGATCGTGGCGGTGGTCGTGATCATCATCTTCTTTGTCTACAACCCGTTCGGCGATGCCTGGGGCACGCCGACCGAGGGCGGTGCGGTGGGCGCCTTCATCATCTTCGTCATGGCGCTGCTGCACGGCATGCGCGGGGCGGAGTTCAAGGACGCGCTGATCGAGACCGCCAAGCTCTCGATCATGATCTTCACCATCATCTGGGGCGTGTTGATCTATGTGCGCTTTCTGGGCTTCGCCGATCTGCCCTCGGCCTTTGCCGACTGGATCGCGTCGCTGCATTACCCGCCCATGGTGATCCTGATTTGCATCCTGCTGGCCTATGCGGTGCTGGGCATGTTCATGGACGCGATCGGCATGCTGCTGCTGACCCTGCCGGTGGTCTATCCTGCGGTGATGGCGCTCAATGGCGGCGAGGACGTGCTGGCTGCCGACAGCACCTTTGGCATGAGCGGAGAGATGTGCGCGGTCTGGTTCGGCATCCTGGTGGTCAAGATGGCCGAGTTCTGCCTCATTACCCCGCCCATCGGGCTCAACTGTTTCGTCGTCGCGGGCGTGCGCCCGGATCTGTCGGTGCAGGACGTGTTCCGCGGCGTGACGCCTTTCTTCATCGCCGATGCGGTGACCATCGGCCTGCTGGTGGCGTTCCCCGCCATCGTGCTCTGGCTGCCCTCGCTGGCCTGAGGCAGCCGGACATAAAAAACGGCGCCGCCCGGGAGAGGTGGGCGGCGCCGGTCTGTCGGCCGGGAGAGTGAGGCGGCCGGGTCTGGTTATTCCTTGCGCTTGTTGGTGACATTGAGATCGGCGTCGAGGTCGATATCGTACTGACCGTCGGCGCAATAGACGTCATCCAGCTCGTAGCCGCCGTCTTCCATCTCGATATCGTCGGGGTCCATCTCGCATTGCATCTCTGCGAGCATCGCCAGGATCTGCTCGGTTTGTGCCGCGCTCGGGGTGTCGGCGGCGGCGGGCAGGGCCGTCAGGGTGGCGGCGGTGATGGCGATACAGGCGCTGCGGAACATCGGGGTCTCCTCCTAAGTCATGAGATCAGCCTCGGGCAAAGCCGCCGCGAAGGGAATTCTTAATTTCTAAGACGCGCGCGGGCTGGATGACGGCGCGGGAACCTTTTCGTGAGACGCGGCGTTTCTAACGCAGACCCCCGGCATGGGGCCGGGGACAAGGAAATCATGGAAGTCCGAAGACCTTCGGGGCGGCTGCCCCGGCGGAGGCCGTGCGCCACCGTTCAAAGGGCGTGTGTCTTCCGCAACCGACTGTAAAGGAGGCTTCGCCATGGAATTTGCCGGTATTGGGGGCTTTATCGTCCTCGTTCTCGACATCTGGGCCATCGTCTCGATCCTGAGTTCGCGCGCCAGCACCGGTGCCAAGGTGCTCTGGACGCTTCTGGTGATCGTGCTGCCGCTTCTGGGCTTCATCATCTGGCTGATCGCCGGGCCGCGCAGCGCCCGCGCCTCTGTCTGAGGCAGCTCACTCTCTCGCTCTCTCTCTTAACCAAAACAGCAGTCAACTGGAGGAATTCGCTATGCTGTACTGGGCTCTTCTCTTCTTCGTCGTCGCCATCGTGGCCGGTGTGTTCGGCTTTGGCGGCATCGCATCCGCCTCGGCGGGCATCGCACAGGTGCTGTTCTTCATCTTCCTGGTGCTTTTCGTGGTGACCCTGGTCATGCGGCTCGTCCGCAAGGCCTGAACGATCATAGCTGCACAGACAGCCGCCGCGCTTGCTAGAGCGCGGCGGTTTTTCTTTGCGGGAAGGAGGCGCCCGCTTCGGGAGCAGGCGATTGCCCGACGCAAAAAAGGGCGCCCGAAACGGGCACCCTTTGAAACCTTCGAGGCGAAAGCGTTCAGGCTTTCAGCGTCTCGGTCGAGGAGAAGAACATCGCCTGGCTCACCGCCGAGCGCACCTGATCCTCGGAATAGGGTTTGGAGATCAGGAAGGCCGGTTCCGGCCGTTCGCCGGTCAGCAGCCGCTCGGGGAAGGCGGTGATGAAGATCACCGGGCGCTCGCCCAGCTCTCCGAGAATGTCGTTCACCGCGTCGATGCCCGAGGAATTGTCGGCAAGCTGGATATCGGCCAGCACCAGATCCGGTGCCTCTTTCCCGGCGAGCTTCACCGCCGCGTCGCGGGTGCGGGCCACGCCCGTCACCCGGTGGCCGAGATCGGCGACGATGCTTTCGAGATCCATGGCGATGATCGCCTCGTCCTCGATGATCAGCACCCGGCCCGAGACCGCATCCGCCATCTCGTGGCGGGCCATGCGCACCAGCTCATCGGCCTCTTCGGTGGAGATCTGCATGACCTCGCCCACCTGGCTGAGGCTGAATTCCTCGATCGTGTGCAGCAGCAGCGCTTCGCGGCTGTTGGTGGTCAGCTTGGACAGTCGGTCCTGCGCCTTGGCGATCGCGCCGCTGTCTTCGCTCGCGACCGGCGCGCCGGTTGTCGCCCAGATGCCGTGGAAGACCCGGAACAGGCCGACCTTGGGCGTGCTGGCCTCGGCGGCGGCGCTGCGGTCGGCGAGAATGGCCTCGAGCGTCGCGGCGGCATAGTTGTCGCCGGTGCTCTGGCTGCCGGTCAGCGCGCGCGCATAGCGGCGCAGATAGGGCAGCGCGGCCCCGATGCCCTGACTAAGGTCACCCTTTGTCATCATGAACTTCCCTTTTTGCGTTTTTTCGGGAACCAAACGTATCGTATCTGCATTGGTTCCCGCAGAGTGGAAAAAAAGTGCGCGGGCACCGCAGAAAGCAGTAAGGACAATTATGGGTCAGACGCGGAGAAAAGACAAAGACACCGAGGTGATCGACGAGAACCTGCGGCGGGTCTATCAGGACATGCTGGACGAAGCCGTTCCCGACCGGTTTCTCGACCTGATCGCTCAGTTGCGCGCGCAGGACGAGGGCAGCGACCCGACAGAGGGGGATCCCAAATGAGTGCCGACCCTCGCGACGAGATTGTCGGTCATATCCCGGCGCTGCGCGCCTTCGCGCTGTCGTTGACCCGCAACGGTGCGGTTGCCGACGACATGGTGCAGGACACTCTGGTAAAGGCCTGGACCAAGATCGGCACCTTCGAGGCCGGCACCAATATGCGGGCTTGGCTCTTTACCATTCTGCGCAACACCTATTATTCGAACCGGCGCAAGGCCGGGCGCGAGGTGTCTGATGCCGAGGGGATCTTTACCGAAAGCCTGTCGGAAAAGCCCGCCCATGACGGGCGCCTGCAAATGGCCGATTTCCGCCGTGCCTTCGTGCAGCTCTCCGACGAACAACGCGAGGCGCTGATCCTTGTCGGCGCGCAGGGCTTTTCCTATGAAGATGCGGCAGAGACCTGCGGCGTTGCCGTCGGCACGATCAAGAGCCGAGTCAACCGCGCCCGTGCGCGGCTGGCCGAACTGCTCAAGCTCGACGATGAGGACGAGCTTGAGATGACCGACCAGGCGACCATGGCCGTTGTGGCCGCGGGGCGCGCGGGCGGTGTGCTGGGCTGAGCCGCGCTGCTGCGGTCGGGACGTCTGAGGGAAACGAACGGAACGCCATGACTCTTGCGGACAGCCCGCGCCTGCGCCCCATGGGGCTTGCGGCGCGCATGATCCTCTTTCTGACCCTGGCGCTGGTGCCGATCGGCGTCGTGGCGTATTTCCAGACCGCCAAGCTCCAGCAGGAGACGCGCCTGCGCTCGCAGCTCTCGCTGGTGGCGCTGACCGAGGCCGCTGCGGTGGGCGAGCGTGAAACCGTGCTGCGTGCCCAGGGCGTCGCGCAGGCGCTGGGGGCGACGCTCGGGCAGGAACTGCGCGAGCTCGACGATCTCGAGGAGTGCTCGGCGCAGCTCTCCGCCTATCTGACCGCATCGCCGGGCTATTCCTTTGCCGCGCTGATGACGGATGACGGCCGGATTCCCTGCTCCTCGGCAGGGGCGGGGCTCGACAGCCGCAACTCACCGCGGCTTCAGACGCTGATCGAGACGCCTGGCGCCACCGCCTGGCTCAACCGCTCGGCGCCGATCAGCGCGCGCGAGGTCATCGTCGTTGCCGAGCCGTTCTTCCACGACGGCTCGCTTGCCGGCCATGTGCTGCTCTCGGTGCCCTCCGCGCTGCTGCCGAGCCGGCAGGGCGACGACGTGCCGGCGGATTTCGAGGATCTCGTGACGATCAACGAACATGGCGAGATCCTCTCCTCACGCGAGGGGATCGACAATGTCGCCGGGCTTCTGCCCGCCGATCTCGATCTCGCCAGCCTGGTGGGCGCGCGGGCGCAGAGCTTTGCCGCGCGCAGCGCCGACGGCACGACGCGCGTCTATGCCGCTGCTCCGCTGGTGCCCGGAATGGTGCATGCGCTGGGGATCTGGAGCCGCGACAATGCCGAGGCGCAGGCGATCACCGTCAGCGGCATCGCCAAGGCTCTGCCGCTCTTGATGTGGGCGGCCTCGGTGATCGTGGCGTTTCTGGCGGTCAACCGGCTGGTGATCCGCCACGTCAAACGCCTGTCGCGGCGCATGCGCACCTTTGCCCGCACCCGCCGCATCGCCGATCTGCGGGTGCGCGGCGAAATGCCCTCGGAGCTGGCAGAGATGGAGGACGATTTCCTCGACATGGCCGAGGGGATCCTGCGCGATGAGGCGCAGCAGGAAAACGCCCTGCGCGAAAAGACCATCCTGCTCAAGGAGGTGCACCACCGGGTCAAGAACAACCTCCAGCTCATTTCCTCGATCATGAACATGCAGATCCGCCAGGCGCGGGCGTCCGAGACGCGCATGGTGCTGCACCGCTTGCAGGACCGCATCCGCAGCCTCGCCACGATCCACCGCAACCTCTACCAGACCGACGATCTCGGCCATGTGGATGCCGGGCGGCTGCTCGGCGATCTGGTGCAGCAGATGGCGCAGATGACCGAAATCAGCGGCCGTCCGGTGAAGGTCGAGACCGTGCTCGATCCGATCGAGGCGGTGCCCGATCAGGCGGTGCCGGTGTCGCTGCTCACCGCCGAAGCGCTGACCAACGCGATGAAATACGCAGCCCCGCCCGAGGGCGAGCGCCAGGCGCGGGTTTCGGTGCGTTTCGTGCGGGACGACAACGGCGGCGCGGTGCTTGAGATCACCAACACCGCCGCGCTGGAAGGGCCGGCGCAATCCGAGGAGGAGGCCGAGATGGATATCGAGCCCGCCGGGCTTGGCTCGCGGCTGATCCAGGCCTTTGCCATGCAGCTCGGCGGCACGCTGGAGCAGGGGCTTGAGGGCGGGATTTACCGGGTCCGGGTGGACTTTGCGCTGAAGGATTTCGAACCGGACGAAACCGTGCCGACCGGGGTGCCCAATGTCCGCGATTTCTGATCCGCCGCCGGTCCTGCCTCTGCCGCGCCCGCACACGGCTGACGGGCGCGCGCGGCATGTCGGCGTCGAGATCGAGCTGTCCGGGCTCACCGAGGCGCGGGTGGCGGCGCTGCTGAGCCGGAGCCTGGGCGGTGAGGCGCGCGAGCAGGTGCCGGGCCAATGGCAGGTGACCGACAGCCGCCTCGGCGATTTCGAGATCTATCTCGACAGCCGGCCGCTGCTGAAGCTGGAATACGAGGGGCTGGGCCGGCAGCTGCGCGATCTGGCGCGCAATGTGGTGCCGGTGGAGATCGTCTCCAAACCGCTGGAAATCGCGCAGATCGCCGAGCTCGACATTGCGCTCGACCGGCTGGCCGAGGCGGGCGCGACGGGCACCTCCGGCGGGGTGCTGCTCGGTTTCGGCGTGCATTTCAATCCCGAGGCGGTGTCGCTGGATTTCGACGATATCGCGCCGGTGCTGACCGCCTATGCGCTGGTCGAGGACCACCTGCGCCGCATCGCCGGGATCGACATGTCGCGCCGGCTGCTGCCCTGGGTCGATCCCTATCCGCGTGCGCTGATCGACCGGCTGGCGGCGCCGGGGGCGCCGACCACCATGGCGAAGCTGATCGACACCTATCTGGAGCATGCGCCCTCGCGCAATCACGGGCTCGACATGCTCTGTCTGTTTGCGCAGATCGACCGCACGCGGGTGGCGCGGGTGATGGATATGGAGCAGATCTCGGCCCGGCCCACCTATCACTGGCGGCTGCCCGACTGCCGCATCGACGAGCCGAACTGGTCGCTGGCCAGGGAGTGGAACCGCTGGGTGCTGGTCGAGCGGGTGGCGGGGAACACAACCTTGCTGGAGCGCCTCAAATCCGCCTGGCGTGAGCACCGCGCCTCGCTGACCACGATCCGTCCGGACTGGGCCTGGAAGGTGCAGGAACTGCTGCTGGAGGCGGGGCTGTGAGGCCGGTGATCGGGGTCACGGTGTCGCGCCGCTCGGGCTGGCGTGTGTTTCCGCTGATGGCGCTGGCGATCCGGCTTGCGGGCGGGCGGGCGCTGCGCTGGCAGACGGGCTATCGCAAGGTCGATCTCGACGCGGTCGACGGGGTGGTGATCGGCGGCGGCGACGATATCGCGCCGACGCTTTACGGCGGCGAGCTGCGCGTCGGTGTGCGGCTCGACCCGGCGCGCGACAAGCTGGAGCAGGAGGTGCTGCGCGGCGCTTTCGAGCGGCAACTGCCAATCCTGGGGATCTGCCGGGGCTCGCAGATGCTCAATATCGTGCTGGGCGGCACGCTGCACCAGGATGCCTATCAGGTCTACGATTCGCGCAATATCCGCACCATCCTGCCGCGCAAAAAAGTCTCGATCGGCAGCGGCACGCTGCTGGCGCATTCGGCGCGGGCGGAATGTCTTTATGTCAATGCGCTGCACAGCCAGGCGGTGGATCGGCTGGGCGACGGCTTGCAGGTCGCCGCGCGCGACGAGGGCGGCATGGTGCAGGCCATCGAACGCATGAGCGACCCGTTCGCGCTGGGGGTGCAGTGGCACCCGGAACATCTGATCTATCGCCGCGCGCATCGCCGGCTGTTCCGCTCGCTGGTGGCGGCGGCGCGGGCCGGGCACGAGAATGCCGCACAGCTTCCCGCCGCCGAGGCAGAGGCGGAGGAGGCCGGCGCCGCACTCTGGAACTAGGGGCCGGTCAGGCGTCGGATATGACCGTCTGCGCCTCCGGCGCGGCCTCGACCTCGGCTTGGGAGAGATCCAGAACCAGATGCCCGCCCTTGGCTCCCGGCGCCCGGTGCGCCAATGCGGTGAAGGGCAGGGCGCGCTGCTGGTGGCCGAAGAATTTCCCATTGTCGACAATGAGATAATTGATCCGGTTCGCCTCGAAGTCGAACAGCAGATCGGACAGGCTGCCGACCTCGCCATCGCGGGCGAAGACCGGGCCGCCGAGCCAGCGGGTCAGCCGCTCGTAGCGGTCGAGCGCTTCCGTGGCGCGGGGGTCGTCGTCCTGCGGCTCGGCCTGCCCGGCGGCATAGCTCGCCATGGCGAGCGGCGCATGGGTGGCGCCGAACGGCCCCACTACAAGCGGCGGCATCGCGAGCATGAGCGCGTCGAGCTGCGCGGTATCGCCACCATCCCAATGCGGGGCGCGGGCCAGCTCTTCTTCGCTGATCTCCAGCGGCAGCGCGCGTGCCTCCATGTCGGGCGGTCCCATCCGCGACGCCGCCGCGAGCGCCTGCCCGCCGGGCGGGCCGTCCACCGCGAGCGACAGGTAGGTCAGATGACGGCTCCGCAGGTCGAACAGCATGTCTGTGACCATCGCCTCTTTTCCGCCCGTGCGCGCGCGCCAGCTCAGCATCTCGGCAAGACTGTAGAGCATCGGCTCCCTCCCCTTTGGATCAATTTGCAGAAAAAACCCGCGATTCCCTGAAAAAGTTCCGGAACTCGTGCAGGGGGCGACCGGTTGTGAAGATGAACGTAGCTAGGAGTCAACCATGCCCACCGATATCTTTATCGCCGGGCTGGGCGCTCTCTCGGTTATCGCTGTGGTGATATTCGCCATGACCAGCGCCAAGGACAGCGACGACGATCCTTGGCAAGACGGATAACCTGTCCGTGTCCAGCAAGGCATAAGAGGCGGCCTCCCAAGGCCGCCTCTTCCTTGTCAGGGGGCCGATACCGCTGCGCCGCGTTTCCCCGCATATCGTCTGGCCTGCCCGGTTTCCGCAGGGCTTTTTCTGCTGTCTAAAAAGATGACTTAATTTGTCAGGTTGACTTTCCCGATTCTTTTGCTCAGTTTTGGTCCTGTCCAGCCACCCTGCGAAATCGACGGGGCAGCCCGATATGAACCGATCATGGAGGCTGATGATGAGCGAGAATAGGAACCGCGCCCCGGCCAGTGGCCCGTGCCGTAACAGCGATGACCTTCTTCACCTGGTATTTGGTGGCTTTTGGCCGGCCGAGGCCGGGCTCGAGGCACTGCTCGACCGGATCGAAGGGCAGGGGGCAGTGCGATGATGGAAAGCAGAGTGAATGCCGACACCGCAACGCCGGCGCTGCCGCGCCACACCGCGCGCGACCTGACGGCAGGCGGCAATATCGCCGAGATCGAGCTGGACGGGCAGGTCTATACCCTCCGGATCACCAAGGCGGGAAAACTGATCCTGACCAAGTGACGCCATCGTCAGCCAACCCAACGACCAAGACACGCCAACGAGGACACTGTATGAAACTCGCCACTTCCACCGCACTCGCGCTGCTTCTGGCAACGCCGGCCCTGGCGGCCACCGACAAGGCCGCGGTGCTCGACACCTATGCCGATATCGCCGAGGCCGGCTATGAGGACAGCCTGACCACCGCCAAGGCGTTGCAGGAGGCCGTCGCCGCACTGATCGCCGACCCCTCCGAAGAGACGCTCGCCGCCGCCCGCGAGGCCTGGCTGGTCTCGCGCAACCCCTATCAGCAGACCGAGGCCTACCGTTTCGGCAACGCGATCGTGGACGACTGGGAGGGCAAGGTGAATGCCTGGCCGCTCGACGAGGGGCTGATCGACTATGTCGATGCCTCCTATGGCGGTCCGACCGACGAGAACGAATATGCCGCGCTGAACGTCATCGCCAACCCGCAGGTGACGCTGGCCGGCAATGAGGTGGATGCCTCCGAGATCACGCCCGAGCTGATCGCCGATACGCTGAACGAGGCCGACGGGATCGAGACCAATGTGGCGCGCGGCTATCACGCCATCGAATTCCTGCTCTGGGGGCAGGATCTGAACGGCACCGGCCCCGGCGCGGGCGAGCGCCCCTATACCGATTACGTCACCGGCGACGACTGCACCGGCGGCAATTGCGACCGCCGTGCGGATTACCTGCAAGCGGCCACCGACCTGCTGGTCTCGGATCTCGAAGAGATGGTCGCCGCATGGGGCGAGGGTGGCGAGGCCCGCGAGGCCGTGATGGAAGACGAGAATGCCGGCATCACCGCGATGCTGACCGGCATGGGCTCGCTCTCCTATGGCGAGCAGGCCGGCGAGCGGATGCGTCTGGGCCTGATGCTCAACGATCCCGAGGAAGAGCATGACTGCTTCTCCGACAACACCCACAACTCGCACTATTACGACGGCAAGGGCATCCAGAACGTCTATCTGGGCAGCTACACCCGCATCGACGGCAGCACCGTCGAGGGCCCGTCGCTGAGCGCGCTTGTGGCCGAGACCGATGCCGATCTCGATGCCGAGATGAAGGCCAAGCTCGACACCACGATGGAAAAGCTGGGTGACATCAAGGAGGCCGCCGAGGGCGGGTTCTCCTATGACCAGATGCTCGCCGCCGGTGACGAGAAGGGCGAGGCGCTGGTGATGGGCGGTGTCGACGCGCTGATCGACCAGACGCGCACCATCGAGCGCATCGTCTCGACGCTCGATATCAGCGACATCGACTTCGAAGGCTCCGACAGCCTCGATAACCCGAACGCCGTTTTCCAGTAAGCGGAGAAACGTGATGATCGTCTGTAGTTGCCAGGGCATCAGCGACCGCGACATTCATGCCGCCATCGACTGGATGCGCGCCTCGGACGCGCGGGCGATCATCACCCCCGGCAAGATTTATCATGCCCTCGGAAAAGCGGCCGATTGCGGAGGCTGTATGCCGCTTTTCTTGCAAACCATGCGCTCAAACGACAATCTGGAAGTCCCCATGGAACTCCGTGGCCTCAAACGGCGCGGAAAAACACAGGAAAACCGATATGAAGGGCGACGAAAAGGTCATTGAATACCTCAACAAGGCGCTGCGGTCCGAGCTGACAGCCGTCAGCCAGTACTGGCTGCATTACCGCCTGCAAGAGGATTGGGGCCTGGGCCACATGGCCAAGAAAAGCCGCGAGGAAAGCATCGAGGAGATGCACCACGCGGACAAGCTGATCCAGCGGATCATCTTCCTCGGCGGGCACCCGAACCTGCAAAAGCTCGACCCGCTGCGCATCGGCCAGACGCCGAAGGAGACGCTGGAGGCCGATCTCGCCGCCGAGAACGAGGCGCGCGCGCTTTACAAGGAAGCCCGCGAGCATTGCGAAAAGGTCGGCGATTACGTGAGCAAGAACCTGTTCGAAGAGCTGATGACGGACGAGGAGGGCCATATCGACTTCCTCGAAACCCAGCTTGAGCTCTACGGCAAGATTGGAGAGGAACGCTATGCGCTTCTCAATGCCTCGCCGATGGACGAGGCCGAGTGAGCTTGCTCTCTGCGCCGCGCTGCTGACAAGCGGCGCGGTGGCGGTCGCCGAGGCCGTGCTGCCCGATCCGGGCGATCCGCATCTCACCATCATTCCCCGCACCACGGAAGAGCGTGCCCGCATTGCTGCGGTCACGGCGCCCGCGCGTGATTTCTCCGCCGCCGAGCGCTTCGAGGCGCGTCCCGGCGGCGCCGCCACCGTGCCGGGCCGGCGCGCTGCGCAGGCCTTTGCGCAGCCCTCGGCCAATATGCCCGAGGCGCGGCGGATGGATTTCGCCCTCGGCGACGCGCTGTTCCAGAAGCTCTGGGCCTCCTCGCCCTCTTCGACCCTGGCCTCCGACGGGCTGGGGCCGCTCTATAACGCGCGCAGCTGCCAAGCCTGCCATATCCGCGACGGGCGCGGCCACCCGCCCGAAGGGCCGGGGGACGACGCGGTGTCGATGTTCCTGCGGGTCTCGGTGCCCGCCGATCCGCAGGCCGAGATGCCCGCCATCGCCGGCTGGATCGCCACCGCGCCGGACCCGGTCTATGGCGGCCAGTTGCAGGAGTTCGGCACGGTCGGGCATCGCGGAGAATACCGGCTTGAGGTCCGCTATGAAGAGATCGCGGTGCCGCTCTCGGGCGGCGAGACCGCGCATCTGCGCAAACCCACCTATCGCGCCGCCGATCTCGCCTATGGCCCGCTCGCCGAGGATGCGATGCTGAGCCCGCGCGTGGCGCCGCCGATGATCGGGCTGGGACTTCTGGAAGCGATCCCGGCAGCCGACATCCTGGCGCTGGCCGATCCCGAGGATGCCGATGGCGACGGCATTTCGGGGCGCGCGTCGCTGGTCTGGTCGCGCGAACATGATCGCGCGGTGCTGGGCCGCTTCGGCTGGAAGGCGGGCGAGCCGACGATCCGCGAGCAATCGGCGGCGGCGTTTTCCGGCGATATCGGCATCGCCACGCCGCTGGTGCCGACGCTCTGGGGGGATTGCAGCGTCGCGCAGAGCGCCTGCCGCGAGGCGCCCCATGGCGGCAATGCGCAGGGGCTGGAGATCTCTGCCGAGGCCTTCGACGTGCTCAGCTATTACACCGCCAATCTCGCGGTGCCCGCCCGCCGCGACCCCGGCGATGCGGAGGTTTTGCGCGGCAAGCAGGTGTTTTACGACACCGGCTGCACCGCCTGCCACACCCCGAAATTCGTCACCGCCCGGCTGGAGGATCAGCCCGAGCAGAGCTTTCAGCTCATCTGGCCCTATTCCGATCTGCTGCTGCACGACATGGGCGAGGGGCTTGCCGATCACCGCCCCGAGGGGCGTGCCACCGGGACGGAATGGCGCACCGCGCCGCTCTGGGGCATCGGCTTGACCGGGGCGGTATCGGGGCATACCACATTCCTGCATGACGGCCGTGCGCGGTCGCTGCTCGAAGCCGTTCTCTGGCATGGCGGAGAGGCGCAGCCCCATCGCGACGCGGTGGTCTCCATGGCGCCCGCGGACCGTGCCGCGCTGATCCGATATCTGGAAAGTCTCTGAATGCGATACGCTCTTATGCTCTGCGCCAGCCTCGCCGCCACGCCCGCCGTGGCCGGGGTCGAAGAGGCGCTTACCGATCACATCCTGCCCGGCTATGCGGGCTTTACCGAAGAGGCGCAGGCGTTGGCCGATGCCGCGCAGCAGGACTGCACCGCGCCCGCGCTGCGCGATCCCTGGAACGCGGCTTTCGACGCCTGGACCGAGATCGGCGACGTGCGCATGGGCCCCTCGGAAACCGGTGCGCTCTCGGTGGCCTTCTGGCCCGATACGCGGGGCTTTACCCCCAAGACGCTGGCGCGGATGATCTCCGGCGAGGAAGAGGCCGGGCGCGATCCGCAGGCCTTTGCCGAGGTCTCGATCGCCGCGCGCGGGCTCTTCGCGCTGGAGCGTATGCTCTATGACGAGGATCTCTCGGGCTACGAGGCCGGCAGCTACGCCTGCACGCTGGTGCAGACCATCACCGCCGATCTCGCCGCCCAGGCCGGGGCGTTGGAGAGCGGCTGGCGTGAGGGCTTTGCCGATGTGCTGCGGAGCGCCGGGGAGGAGGGCAACACCACCTATCTCTCCGAAGACGAGGCGCTGCGGGCGCTTTACACCCAGATCCTCTCCAGCCTCGAATTCACCGCCGACACGCGGCTGGGCCGCCCGCTCGGCACGTTCGAGCGCCCGCGCCCGGCGCGAGCCGAGGCCTGGCGCTCGGGCCGCAGCCTGCGCAACGTGGTGATGGATGCCGCCGCCGCCGCCGCGCTCGCCCATGCGCTCGCCGACTGGGAACTGCCCGAGACCGAGGCCGCCATGGCGCGGCTGCGCGAGGTGGCGGACCGCGTCACCGACCCGGCCTTTCAGGATATCGACGACCCGTCGGCGCGGCTGCGCGTCGAGATCGTGCAGCAGCATATCCGCGCGCTGGCCGATGCCATCGAGCTCGAGATCGGCCTGCCGCTGGGGCTGACCCCGGGCTTCAACTCGCAGGACGGAGACTGACACCATGACCACCCGCCGCAGCTTTCTCGCAAGCCTGCTCGCCGCCGGCGCCAGCCCCGCCGTGGGCTGGGCGGCGGTGGGCGATCCGGCCTATCTCGCCGCCGCGAAACAGCCCGATGGCAGCTATATGCTCGCCGGGCTGCGCGAGGACGGCTCCGAGGCGTTCCGGGTGCCGCTGCCGGCGCGTGGCCATGCGGCTTCGGCCCATCCGCATCGCGCCGAGGCCGTGGGCTTTGCCCGCCGTCCGGGCACCTATGCGCTGGTGGTCGATTGCCGCGACGGCGCCGTGCTGCATCAGCTCAGCGCGCCCGAAGACCGGCAGTTCAACGGCCACGGGGTCTATTCGCCCGACGGCACGCGGCTCTACACCTCCGAGCAGCGGGTCGAGGACAGCGCGGGCTTTGTGGGGATCTGGGATGTGCAGGCCAATTACAGCCGCATCGGCGAGTTCGAGACCCATGGCGTCGGGCCGCACGATCTGCGGGTGATGCCCGATGGCGAAACGCTGGTCATCGCCAATGGCGGCATCCAGACCGACCGCTGGGACCGCACCAAGCTCAATCTCGACACCATGCGTCCGAGCCTCGTCTACACCGCCTTCGACGGCACGGTGCTGGAACGTTGCGAGCTTGAAGAACTTTCGCAGAACTCGATTCGCCACCTGGCGCTGCGCCCGGACGGTCTGGTGGGCTTTGCCATGCAATGGCAGGGCGAGCCGGGCATGGCGCCGCCGCTGCTGGGGCTGCACCGGCGGGGCAGCGATCCGGTGCTGTGCGAGGCGCCGCTGGGCGACGAGCTGGCGATGGACGGCTATGCCGGCAGCGTGGCGTTTTCCGGTGACGGCTCCGAGATCGCCATCACCTCGCCGCGCGGCGGGCGAATGCACCGGTTTTCCTCCCAGGGCGCCTTTCTCGGCGTCGTCTCGCGCGCCGATATCTGCGGTCTGGCGCGCCACGCAAAGGGCTATATCGCCAGCGACGGCTTGGGCGGTGTGATGCTGGTGGGGCAGGGCGGCACGACGCCGCTGCGCCGGGCAGAGGCCGCCTGGGACAACCATCTGATCCCGATCCGCGCCTGAGACGGCGCCTGACGCGATGCGGGCGAAAAACCGCGAAAAAGGGTGCGATTGGCCTCTTGCACCTCTCGCGCGGTTCTTTTATTAGACCCGCTACCGGGTGATTAGCTCAGTGGTAGAGCGCTTCGTTCACATCGAAGATGTCAGGAGTTCAAATCTCTTATCACCCACCATTCTTCCCGAAAGGGCGCGTTCGCCGGTGAGGCTGGAGCGCGCCCTTTCTGCTTTTCCGCCCCTCCACACGCTGTCGCCGGGGCTGTGCCAATGCTCGGCGCCGGGCGGCAATGTGAAAGCCGGAATTTTCGGAAAGAGGGAACGCTGATGCGTCTTGAAACAGGCCGCGCGCTTGGCTAAACCCTCGCAGGTCGGGTGATTAGCTCAGTTGGTAGAGCGCTTCGTTTACACCGAAGATGTCGGGAGTTCGAGTCTCTCATCACCCACCATTCCACCGCGTCCCGACCGATCCCCGCCCCAGCGCGTGAATGCGCCCGGCGCGGCTGTGGCCATTGCCGGTGGCTGGCTGCGCCGCTGACCTTGGGTATTACGCCTGCGCTATGAGGGTGTCGGGTCTGCTATCGCAATTCGCTATGGGCTGCTGAAGCAATTCCTATTTGAACCGCAGGCGCCGGAGGCCGACACTCTGCGCCAAGGAGGATTATCCATGAATCAACATCTGACGGATGCGGTGCAGACTGCGGCGCCTTCGGCTGCCGATACGCTGCTCACACAGCTTCAGACCGCCGGGATCGACTTTCTCTTCGCCAATGGCGGCACCGATTTTCCTCCCATCGTGGAAGCCTATTGCAAGGCCGAGGTCGACGGGCGGGCGCTGCCGAAGCCGGTGGTCGTGCCGCATGAGAACACCGCCGTGGCCATGGCGCATGGGGTCTATCTCGCCACCGGGCGGATGCAGGCGGTCATGGTGCATGTGAACGTGGGCACCGCCAACACCATCAACGCGGTGCTGGATGCGAGCCGCGAACAGGTGCCGATGCTGCTGATGGCGGGGCGCTCGCCGTTCTCCGAAAAGGGCCATCACGGCACCCGCACCCGCTATATCCACTGGGCGCAGGAGATGTTCGACCAGGCCGGCATGCTGCGCGAAGCGGTGAAGTGGGATTATGAGCTGCACCTGGCCGATCAGGTGCGCGACGTGGTGAACCGTGCGCTGGAGATCGCCGAATCCACCCCCAAGGGGCCGGTCTACCTGACCCTGCCGCGCGATGTGATCGCCGCCGAGGATGCGCGCAGCGAGGAGCGGATCCCGCCGCGCCCGCCGGTCGCCGCCCCCGTGGTGCCGCGCCCGCAGCTCGAAGAGATCGCGCAAGGGCTGCGCGAGGCGGAAAACCCGCTGATCGTCACCGCCAATGCCGGGCGCGATGCGGCGGCCTTCCACGCGCTCTCCGAGTTCGCCGAGCGCTATGCCGTGCCGGTGACCAGCTATCACCAGCGCTTTGTTTCGATCTCCACCGAACACCCGTTCGAGGCCGGTCACGATCCGATGCCCTGGGTGCGCGAGGCGGATTTCATCCTGGTGCTGGATTGCGATGTGCCCTGGGTGCCGCAGCTTGCCGAGCCGCGCGCCGACGCGAAGATCGTGCATGTGGGCGAAGACCCGGTCTTTGCCCGCTACCCGATGCGCAGCTTCCGCTCCGACATGTCGCTCGCCGGGCGCCCGGCGGATGTGCTGGAGGGGCTGCTCGACATCCTCGGGCCATCGCTGCCCAAGGGCGAGGCGCGCCGCGAGGCGCTGACGGCCAGGATCGCAGCAGACCGCGCTGCCACCCGTGCCAAGGGCGAGCCGAAAGAGGCGCTGACGCCGGAATATATCAGTCGGGTGATCGGCGAGATCGCTTCGCCGGAAGCCGCCATCGTCAATGAATACCCGCTCAGGGTCGAGCATTGCCAGCGCACCGAGCCGGGCAGCTATTTCGGCCTGTCGCCTGCGGGCGGCCTTGGCTGGGGCCTCGGTGCCGCGCTGGGGATCAAGCTGGCACAGCCCGGGCGGGACGTGATCTGCACCATGGGCGACGGCGCCTATATCTTCACCAATCCCACCGCCAGCCACTGGGTGGCGCAGGCGCAGGGGCTGCCGGTGCTGACGGTGATCTTCAACAACGCGCTGCACGGTGCGGTGCGCAACTCGACGCTGGCGATGTACCCCGAGGGGCATTCCTCGCGCGGGGGGGGGCGGATGCTGGCGGATCTCAGCCCGGCACCGGCCTTTGAGAGCCTTGCCGGCGCCGAGGGGCTGGGCCTGCGGGTCGAGAGCGTGGCCGAGCTGCGCCCGGCGCTGGAAGAGGCGCTTGCCGCGACGCGGGCCGGGCGTCAGGCGCTGGTCAACGTCATCTGCGACTACTGACGGGGGCGAGCATGGCCAAATCCGCCTGGGGCCCCGGGTCGCGCAGCGGGCGCGCGGCGCAGATGACCTATGCCGCGCCCACCTATGAATTCCTCGAGGACCGCGCCCGCCGGCGCGTTCCCAAATTCGCCTTTGATTTCGTGCAGGGTGGCACCGGCGCCGATTGGGGTGTCGAGGTCAACCGCCGCGCGCTCGACGCCATCGAGATCGTTCCGCGCTATGGCGATCTGCGCAAGGCCGATCCCGCCGCCACGCTGTTCGGGCGCAACTACAGCGCGCCCATCGGCATCGCGCCCACGGGTATGGATGCGCTGATCTGGCCCGGCGCCACCCTGTCGCTGGCGCGCGCCGCGAAGGACGGGGACATTCCCTACATCACCGGCACGCTGGCCAATTCCACCATGGAAGAGGTGGCCTCGGTCGCCGGCGGCAACACCTGGTTGCAGCTCTACGGCTTCCCGCGCGACGACCACAAGGTGACCTTCGACATGATCGCCCGCGCCAAGGCGGCGGGGGTGACGGCGATTGTCGCCACGCTCGACGCACCGGTGCGCGCCAAGCGTCCGCGCGATCTCAACAACCGGCTGGTGGTGCCGTTCCGGCCCACCCCGCGCACCGTCTGGGAGGTGGCCACAGCCCCCGCCTGGAGCATGGCACTGCTGCGTCACGGGGCGCCGAAATTCGCCAATATCGACCGCTATGTCGAGGGCAAGCCGACGCTCGACCGGGTGGCGGGCTTTGTGCAGAAGGAGCTGGTGGGCAGCTTCTCCTGGGAAGAGATCGCCCGCATGCGCCGGGTCTGGGACGGGGCGCTGATCGTCAAGGGCGTGCTGCATCCCGACGATGCGGTCTCGGCGGTCGAGGCCGGGGTCGACGGCATTCTGGTCTCGAACCATGGCGGGCGCCAGTCCGACGCGGCGCCGAGCCCGGCCGACGTACTGCCGATCATCCGCGACAAGGTGGATGGCAAGGCCACGCTGCTCTTCGACAGCGGCGTGCGTTCGGGGCTCGACGTGGCGCGGGCGCTGGCGCTGGGGGCGGAGGCTGCGTTTTGCGGTCGCGCCTTCCTCTATGCGCTGGCGGCGCTGGGGGATGATGGCGGCAGCCATTTCGCCGGCTTGATCCGCGAGGAATTCGCCGTCACCATGGCGCAGTCGGGGGCGTGGAGCGTCTCGGACCTGCCCAATGTGACGATCCGGCACCGCGATGCCTATTCAGCCTGACCCCGACGCGCATCCGTTCTGGCGCTTTTCCCTCGACCGCTACGGGCGGTCGGGCGTGCCG
Source organism: Salipiger abyssi (assembly GCF_001975705.1). Classification (NCBI taxonomy): domain Bacteria; kingdom Pseudomonadati; phylum Pseudomonadota; class Alphaproteobacteria; order Rhodobacterales; family Roseobacteraceae; genus Salipiger; species Salipiger abyssi. The sequence goes on from NZ_CP015093.1 coordinate 3,087,356, forward strand.
CCGGTCTGTCTGGAAATCCAGGACGAGACCGGCTCGGATGTGAACCTGCTGCTCTTCGGGCTCTGGCTGGGCTCCGAGGGCTGGTGCATCACCGGGGCAGGGGCCGCGCGCTGCGCCGAGGCGGTCGCCGCCTGGCATGCGGAGATCGTGCGCCCGCTGCGCGCGGTGCGGCGGCGGCTCAAGGGCTGGCAGGTCTGCCCCGATGCGCCGCGCGAAACCCTGCGCGCCGGTATCCAGAAATGGGAGATCGAGGCCGAACGGCTGGAGCAGGACATGCTCTTTGCGCTCTACGAGGGGCTGCTGGTGGCCGAGCCTGCGCTGGTCGAGGCGGACCCCGACCGGGCCGCCGCGATGGCGGGAAATCTCGACAGCTTCGCGGCCCTGGCGCCCAAGGGCAAAGGCGCGGCGGAGCCGCGCGACAAACTGGTGGCGCTCTGCCTGTGAAACCGCTCAGGCGTCGTCTTTCCAGCGTTTGACGGTGCCGGTCTCGATATCGAACATGTCCATCACCCGGCCCAGCGTGTGGCCGATCATGTCGTCCAGCGTCTCGGGCTTGGCGTAGAAGGCGGGCACCGGCGGTGCGATGATGGCGCCGATCTCGGCCAGGGTGGTGAGCGTGCGCAGATGGCCCAGATGCAGCGGCGTCTCGCGCAGCATCAGCACCAGACGGCGGCGCTCCTTCAGCACCACATCGGCGGCGCGGGTGAGCAGGGTCGAGGTCACACCATTGGCAATCTCGGAGGCGGAGCGCACCGAGCAAGGCGCCACCACCATGCCCAGCGTGTGAAACGAGCCGCTGGAGATCGAGGCGCCGATATCCTCCTGCTTGTACCAGCGGTCGGCCAGCGCGCGGATATCGGCGATCTTCCAGTCGGTTTCGTGCGCGACGGTAATCTCGGCGGACCGCGACATGACGAGATGGCTCTCGATGGGCAGATCGCGCAGCATCTGCAACAGCCGGATACCGTAAATGACGCCGGAAGCGCCGGAAATGCCGACGATCAGCCGGTTGTTTCGTGCCATGAAATGGTCCTCCCGGGCCGCAGAGTGCCAAGCGGCGAGGGGAGGAAACAAGATCTTTGATGCAATGGGGGGTATCGCGAACCGCTATGCCGGGCCGTCTCTGTCCTCAAGGGAAACAGATACGTCATAGGAAAAGTCGATCATCCGTTCGCGCAGCTCATCGATCAGCAGGGTCGCGGCGCGCGACAGCGGACGGTCGGCGGCGGTAATGCAGACCAGCCGCCGGGGGATGGCGGGGGTGATCCGGTAGGCCTTGAGCTGGCCGGAGCGCAGCGCGCGGCTGACCGCGAGCGGCGGCAGGATCGTGAAGAAATCGGAATGCGAGATGAAATCCTCGATCGGCTTCAGGTCGTCGAACTCCATGCGCGGCGCCAGCGCGATGCCGGCGGTCGAGGCGGCGCGGTCCATGATGGCGCGCAGCCCGTGGCGCACCGAGGGGATGACCAGTTTCAACTCGTTGATGCGGGCGAAATCGACGGGCTCGGGCAGCGGCTGCGCGGTATCGGCGGCACCGATCAGCACGAGATCCTCGCAGATGATATCGGTCATCTGCGGCGTGCGCGCCTGCGGCGGCACGTTGATGATGATCAGGTCGAGCTGCCCGGCGCGCAGCATCTCGTTCAGCTCATCGGTATAGCCGCCGGTGGCGCGCACATGCACGTCGGGGTATTTCCGGTGAAAGCCCAGCAGCGTGTCGACCAGCGCGTTATTGGCCACCGAGGTGACGACGCCGAGCGTCACCGTGCCGCGCACCTGGCCGTCATCCTCTTCGAGCTTCTGACAGGCCGAGCGCAGATCCCGCAGGATGCCGCTGAAGAGCTGATAGGCCTCCGTCCCCTGTTCGGTGGGCACCATCCCCTTGGGGGTGCGGGTAAAGAGCTGCCGGCCCAGCTCTTCCTCGAGCTTGGAGATCTGCTGGCTCAGCGCGGGCTGCACCACGTTGAGCCGCTGCGACGCGCGGGTGACCGAGCCCTCCTCGAAGACCACGGTGAAATATTGCAGCTGCCTGAGTTCCATCGGTCTTTCCCTCTCTGGTGCGGATGCGGTGATGCCCCATAGCAACCCGCTATACCTTCGATCATTCGATATTAATAGAAAGTATTGCTGTGCCTCCTTAGCGTCTGGCGCAACGGGAGGATCAGCATGAACGCTTTCAAAGAAACGCACAGCGTCGATGCCGCTGCGGCACCCCAGACGCGCCGGGACATGGATCTGCGGGACTGGCTGATTCATCTGCACGCGAGCGACCGTCTGGCCACCGCAAAGCCCGGCATGCCGCTGCGATTCGGCGTGGCGGGGCTGGCCAACCGGCTCGACGGTCGCAAGGCGCTGGTGGCGCCGGCGCCCGAGGGCAACGAGTCCGGCACGGTGATTTCCGGCCTGCTGTCGCGCCGCGAATGGATGGCCGAGGCGCTCGGTATCGCGCCCGACGCGCTGCTGAGCGAGTTCCAGAAGGCCGCGTCGCACCCGCTGCCCAGCCACGAGGTGACCAGGGCCCGCTGCCAGGACAAGGTCTATGAGGGCGATGAGGTCGACCTGACCCGCCTGCTGCCGATCCCCACCCATAACGAACATGACAGCGGCGCCTACATCACCGCCGGGCTGATGATCTGCAAGGATCCCGCGACGGGCATCCAGAACGTCTCCATCCACCGGCTCCAGGTCTCCGGCCCGCGCGAGCTGGGGGCGCTGCTGCTGCCGCGCCACACGCTGAACTATTTCAGCACCGCCGAGGCGGCGGGCAAGGATCTCGAGGTTGCCGTGGTGATCGGCGCCTCGCCGGCCTGCCTGCTGGCCTCGCAGGCCATCGTGCCCATCGACGTGGACGAGCTGGAGATCGCCGGCGCGCTCGGCGGGGCGCCGCTCGACGTGGTGCGCTGTGTCGGCAAGGATATCTTTGTGCCGGCGCAGTCGGAGATCGTCATCGAGGGCCGGCTGCTTGCCAATACCATGCGCCCCGAAGGCCCGTTCGGCGAGTTCCCGCAATATTACGGCCCGCGCGCCGACCGCCATGTGATCGAGATCGACGCGGTGACCACCCGCAAGCAGCCGCTTTTCCACACCATCGTGGGCGGCGGGCTGGAGCATCTGATCCTTGGCGGCATCCCGCGTGAGGCGACGATCCTCAACACCATGCAGGCGATGTTCCCGAGCGTGAAGAACGTGCATCTCGCCCCCGGCGGCACCTGCCGGTATCACCTCTATGTGCAGATGGCGCCGCGTCAGCCGGGCGAGGCCAAGAACGTGATCATGGCCGCCTTTGCCGCGCATTACGACATCAAGCATGTGGTCGTGGTGAACGAGGATGTCGATATCTTCGATGCCGAGATGGTCGAGTGGGCCGTCGCCACGCGCTTCCAGGCCGACCGCGATATGGTCGTGCTCGGCGGCACCCAGGGCTCCAAGCTCGACCCCTCCACCGACGAGGGTTATGGCGCCAAGATGGGGATGGACGCCACCGTGCCGCTCGACGCGCCGGAATTCCGCTTCAAGCGAATCAGCGTGCCGGGCGAGGCGGATATCGACCTCGACGCGGTGCTCGACGACAGCCGCCCCGACTGGGATGTCTGCGATGACTGAGCTCCTCTCAGCGGAGCATAAGGAGCGCCTGCACGAGGCGCCGCGCGGCGCGCTGCGGATCGCCGATGTGACCGCCTATGCGGTCTCGGTGCCGCTGCCCGAGCACGCGCAGGTGCGCCTCGGCGTCGGGCGCACGGTCAAGCGCGATGCGGTGGTGGTGCGGGTGCGCAGCACCGAGGGGCTGACCGGCTGGGGCGAGGCGCATCACGGCCGCGCCCCCACCGCCATTGCCGCCATGGTCAACGACAGTCTCGCCGAAGGGCTTGTCGGGCAGGACGGCAGCGATGTGGTCGCGCTCAACCGCCATATGGCGCGGGCGCTGCAACTGACGCAGGGCAGCTCCGGCGCCGCGGCGCTGGCGATCTCGGGCATCGACATGGCGCTCTGGGATCTGCGCGCGCGGGCCGTGGGCTGGCCGCTCTGCCGGCTGCTCGGCGGCGCGCCGAAGCCGGTGCCCGCCTATGCCGGCGGCGTCGCGCTCGGCTGGGATGCGCCCGAGGCGCTGGCAGACGAGGCGCGCGGGCTGGTGGCACAGGGCTTCCGCGCCGTGAAGCAGCGCATCGGCGACAGCGTCGAGCGCGATGTCGCGCGGCTCAGCGCTCTGCGCACGGCTCTGGGGCCGGATGTGGCGATCCTCAGCGACGCCAACTCGCTCTATAGCCCGCGCGACGCGCTGCGGATGATGCCGCATCTGTCGGAGCTCGATATCCGCTGGCTGGAAGAGCCCTTCATGCCGCAGGAGCAGCGCCGCTACGCCGATGCCGCCGTCTATGCGACGGTGCCGCTCGCGGCGGGAGAGAACCTCTTTACCCGCCAGGACTTTGCTCAGCTCATCGCGGCGGGCGCCGTGACCGAGATCCAGCCGGATCTGTCCAAGGCCGGCGGCATCACCGAGGGGCTGCGCATCGCCGGCATGGCGCTGGCCAATGGGCTCGACATTCACCCGCACGCCTCGATGACCGCGCTCAACGCCGCCGCCACGCTGCATTTTCTCAGCGCCATCGAGGGTGGCGGCTGGCTCGAGGCCGATGTCTCAGTTTACAACCCCCTGCGCGACGATCTCGTGCGCGGGGCCCCGCAGATCGGATCGGACGGCTGTGTCCGTGCCGCCGAAACCCCCGGGTTGGGAGTCGAGGTTAACCAAGACTTCCTAAGGGAGCATCCACCGATCCCCGGTTCCGCGTATCGCAGGGACTGAGGGCACCACGCCGATACCGGACCGGCTCTTCGTTCGGAACATCAGGGAGGAAACCAGATGAAACTCAATCGCAGATCGCTCATCGCCGGTGGCGCAGCTGTCGTTGCAGGCAGCCTTGCCGGGGTGCCGCTGCGCGCGCAATCGCCCGTGAGCCTGAAAATGGCCTCGTTCAACGTGGGCGGCAGCTGGTATATCTACGCAACCGCCATCGCCGAGCTGGCGCAGGAAAACCTGCCCGAAGGCTCGCGCGTCGAGGTGCTGCCCTATCAGGGCGGTGTCGGCAACCCGATCCTCGTCAACCGCGGCGAGGCCGATATGGGCCTCAGCTTCTCGGCGTTGTCGAACTGGGCCTATAACGGCAAGGTCGTGTTCAACGAGAAGGCCGAGAACATCCGCTCGCTCTTCGGCGGTCTGAACCGTCCGCACCGTCTGGGCATCGTCGTGCGCAAGGATGCCGGCATCGAGACCCTGGCCGATCTCGGCGAGAAGGGCGGGCGCCTGGTGACGGTGCAGCGCGGCGGCGCCGGCGAGGCGCTGGCGCGGATGGCGCTGGAAACCTACGGGCTCGACTATGAGGCCGTTCAGAAGGCCGGCGGCCGCGTGTCCAACGTGGACCTGCCGGTGGCCGTGCAGCAGATGCGCGACGGTCAGGCCGACGTGTTCATCCACAATATCGGCTACAAGCAGCCCGACGTGATGGAGCTGGCGCTCGGCGGCAAGGTGAAGTTCATCGCGCTCGGCGACGAGCAGATGCAGGCGCTGGCCGACCAGTATGGTCTCCAGCCGGGTCTGGCGGTCGAAGCCGGCGAATTCGAAGGCGTGACCGAGGACGTGCCCTCGGTGGGCTACCCGACCGGCGTCATCGCCAATGCCAACATGTCGGATGACGTGGCCTATGCCATCGTCAAGGGCGTCTGCGAGAACCCTGACCGCATCCGCGAGGCGCATGCGTCGCTCGCGGCCTTCGATCCGGCCAAGGCGGGCGAGGCGCTGCGCAACGGCAATGTGCCGCTGCACCCGGGCGCCAAGCGCTATTTCGACGAGGCAGGCACCGGTAACTGATCCGGTAAGCAAGAGCCAGGCGGCGCCGCGGACACGCGGCGCCGCCACCGGCAGGGAACGGCACGAGGGGGAGGACAACATGAGACGTCAGGTTCGGCATGTCGCGCAGGCGGTCTGTCCGGTGAAGACCCTGACCTCCCTTGTGGTCCTCCCGAGGCGCGCGGGCGCGGGGCAGGGCGCCCCGCTGCCGCGCGGGATGCATGGGCGCATCGGCGCCCGCGTCCGGACCGACGATTTCCGCCCCAGGATCCCGGTGCGCGCCATGCCGCCGCAAAGCGGATCCGCAGGCGAGGACCGCGAGGCCCCCGGTCTCTGACCGCAGGCCGCGCATATTTTGCGACAGGGTGGCCGCCCCGATGCGGCCGGAGGAAACGCGATGGACAAGGCACTCAACACGGCAACGCGCGCGATCGCCCTGGCGATCACCGGGCTGCAACTCTACAGCGTGGTGTTGCAGCCGCTGCCGCTGCACATGCATTACATCCTGATACTCGGGGCGATCTGCCTGCTGGTCTTCGGGCGCAGCCTGGAGGCGCGCAGCCCCGCGCGGCTGGCGATGGATCTGGCCTGGGTCGCGGTGACGCTGGCCTGGCTGATCTACCTCACTGCCAATCACGAGCGCTATCTGATGCGCATCGCCTTTGTCGACCGCCCGACGCAATGGGATGTGGTCGCCGGCATGGCGCTGCTCGCCACGCTGCTCGAGGCGACGCGGCGGGTGGCCGGGATGGGGCTCTTTGTCATCGCGGGGATCTTTGTGGCCTACGGGTTCTTCGGCCATCTGCTGCCGGTCTCCATCGGCCATTCCGGCATGGACATGTCGCGCTTTGTCGATGTGGAGGTGCTCTCCAATAACGGCATCTTCGGCATCCCGATGGGCGCCGTGGTCTCTTATATCTTCTACTTCATCCTCTTCGCGACCTTCCTGGAGCTTTCCGGGGGCGGGCAGCTCTTCATCGACCTGGCCTTTGCCCTGACCGGGCGCACCCGGGGCGGCCCCGCGAAAAGCGCGGTCATCGCCTCGGGCCTGATGGGCTCGATCAACGGCTCGGCGGTGGCCAACGTGGTCGGCACCGGCACTTTCACCATCCCGCTGATGCGCCGCTTCGGCTACAAGCCGCATTTCTCTGCCGCGGTCGAGGCCGCGTCCTCCACCGGCGGGCAGCTTATGCCGCCGATCATGGGCGCCGCCGCCTTCGTCATGGTCGAGCTGACCGGGCTCGACTATGTGACGATCCTTGCCGGCGCGGCCATTCCGGCGCTGCTCTACTATCTCTCGATCCTCTTCGCCGTCGATCTGACCGCCAAGAAGGACGGGCTGCGCGGCATCCCCAAGGCCGAGCTGCCGGATATCAGGAAGGGCATCTTCAAGCGCCTGCACCTGCTCGCGCCGCTGGTGGTGCTGGTGGGGATGATGGTCAACGGCTCCTCGCTGATGATGTCGGCCATCTATGCCTTTGTCACCGCCATCGCCGCGAGCCTGATCACCAAGGAAACCCGCATCGGGCCGCGCTCGATGCTGAAGGGGCTGGAGCAGTCGGCCTATGCGATCATCGTCGTGGCCATTCCCTGCGCCACCGCCGGTCTGATCATCGGCATCATCGTGCAGACCGGCATCGGGCTGAAATTCACCGGCTTCGTGCTGTCGCTGGCCGAGGGCTCCATGCTGCTGTCGCTGCTGGCGGTGATGGTCGCCTGTATCATCCTCGGCATGGGGATGCCCACGGTCTCGGCCTATATCATGGTGGCGATCCTGATGGCGCCGGCGCTGTCGCAGCTCGGCATCTACGTGCTCTCGATCCACCTCTTCATCCTGTATTTCGCGCTGCTCAGTTTCGTCACGCCACCTGTGGCGCTGGCCTCCTACGCGGCGGCGGCTTTGGCCAAGACCGACAGTACCAAGACCGGCCTGACCGCGTTCAAGCTCACGCTGCCCGGCTTCATCGTGCCCTTCGCCTTTGTCTACAACCCGGCGCTGGTGATGAATGGCGCGTGGTACGAGATCATGCTGGTCACCGCCACGTCGATGCTGGGCGTCTATGCGCTGGCGGGCTCTGTGGTGGGCATGCATCTGCGCCGCAGCCGGGGGATCGAGCGTCTCGCCGCCTTTGCCTCTGCGGTGATGCTGATCGTGCCGGATCTCACCACGGATATCGTCGGCCTCGCGGTCTTTGCCGGGCTCCTGGTGCTGCAATCGCGCCGCCCGGAGGATGCCGCCGAACCCCGTGCCAAGTCCGAAGACACCCCTCGTTCGAAGGAAGGATTTCAAGTTGCCGAATGATCTGAGCAATCCCCGCTACGCCGCCACCCATTCCATCGCCGGCCAGCCCTGCGATGCCGGGGACGAGGCGCTCTCGGTCAATCCCGCCACCGGCGAGATCGTCGGGCGCTTCCCGGCGGGCGGCCGGGCCGAGGCCGAGGCGGCGATTGCCGCCGCGCGCGGCGCCTTCGACACGACGCTCTGGGCGCAGTCGCCGCGCCAGCGCCAGATGGTGCTGCTGCGTTGGGCCGATGCCATGGAGCGCGACACCGAAGCCCTGGCCGAGCTGCTGACCCGCACCAATGGCAAGCCGCTGGCGCAGGCCCGTGGCGAGATCGGCGGCGCGGTCTCCGAGATCCGCTATTACGCCGGCCTCACCCGTCACAATCCCGGCCACGCGCTGGAAGTGGCACCGGGCGAGATCTCGGTCATGCTGCGCGAACCGGCGGGGGTGGCCTCGCTGATCATCCCGTGGAACGCGCCCGCCGTGCTGCTGATCCGTTCGCTGGCGCCGGCGCTGGCGGTGGGCTGCACCACGATCACCAAGCCCGCGCCGCAGACCGCGCTTTTCACCGCGCGCTGCATGGCGCCGCTGATCGCCGATCCGGATGTGCCGGCAGGTGTCGTCAGCCTGCTCTTCGAGACCGGCCACGAGATCGCCGAGCTGATGACCACCCACGAGGATGTGGATGTGGTGAGCTTCACCGGCTCCAACCTCGTGGGCCAGCGCATCATGTCCGCCGCCGCGCCGACGATGAAAAAGCTCTCGCTGGAGCTCGGTGGCAAATCCTGCTGCCTGGTGATGGAAGACGCCGATGTCGCCGCCATCGCGCCGAAACTGGCGGGCGCCGCGCTGATCATCTCGGGCCAGCAATGCACCGCCGCGCGCCGCGTGCTGGTGCATGAAAGCCGCTTCGACGAGATGAAGGCCGCGCTGTCTGCCGCGCTGGCCTCTGCGAAAATCGGCAACGGTCTGGAGGCGGGCGTCACCATGGGCCCGCTGATCGACGCCGGTTCGCGCGACAAGGTCTGGACCGAGATCGAGGCCACGTTCGATGCCGCCGACGAGGTGGTGCTGCGCGGCGCGGTGGGCGAGGGGCCGGAAGGCAGCGCCTTCATGTCGCCCTCGCTGGTCGCTCACAGCGACGACAATGCCGGGTTCGTCCAGGAGGAAATCTTTGGCCCGCTGCTGGTGATGGAGCCCTTCGGCTCCGAGGCCGAGGCGGTCGCCAAGGCCAATAACACGGTCTACGGGCTCTCGGCCTCGGTCTGGACCCGGCAGAGCGACACCGCCTGGCGGCTGGCGCGCGCGCTGCGCAACGGCACGGTCTGGATCAACGATCACAACAAGCTCTTTGCCGAGGCCGAGACCGGCGGCTACCGCCGCTCGGGGCTGGGGCGGCTGCACGGCTATGACGCGCTGCTCGATTTCTGCGAACTCAAGCATGTCTATCAGGACGTGGGCGTGATCGGGGCGGCCTGAGCATGACGGTACGGCCAGATACTTTCCGCTCGCCCGAGCGCGTCGAGGACGCGGCGCTTTTGACCGGGCGCGCGCAGTTCGTCGACGATCTGCCGGAGCCGGGCAATTGCCTGCATCTGGCGATCCTGCGCGCGGGCGAGGCGCATGCGAAGATCACGCTCGACATCGCGGCGGCGCAGGCGCTGCCCGGTGTCGTGGCGGTGCTGACCGGCGCGGATGTGGCGGCGCTGACCAAGCCCTTGATGGTCGGCGTGCGCCTGCCCATGGAGTGCTGGCCCATCGCGCAGGACCGGGTGCGCTATGTCGGCGAACCGGTGGCGCTTGTGGTGGCGCGCACGCGCTACATCGCCGAGGACGCGCTGGCGCTGATCGACGTGGTCTATGAAAAGCTGCCTGCCGTGGTCGCGCCCCGCGACGCGCTGGCGGGTGAGACGGTGCTGCACGAGAGCGTCGGCAGCAATCTGGTCTCGGACCGCAGCTATCGCTACGGCGATCCCGAGGCGGCCTTTGAAGAGGCCGCGCACCGGGTCGAGATTTCCGTCGCCTATCCGCGCAACGCCGTGACGCCCATCGAATGCTATGGGCTCATCGCCGCTTACGATCCGTTCGAAGAGGCCTATGACGTCACCGCGAATTTCCAGGGGCCGTTCTCGATCCACTCGGTGATCTCGCGCGCGCTCAAGGTGCCGGGCAACCGGCTGCGGCTGCGCACGCCGCCGTCTTCGGGCGGCAGCTATGGCGTGAAGCAGGGGATCTTTCCCTATATCGTGCTGGCCTCGGTCGCCGCCCGTGTCGCCGGCGCGCCGGTGAAATGGGTCGAGGACCGGCTGGAACATCTCACCGCCTCCGTTTCGGCGACCAACCGCGAAACGACGCTGGCGGCGGCTGTGGACGCGGAGGGCCGGGTGACCGCGCTCGACTGGGATCAGCTCGAAGACGTGGGCGCCTATATCCGCGCGCCGGAACCGGCGACGCTTTACCGGATGCACGGCAATATGTGCGGCGCCTATGACATCCAGAACCTGAGCATCCGCAACCGCGTGGTGGTGACCAACAAGACTCCCACCGGGCTGGTGCGCGGGTTCGGCGGGCCGCAGGTTTATTTCGCGCTGGAACGGCTGATGCGCAAGATCGCCGAGACGCTGGGTCTGGACCCGCTCGATGTGATCGAGCGCAACCTGATCCCTGCGGAGGCCTTTCCCTATCGCACCGCCTCGGGCGCGCTCTATGACAGCGGCGATTATCAGAAAGCGCTGGAGATCGGGCGCACCGACGCGCGGCTCGCCGAGCTGCTGGAACGGCGCGACGCGGCGCGGGCCGAGGGGCGGCTTTACGGCGTGGGCTATGCGGTGGCGGTGGAGCCGTCTGTGTCGAACATGGGCTATGTCTCCACCGTTCTGACCAAGGAGGAACGCGCGAAATCCGGGCCGAAGAACGGCGCGCAGGCCACGGCGACCGTGGCGCTCGATCCGCTGGGCTCGGTCAGCGTGCATGTCGCCTCGGCGCCGCAGGGGCAGGGGCACCGCACGGTGCTGGCCGGTGTCGTGGGCGAGGTGCTGGGCCTGCCGGCGGAGGCGGTGCAGGTGCGCACCGATCTCGACACCGGCAAGGACGCCTGGTCCATCGCCTCGGGCAATTACTCCTCGCGTTTCGCCGCCGCCGTGGCGGGCACTGGCAAGCTGGCAGCGACGCGCATGCGCGACCGGCTCGCCGCCATCGCTGCGCCGATGCTGGGCGTAACCCCGGAAGAGGTGCAGTTCGAGGGCGGCATGGTGACGGCGGAGGGCGCCAAGCCCATCCCCTTTGCCCGCCTCGCGGCCACCAGCCACTGGGCGCCGGGCACCGTGCCCGAGGGCGCCGAACAGGCGCTGCGCGAAACCGTCTACTGGACGCCGCCGCAACTGGAGGCACCGGACGAGGCCGACCGGGTGAACAGCTCGCTTTGTCATGGCTTCATCTTCGATTTCTGCGGGGTCGAGATCGACAAGCTCACCGGCGCGCTGCGCATCGACCGCTATGTGACGGTGCATGATTGCGGGCGCATCCTGCATCAGGGCATGGTCGACGGGCAGATCCGGGGCGGCTATGCCAATGCCATCGGCGCGGCGCTTTACGAGGAATACGCCTATGACGCGGGCGGCGCCTTTCTGACCGGCACTTTCGCCGATTACCTCGTGCCCACCGCGACCGAGGTGCCGGCGCCCGAGATCCACCATCTGGAAACCCCGTCGCCCTTCACGCCCCTGGGGGCCAAGGGCGTGGGCGAGGGCAATTGCATGTCCACGCCGGCGTGCCTGGCCAATGCCGCCTCTGACGCCTTGGGGGCGGAAATTCTCACCCTGCCGATGACGCCCGCCCGGCTGCGCGCGCATTTCGCCGAAGAGGAACCGGCGGCGCCCGAAGGCGTGAAACCCGCCGCAGCCCCCGGCGGGCGGGGCCTCACCGGCAGTGGCGAGGTCGAGATCTCCGCACCGCGTCAGACCGTGTGGGACACGCTGCTCGATCCCGAGACGCTGGAGCGCATCGTGCCCGGCTGTCACGGCGTCAAGAAGGTCACCGACACGCATTTCCGCGCCGATGTCACGCTGGGCGTCGGCCCGGTCAAAGGCCGCTACACCGTCGATGTGAAGCTCACCGATCTGGTCGAGCCGGAAAGCGCCACGCTCTCGGGCGGTGCGCGCGGCGCGCTTGGCTCGGGCGAAGGCGCGGGCCGGGTGGTGCTGGAAGAGACGCCCGAGGGCGGCACGCGGATGCGCTACGATTACGAGGCGCAGGTGGGCGGCAAGGTCGCCGCTGTCGGCGGACGGATGCTGGATGGTGCCGCCAAGGTGGTGATCGGCCAGTTCTTCCGCGCGCTCGCGGCGCAGACCGGTGGCGGCACGGCGAAATCCGGTCTGCTCGACCGGCTCATGTTCTGGAGGCGCTCATGAAACCGGCTCCTTTCGATTACATCCGCGCCGAGACCCGCGAAGAGGCGCTTGCGGCGCTCTCTGAGCATGGCGAGGCGGCGCGCATTCTGGCGGGCGGGCAATCGCTGCTGCCGATGCTCAACATGCGGCTCGCGACGCCCTCGGTGATCGTCGACACCTACCGGCTGAGCCGCGCGGCACAGATCCGCGAGGCGGGCGATGCCGTCGAGATCGAGGCGGGCGTGACGCAGGCGCGGCTGCTGGGCTGGGACGGTCTGGCCGGTGCGCTGCCGCTCTTTGCCAAAGCGCTGCCCTGGGTCGGGCACGCGCAGACCCGCGCGCGCGGCACGGTCTGCGGCTCGGTCGCCCATGCCGATCCCTCCGCCGAGATCCCGCTTTGCGTCGCGGTGCTGGGGGGCGAGGTCGTGCTGTCGAACCGGCGCAAGTCGCGCCGTGTGAAAAGCGCGGAGTTCCATATCGGCATGATGATGACCGACCGGCGCGACGACGAGATGCTGACCGCGCTGCGCCTGCCGCGTGCCAAACCGGGCGAGGGTTATGGCTTTGCCGAGTACGGGCGGCGCCATGGCGATTTCGCCGTGGTGGCCTGCGCGGCGAAGGTCACCGCCGACAGCATCACCTTCGGTGTTGGCGGCGTGGGCGACACGCCCGTGGTCGCGCGTTGGGACGCGCTCGACGGCAGCGCGCTCGACGATGCGCTCAACGCCTGTGCCTGGGGGCTCGGCGCCCGCGACGACGTGCACGCCGATGCGCGCATGCGCCGCGATCTGGTGCGCGGGCTGGGACGCCGGGCCATCGAGGCGGCACGCAGGGAGATCACGGCATGACAACTTTGAGCAAGGACGACACCACGCTCATCCGCCTCACGCTGAACGGGCGCGAGGTCGAGGGCCGGGCCAGCCCGCGCCTGCTGCTGAGCGATTTCCTGCGTCACGAGCTGGGCGCCACCGGCACCCATGTGGGCTGCGAACACGGTGTCTGCGGCGCATGCACCTTGCGGGTGGACGGCGTCATGGCGCGCTCCTGCCTGATGCTGGCGATGCAGGCCGAGGGGGCGCAGGTCGACACGGTCGAGGGGCTCGCCCCGCAGCCCGACCGGCTCTCGGTGCTTCAGGCCGCGTTCCGCCGTCACCACGCGCTGCAATGCGGCTTCTGCACCGCCGGGATCCTGATGTCGCTCGACACGCTGCTGCGCGACGAGCCGGACGCGGACCGCACCCGTATCGAAGAGGTCGTGGGCGGGCATCTCTGCCGCTGCACCGGCTACGCCCCGATCATTGATGCCGCGCTCGACGCCGCGGCGGAACTCAGAGGAGGAGACCATGTTTGATCTCGCAACCAGCTTTCTTGCCAGCGTCGAGCGCGACCCCGCCCGCATCGCCATTGTCGATGGCGGCACGCGGCTGAGCTATGCCGATTGGGCGGGGCGCATCGGCGCGCTGACCGCCTGGCTGGCAGAGCAGGGCGTCGGCAAGGGCGACCATGTGGTGACTGCGCTGCAAAATTCCTGGGAGGCGGCGACGCTGCATTGGGCCTGCCAGTTCGCCGGCGCCATCGTGACGCCCATCAACTGGCGCGCCACCGCCGAAGAGCTGGGCTATGTGCTGGGCGACAGCGCGGCCAAGTTGCTGCTTTGCGAGCCGGTCTCGTCGGAGGTATCGCAGGAGGCGGCCAGCGCGGCGGGCATCGCCTGCTTCGATATCGAGGCGCTGGGGATCGCCGATCTGCCGACGGTCGCGCTGCCGAAACCGGTGATCGGGCCGGAAGACTATTCGCTGATGCTCTACACCTCGGGCACCACCGGCAAGCCCAAGGGCGTGCCGCGCCGGCACCGGGCCGAGCGCGCGGCAGCGGTGGCGCATGTGGCGCAGAACACCTATCGCCAGGGCGAGGTGACGCTGGGCGTGATGCCGCTCTATCACACGATGGGCGTGCGCTCGCTGCTTGCCATGAGCCTCATCGGCGGCACCTTCATCTGCCTGCGCCGCTTTGACGTGGCCGAGGCGCTGCGGCTGATCGCGGCGGAAAAGGTGAGCTGCCTCTACCTCGTGCCGACGCTCTATCACGCCATGCTCGACGCGCCCGAGCTGGCGCAGACCGATATTTCCTCGGTGCGGCTGTTGGGTTTCGCCGGCGCTTCCATGTCGGACGGGCTGCTGAAGCGGTTGCAGGAGACCTTCCAGCCGGATCTTTTTGTCAACCATTACGGTTCGTCCGAGGTCTATACCTTCACCATCCACCAGAACGCGCCGTCCAAGCCCGGCTCGGCGGGGCGCGCGGCGCTCAACCAACGCATCCGCATCGTCGATCCGGCGGCCAAGGATCCCGAGGCACTCTGCCCGCAGGGCGAGGAGGGCGAGATCATCGCGGATCTGGCTGGAGACGAGGCCTTTGAAGGCTACTGGAAACGCCCCGATGGCGACGCGAAATCGCTGCATGGCGGCTGGTATTTCACCGGCGACATGGGCCGGTTCGACGAAGACGGCGATCTCTTCGTGACCGGGCGTACCGACGACATGATCATCACCGGCGGCGAAAACGTCTCTCCGGTCGAGGTCGAGAGCTATATCTCGCTGCTCGACGGCATCGGCGATGTCGCCGTGGTCGGCCTGCCGGACGAACGCTGGGGCCAGGTCGTGGCGCTCTTCGTGGTGCCGACGCCCGGCATCACCGCCGAAAAGATCAAGGCCTATTGCCATGCCGGGCTGCCGGCGCATAAGCGCCCGCGCCGCATCACCTTTGTGACGGAATTGCCGAAATCGCCCGTCGGCAAGCTGCTGCGCCGTCTGCTGATCGCGGGCGAGTACACCGAAACCACGCCGGACGCCGAAACCCAGGCGGTCTGACCACATACACCAAGGAGCGACCACAATGACCAAGCATTTCACCGATCTTTCCGGCCAGAGTTTCGACGGCTTCACCGTCGAGGTGGACGAGGCGCGCCAGCGTGGCGACATCATCCTCGATCGCGGCGATTACAACACGATCTCGATGGGCCAGCGCGACGAGCTGCGCGCCGCTTTCGAGGCGCTCGACGCCGATCCGCGCGTCCGCGTCATCGTGCTGCGCGCCATCGGCGAGCATTTCTCCTCGGGCGGCTATATCCGCGGCTTCCTCGAAGCCAGCCCCGAGCATGTCTCGAAACTGGCCGACAATATCGCAGCCCCCGCGCGTTGCGAAAAGCCGGTGATCGTGGCCAACCGCGGCTACACGTTCGGCGTCGGTTTCGAGATCTCGCTGGCCTGCGATTTCCGCCTTGTGACGCCGACCACCCGCTACGCGCTGCCCGAGCAGAAGCTGGGCCAGATCCCTGGCTCCGGCGGTTCGGCGCGTCTGCAAAAGATCGTCGGCATCACCCGGACCAAGGATATCGTGATGCGCTCGCGCCGGATTTCCGGCCAGCAGGCCTATGACTGGGGCATCGCCACCGAGATCCACGAGGACGACCAGCTCGAAGCGGCCACCGACAAGCTTGCCGAAGAGCTGCTGGCCTTCTCGCCGATGGCGCAGCGTACCGCCAAGAAGATGCTGAACCAGGCCGAGGAATGCCACCTTCAGACCGCCATCGAGGTCGAGGGCTACAACTACTCGCGCCTGCGCCAGTCCGACGATTTCCGCGAGGGTGTGCTGGCCTTCCACGAAAAGCGCGCGCCGAAATTCCAGGGCAGCTGAGCGCTCGCAACCGTGCAAAAGGGACCGGGGGCGCTTTGGCGTCCCCGGTCCGTGTTCGAGAGGGGCCGTCCGACCCGTCCGGCCACTTTGGCGGCAGCATCGTGCGCCGCGCGCGGCCGGAAATCTCGGATGCGGCGTTGGCGATGTGTCGATATCGGGTAACGCCTCTGCCGGTCATCATAATAAATCGCTGCCAAACCGGGCGTTCTCGGCTATTGTAGGTCAAAAGTGACAAGGCGGGTAATGACCCGCCGAAGAGACGGGCGGGCAGCCATGGTGAGACTTTCTGGTATCCGGCGCGGTGCGGCGTCGCTCCTGCTGGGAGCGCGCATCGCGATTGTTGCGCTGGCGGGGGCCACCGCGTTGCCGGCGGCGGCGCAGGTGACGCTGGATCTGCGGGATGCCGATCTGCGCAGCTTTGTGGAAATCGTGTCGGAAGCCACCGGGCGGCGGTTCCTGATCGACCCGGCCGTGCGTGGCACGGTCACGGTCCTGGCGCCGGGCGAGATGACCCCCGCCGAGCTCTACGAGGTGTTTCTGGCAGTGCTCGAGCTCAATCGTCTGACGCTGATAGAGGGCGAGGGGGCAGACCGGATCGTCGCCATGAACAACGCGCGCGAGCTGGCTTCGGGGCCTGCGGCGCGGGGCGGGGCCGGTGCCTACGAGACTCGGGTTATCGAGGTCCGGCATGTGCCGCTTCAGGATATCGTCGAGGTCGTGCGCCCGCTGCTTGCCGCCGAGGCGGTGCTGACGCCGCTGCCGGGCTCGCGGCTGCTGATCCTGTCGGATCGCGGCCAGAACTTCCGGCGCATCGAGGCGCTGATAGAGCGCCTGGACCAGCCGCGCGAAGCGCCGATCCAGATGATCCGGCTGCGCAACGCCAATGCCTCCGAAGTCGCGCAGGTGATCGAGTCGATGGAGATCCTGCCCGAGGGCGCGGCGCTCTCGGTCGACCGCAGGTCCAACGCGCTGGTGGTGTCCGGTCCCGATGCGGTCTACGAACGGGTACGCCTGCTGGCGGCGCGGCTCGACACCCAGCAGAACAATGTCGTCAGCCGTGCGGTGCCGCTCAACTATGCCGATGCGGCGGCGCTGGCCGATGTCGTCCTGCGCGCCATCGACAACGGTGGCGAGAGCGCCCAGGCCCCGGTGCGGATCGTGCCCGAACCACAGACCAACACGCTGCTCATATCGGCGCCGCAGGAGCGCATCGCCGATATCGTGGCGATGATCGGTTATCTCGACAAGCGGCCCCGGCAGGTTCTGGTCGAGGCGGTGATTTTCGAGATGTCCGTCGCGGCCTATTCGGATCTGTCGATGCAATGGGCCGCGATCCTCGACAACGCGGTGGTGGGCGGGGCGCAGTTCTCGCTCGGCGACCGCCCCAGCCTGACCAGCCTGGTGTCCTCGGTGCTCGATGGCGAGACCGCCGATCCGGGATCGGGGGCTTTGTCGCGGGCATGCCCGACAATACCGAGCGTGGTGTCGCGGGCTTTTTGTCGGCCATTGCCACACAGCGCTCGACGCGTCTGCTGAGCACGCCCTCGATCATGACCCTGAACAATCAGGAGGCGGAGATCGTCGTGGCGCAGAACGTGCCCTTCGTGACCGGTGCCTATTCCACCGTCGGAGAAAGCGCCGTCGAGAACCCGTTCCAGACCGTCGAACGTCAGGATGTCGGGCTGACGCTCACGGTCACGCCGCAGATCAATGCCGACCGCACGGTCAAGATGACCATCGAACAGGAGGTTTCGAACCTGACGGAGTCGGAATCCGCCGCCGGCAGCGAAATCACCGCCAAGCGCGCGCTCAGCACCACGGTTCTGGTGCGCGACGGCAATGTGATTCTGCTGGGCGGTCTGCTCGAAAACGGCTCCGGCACGCAGGCGCAGAAGGTGCCCGGCCTGGCGGAGCTGCCGGTGGTCGGCGGGCTGTTCCGGGGGCGCAACGCCAATCGCGACCAGCGCGTGCTGCTGGTCCTGCTGCGGCCGCAGGTGGTCAATTCCGAGGAAGAGGGCAAACGCCTGTCGCGGGCGATCGCGCGCAAGTCGCGCGAGGCCAGCCTGGCGATCCAGCCGATGGATGACGGGCGCTATCCCGCGGTGCCGCCCGCCGGTCTGCCGTTCGACGGGGCCGATCTCAATCAGCCTTTCGATGCCGGATTCGTCGACGATGTCGCGCAGCGTCGGAATTATCCGCCGCTGCCGAGCCGCCTGCGCTTTGACGGCCAGTAACGCGCCCGGGCAGGAGACAGGCTGATGGCAGACGGTCCGCGGCTTCCCTTCGCCTTTGCCCGCGATCAGCAGGTTCTGCTGGAGGGCAGCCGCATGATCATCGGTCCGGCGGCCAGCGTGCTCGGCCTGCGCGAGGCGCAGCGGCGGCTCGGGGCGGAACGCCCGCCAGAGCTGCTGCGTCTGGATCAGGCCGGGTTCGAGGCGGCGCTTGCCCGGGTTTACGACTCCCGCGACGAGGAACTGACGGCGGGGGCGGCGGGCGAACTGCTGTTCGATCTGGAGGAGAGCGGCGCCGGCGCGCGCCAGCGCGATCTGCTCGACGATCCGGGCGATGCGCCGGTCATCCAGCTGGTGAACCGGCTTCTGCGCCGCGCGGTTCTGAGCGGGGCGTCCGATCTGCATGTAGAGCCGCATGAGGGCGGGCTGCGCGTGCGCATGCGCATCGACGGGTTTCTCCAGGAGGTGATGAACCGCGCCGACGTTCCGGTGCGGCGCATCGTGTCGCGGCTCAAGGTGATGGCCGGGCTCGACATTGCCGAGACGCGGCTGCCGCAGGATGGCCGTATCGCGCTGTCGCTGGGCGGTCGGATGATCGACACCCGGGTCTCGTCGCTGCCGGGCCATTACGGCGAGCGCATCGTGCTGCGGATCCTCGACCGCTCCGCCGGGCTGATGCCGCTGGCGGATCTGGGCTTCAGCACGGCCCAACAGACGCTGCTCGAACGGCTCTCGGCGCTGCCGAACGGGATCATTCTCGCCACCGGACCGACCGGGGCGGGCAAGACCACGACGCTGTATTCTCTGCTGCAACTGGCAGAGCGCAACGAGCGCAACATCGTCACTGTCGAGGACCCGATCGAATACGATCTGCCCGGCATCAGCCAGAGCCAGATCAATGCCGAGATCGGCATGACCTTTGCGGTCGGGCTGCGCGCCACGCTGCGGCAGGATCCCGATGTGATCCTGGTGGGCGAGATCCGCGACCCCGAGACCGCAAGTGTCGCGGCGCAGGCGGCGCTGACCGGGCATCTGGTGTTTTCGTCGCTGCACGCCAACAGCGCCATCGGCGCGGTGGTGCGGCTGCGCGACCTGGGCATCGACAATTTCCTGATCGCGGCAACGCTGCGGGGCATGATCGCGCAGCGGCTGCTGCGCAAGCTCTGCCCCGACTGCCGCCGCCCGCAGCCGGTGAGCGCCGAGCAGGCGGCGCTGTTCCAGAGGCACGATCTGCCGCCGCCCGACACGCTCTACGCGCCCGGCGGCTGCGAAAGCTGCGGCGGCAGCGGCCATGCCGGGCGGCTGGGGATCTTCGAGATGGTGGAGGTCGGCGAGCGGCTGCGGGCCGCCGTCGATGGCGGCGCCACCGAGACCGAACTGACGCAGATGGCGCTGGGCGCGGGGGAAACCCTGATCGGGCAGGGGCTGGCCGCCGCCGCCGCCGGACGCACCAGCCTCACCGAGACGCTGCGGGTCGTCGGGGACGTGGCGTGAGGGCGTATCGGTATGTCGCCTATACCAAGCGCGGCCAGCGCCGCAGCGGCACCGTCGTGGCCGAGACCGAGGCGGATGCGGCGGCGCAGCTCTCGCGGCAGGAGCTTTTCGCCTCCGAGATCGTCCCGGCCCGTGAAGAGGGCGACGGGCGCTGGCGCCGGAGCGGCTGGCGCAACCGTCTGAGCGCCGATCTACAGGCGGTGTTCACCCGGCAGATGGCGGTGATGCTGACTGCGGATCTGCCGGTCGAGACGGCGCTCGAAGCGGTCGGTCGCGGCGGGCATCCGGCGCTCGATGCGGTCGCGGCACGCAGCCGCGCGGCGCTGCTCGACGGCGACAGTTTGACCGAGGCGCTCGAACGTGCCGGCGCCGGCTTTCCTCCTTACTACTTCGCGGCGCTGAGGGCGGGCGAGGCGGCGGGCGAGCTGGCGGCGGTGTTCTCCGAGCTGGCCGACCATCTCGACCGGGCGGGAACCGACCGGGCGCAGATCGCCACGGCGCTGATCTACCCGGCCTTCGTCGCCGCCGTCTCGGTGCTCGTCTGCGCCATTCTCATGGTCAGCGTCGCGCCCGAGATCGTGTCGATCTTCGAGATCTCCGACCGTCCGCTGCCGGTGCTGACGCAATACGTGCTGGCAGTGTCGGACTGGTGCCAGGCCCACCTGCCGCTGCTGGGCGGGAGCCTTGCCGCGCTCATTGTGCTGCTGGTCCTGTCCTCGCGTATCGGCTGGCTGCGCGACCGGCGCGACCGTCTGGTTCTGCGGCTGCCGCTTGCGGGCCGGCTCAAGCGCCTGTCGGCCTCGGTGCAGTACATGCGCACGCTGGCGCTCGTGCTGGGAAGCCGGCATGCGGTGCTGAGCGCGGTCGACAGCGCGGTCGAGGTGCTGACCGTTGCCGATTTCCGCGACGAAGGCCACGCGGTATCGCGCGCGGTGCGGCAGGGCGAGGCGCTGTCCATGGCGCTCGAACAGCTCTCCTTCCTGCCGCCGGTGGCGCGGCAGCTGATCCTCGCGGGGGAAACCTCGGTGCGGCTGGCGCGGATGACCGAGCGCGCGGCGACGCTTGTCGAACACCGGCTGTCGACCGAGCGAAAGCGCATCGCGACGCTGCTGGAGCCGCTGCTGATGATGCTGGTTGGCGTGCTGGTGCTGGTGATCGTGCTGGCGGTGCTGCTGCCGATCTTCGACCTTCAGGCGGTGGTGGCCGGCTGAGCGCGCGGGCCGCCGTGCGGAGCGCCGGGTCTATTCCGGGAACGCCAGCAGCTCAGGTGTGTCGCCGTCGCGCGAAATCCACATGCCTTCCGTGTCGATGCGGTCGATCAGGATGCCTTCGCCGAGCCGGTCGCCGCCACGCACGAGTTGTTCGCCCGCCGGGTGTGAAACAATGGCCCAGACCTTGTTGCCGCTGCGCACGACCCCGTTCAGGCGATAGCCGAGGCTCTCCAGCGGCGGCTTTGCCGCGGCGGGTGGCGTCGGCTCGGCGGGGGCGGGTGGCGCGGGCGGCTGCGGCTCGCCAAAGAGCGCGGGCCAGCGGCGGGGCGGGGCGGGCGGCGCCGTGGCAGCGGCTTCGGTCAGAATGACGCCGGCCGGAACAGGCTGGGCCGCGGCTGTGCGCGTGTCCAGCTCCTGCCAGAGCACGACGCCCGACCACCCGGCGGCGGCCAGGGCGGCCAGGGTGCAAAGCGTGGCCAAAATGCGCATGACGGGCCTTTCCGTTCCGGGCTTCGGAGCGCGAAGATAGACGGAATCCCATGCGAATGCTAACCTGCCGTTCAATGATAATGAAAATCGGGCAGGTTATGCAGAGAGCAGCGTATCGGAGCGCGGTCCTACTGGCTGCGGCAGCGGTCGTCCTGGGCAGTTGCGATGTCCAGATGGGCGGAAAGCAGGGCTTCCGCGCACAGTATTTCACGGCGCGCAACGCGCTTGAAGCCGGAAATTACGATGTCGCGCGGCGCAGCTATTCCCGGCTGATCGCCGATGCCGGGCCTCTGGCCGAGCGTCTGGAGCTGGAATATGCCCATAGCGAGCTGCGCGCCGGCAATTTCCCCGAGGCGGCGCGCATCGCTGCCAGCCTTGCGGCACGCCAGAGCGGTGCCGCCCGGGGCGCGGCGCTGGCGGTGCAGGGCACGGCTCAGCACGAGCTGGGGCTGGCGCAGCTTGCCGAGGGCAAGACCGAGGCGGGCAAAGCCTCGCTGGTGGCGGCGCAGGCGGCGCTGGGTACGGTGATCGAGGGACATCCCGAGCTCGATCCGCTGGGCTCGATGGCGGGGCGTCACGCCAGCATCGCCGCGCGGCTGGCCCGGCTCTAGCGTCAGCGCTCAGGGCACCAGCGTCAGCCAGGCGGCGACGTCGCCGGGCTGGTCCGAGGCCTCGACGCGGAAGCTCTCGATATCGTACCCCCAGCGCGGATGCACCGCCGAGAGCCAGTTGGCCAGGCGCACGAACCCCACCGTCTCGAAATGCAGCTCGACGCGCCCGTCGGCGCGCGCGCCCAGATCGCTGACTGCATCGCGCAGCCCGCCCTGGATCAGGCGCTGCTCTATGCCGCTGGAGCCGATGGGCGCGCGTGCGGTGATCTCCGGCGCGGCGAGCAGCGGCGCCTGTTCCGCGGCACGAGCCCGCACCCAGGCGTCCACGGCCAGCGCCTCGGCTTCGGCCTGTTCCGCGGCCCGCCGAGCCTCGGCCAGTGGCAGTACGACCGCAAAGGCGATGGCAAGCGGGGCCGCCAGAAGGACGGCAATCGCCAGTGCCAGCCGCTCGCGCGGGGTGAGGCCCAGCAGGATGTCGAGCAGCCGGTTGCTCATGGCCGTGCCCCCGCATCGCCGATTTGAAACGTGCTGCGGACCCCGGCCGCGTTCTCCCGCGCCCGCGATTCCGCGACCGTGGCGGCGATGCCGGCCTCGTCCAGCAGCGTCGCGATGCGTTCCGCCGCGGCGAAATCGGGGAGGCGCAGCACAAGCGTCAGGCCCCCGGCGCGGGTATAGGAAATCTCTTCCGGCTGTGCCTCTGACCGGGCGATGACCTCGGCGACCCGCCCGGCGAGGGCAATCGGGTCGTCGCCGGTCTCGTCGCCCGTTGCGGCGCTGCGGCGTTCGGCCAGGGCGCGGCTGACCTGCACGCGGATATCGAGGATCGGGCCGGTGGGCACGAAATGCTCGCGCACGAGATCTCGGGTGGCGGTCGCAACGGCCTCGCGCCGTGTGTCGAGCCGGTCGATCGCGATGAGCTGCGCCGCGCTCCAGAGCAGCACCGTCAGCCCCGCCAGCAGCAGCGGCCAGCGCCAGGGCAGCACCTGCCGCGCGAGCCGCGCGCGTGCCGCCAGCGGATCGTTCCGCAGATCGCAGAGCAGTTCGCCATGCGCCAGCGTCTGCGGCTCGGGCAGGCCGAGCGCGGCAATCTCTTCGCCGCTCTGGGTGACCGGTATCGCCGTATCGCGGAGCCAGGCATCGAGCGCCTCGCTGGGGGCGCCGAGGCGAAGAATACCGGCGGGCGGCGGGGTTTCGGCCAGCGCGCGCTCCAGCAGCGCCAGCGTTACCGCCGGTGCGGCGCTGAACCCGTCGCCGGGGCCGAGCCGGACCTGCACGCTCGCGGTCTCCGGATCATGGGCGACGGTCCAGACATCCTCGGCGGTGGGCAGCGCCAGGTAATCCGGCAGGACGGCCCGCCCAGCGAGGCCGCGCCACGCGTCGAGACGCTCTCGTGCCATGAGGAAAACACCGGTCCAGCGGTCCGCCTCGCCCGGGCGGGCGAAGGGGCGCATCGCGGTGTCCTCCTCGCTCAGCCCCATCCGGTCGGCGAGCTGGCGCCGCGCAACCTGTTCGCGGGCCTGGCCGCGCAGCCGGCCGGGCAGATCGAGGGACAGCAGCGCGACCTCGATGCCCGGCACCAGTGTGACCTGATCGGCGCTGGCCTGGCCTTGCCCCGCGCGCACGAACCCCGCGCCTGCGTCTGCCGTCTGGATGGGTTCGCGCACCGTGTCCCCGCTGCCTGTCTTGCCGTTGTGGCACAGGATGCCCAAGCTTGCGCCGGGCCGCAATGGGCGGCTGCTCAGGGCCATGTCGTGATGCGCCAGGCGATGACCGGCAGCTCTGCCGCCCCGCGCCGTTCGAGCAGGGCGGTGCGGCTGGCCGATTGTGTGCCGAGCGTCGCGGTGCTTTCGATCCCGAAATAGCGCGAGGCGACGGTGATCGCGTCCTCGATCAGACTGTCCTCTGCTCCGGCGGGGGCGGGGGTGCCTTCGGGCCGGGCATCGGCAGGGGTGCGCCCGGCAGCGCTCAGGAACGCATCCGTCGAGCGGAAGGGCTCGGTCTCGCGGCGCGACAAAACCGCCCCGAGCGCGGTTCGGGAGAGATCCGGAAGGAACGCGGCCAGCACTTCGGGCGGAGCCGTGTTCACATTCAACCGACTGCCGGCAGGCAGCACCGCAATATAGGGGCGCAGCCGCGCAAACGCGGCCTCGGGGAAGCCCGGTAAGTCCCGGAGCTGCGAGAGCATCATCACGGCACCGCCCAGCGGAACCTCCTGCGGGTCGCGGAGGAGATAGGGCGCCCGATCCTCGGGGCCGCCGGGCTGCAAGACCGCCCGCAGCGCCTCGCCGACGGAGGCGGTGACGCCGAGCCTGTCCAGAAGCCGGTCAAAGGCGGCCTGCGCGAGTGCATTGTCGGGATTTGCCAGCCAGTTCAGGTTGAAGCGCCCCTGAAGATCCGACAGCCGCCCGGCCACCTGGCCGCGTGCGAGCGGGACGTTATATTCGGTTTCGGCCCAGGCCTCGCCGAAGTGATCGACGAGCGGAGCGTCGCGCGCGATAACCTGCTGCGCCAGGGCTTCGAACGCGTCGAGATCGAGCTCGATCTGCTCGGCATCGAGGCCGGTTTGCAGACGTGCGCGCGCGCCTTCCGCGCGGGCGAGCAGGAACACCGCCATCGCCGAAAGCGCGGCGACGATCAGCAGGGCGTTGACCAGAACGAAGCCGCGTTCCCCGCGCATCACAGATGCTCCAGCAGGGTGATATCGCCGATCCCGTCGATCGCCAGCGTAAGCTCCACCGCGAGCGGCAGCGTGCCCGAATAGAACTCGAGCGACGCCATGCCGCCATCGCGGTCGGCTGGGGCCCGGCGCTGAGGGGGAAGGCTGCCGGCGGGGGGCACGGTGCCGTCGATCCAGCCGATCTGGGGCCAGTAGCTGCGAATGCGCAGGCGCTGCACGCCGCCGATCACCGCCGTTTCCGGGCTGCGCTGGGAGGCGCTCTCGGGAAGCAGGCTGTTCCAGCTGGCGCGGTAGAGCGTGCTCTGCACGCGGTCCAGCCGCCATTCGACGCGCTGCGGAACAGTGCGTTGTGTCAGCCGCCGGGTTTGCAGGTCCCGGGCGAGATAGGGCTGTCCGCCGGTGCTCAGCGCCAGACGCAGATCGTCCGACTGGAGCGCGGCGCGGGGCTGGCCACCGCCGGGCGGATAGAACAGCCGGGGCAGGGCGGCGGAGAGATCCGCGCGCAGCAGCCCGCTGGCCATGGCCAGCTCGGCACTGCTCCGGGAGCGCGCGTCGAGCCCGTCGCGCAACCGCATCATGCCGGTGAGACTCTGGAGGCCCATGACGGCGACGAGGGCAAAAAGCGCCATGGCAATGACCAGCTCGATCAGTGTCAGGCCGCGTGTCCGCCGCGCGCGTGTCATGGCCTGCGTCCGGGCGCGAGATAGACGGTCAGCTGCGCACCTTCGCCGCTTTGCGCGCGGGCGGTCACCGTCGCGCGCACCAGCCCGCTCTGGGTGGTCTCGGTCCGGGTGTCGAGGGCCACGTTCCGGCCGCCGAGGGTGACGCGGTCGGGCAGCGCGCCGCCCTGCGGGCCGTAGAGCCGGAGCTCTTCGGCGCGGTTGCGGGCGGCGATCCGGGCGAGCAGGCGCGGTGTCTCGCCGCCGATGGCCACGCGGGACTGGTCGGTGGCGCGCAGCGCTGCGATGCTGCCGATCGCCAGCACAAGGATGGCGATGGCCAGTTCGAGCAGCGTCAGGCCGCGCGCGCCGGATGTCAGTCGGTCTCGCATGCAAGCTCCGTCCAGCCGTCCGTGGTGCAGCGGGTGCGGGGACCGGTGCCGGAAAAGACGATCTCGTAGGCCGAGCCGGTGCCGGTCGCCAGAAAGACGATCTGCGGGGGCTCCGTTTCTGCCGGCCCCCCCGAGAGGGCTGTTGCCGCCAGCCGGACCTCGCCGCGCCAAGCCTGTGCTGTGCCGGTCTTTTCCCAGCCGTCCGCTCGCCGGCGCCCGGCGGTCAGCCCGCTTGTATCGACCCAGAGCCCCTGCGATTGCCGGCTGGTGATCGCCAGCGACCGGGCGCGCTCGGCCATGGTCTGAAACCGCGAGAGATCGCTCGGCGCGCCGGTGCCCGTCCGTGTGACGCCGAGACCGACCCCGATAGCAAGAACCGACAGGATCGCCACCACGACCAGCAGCTCGATCAGGGTAAAGCCGCGCGCGTCGTGCCGCGGGAGCGTGTCGGTCACTGGATGTTCCATGATCCCAGATCGGCGTCGGTGCCGCTGCCGCCGGCCGCGCCGTCGGCGCCATAGGAGAATACATCGAACTCCCCATGCACGCCGGGTGCGAGATACTGGTAGGGCTGGCCCCAGGGATCGACGGGCATGCGGTCCATATAGCCGTTTTCCGCCCAGTTGGTCGGCTGCGGGTCGGTCGTGGGGCGGCTGACCAGTGCCGAGAGCCCCTGTTCGGTGGTCGGATAGCGGAAATTGTCGAGCCGGTAGAGATTCACCGCGCTGACGATGGAAGAGATATCGGCGCGCGCACGGGCCACCCGGGCCTGATCGGGCCGGTCGATCACACGCGGCACGATCACCACCGCCAGCAGCGACAGGATCACGACGACGACCATGAGTTCGAGAAGCGAAAAGCCGGCGTCGCGCGGGGGCGCCTCCGGACTGGGGGCGGCAATGGGAGTGGTCATGGAAAACTGGTCCTTCTGCTTGCCGCCATGATAGGGAGAGGGCCAGATGCTTGTCCATCGCTAGCATGCGCGAGACCGCCCTTGACCGACCTGACCCTTGCCGGCGCAATGCCGGTTCTGCTGGGCCCCTTCATCGGGTCGTTTCTCGGGGTGTTGGCAGAGCGTCTGCCGCGCGGCGAAGATGTCGTGCGCCGGCCCTCCGCCTGTCGTTGCTGCGGGGCGCGACTCGGGCCTGCCGACCTCGTGCCGATTCTGTCTTTCGCACTGCGGCGCGGACGCTGCCGCCATTGCGCGGCGCCGATTCCGCCGTGGCTGCTCTATACCGAGATCCTGGCGACCGGGGCCGCCTGCTTGGCCGTCCTCGCGGGAGGTACGCCCGCCGGGATCTGGTACGCGGCGCTGTTTCTGTGGCTGCTGATCGTGCTGGGCATGTGCGATCTGATGTTCTTCCGGCTGCCCGACATTCTTACCGGCGCGCTTCTGGTGCTTACGCTTGTCGGTGCCGCGATCTGGGAGCCGGGCGGTCTCGGCCCGGCGCTGATTGCGGCGGCGGCGGGAGCGGGCAGCTTTCTGGCGCTGCGCATCGGCTACCGGCTGTTGCGGCGGCGCGAGGGGCTTGGGCTTGGCGATGTGAAACTGATGGCCGGGCTGGGCGCCTTTGCGGGCCTGCGGGATCTGCCGCTGCTGGTGCTGCTGGCTGCTCTGGCGGCGCTCGGCGCGGCGCTGGCGGGGCGTCTGGGCCGCGGGCGGCTGCCGCGCGGCGATCTCGCGCTGCCTTTCGGCGCGTCGCTCTGCGCGGCGGCGGCGGGCCTGTGGCTGCTGCGCGCGGCGGATGCGATCTGAGCGCTGCCCTGTCGCCGCGATTGAAATCCGGCTGGGTTGCCAATAGTCTGCGCGACACGTTTCCGGCGCGCTGACGCGCCCTCAATCGCCTTTAGGTCCTTGCCGATATGTCCCTTTCCCTGCCTCGTCTGTTTCCGCTTCTGCTTTTTGTCATGGCCTCGCCGGGCCTGAGCCAGCAGGCCGGGGACGCCCCCACCGATTCAGCGGCTCCCGTGCCGGAGGTTCAGGCCGAAGGAGAGGCGGAGGCGCCCGACATGGCTGAGATTGAAGAGGCTTGGCGGCGTGGCGATTATGTCTTTGTCCGCAGGGGCCTGAAACGCCTCGCGGAAGAGGCCGGTACCGGGCAGGCGCAGTATCGCTATGGCCGGGTGCTGGTCGAGGGGCGCGGCGGGCCGCGTGACATTCACGGGGCGGTCGACTGGCTGACAAAGGCGTCTGAGCAGAACGTGGTCGAGGCCGCGACCCTGCTCGCGCGGATCTATCTGAGCGGACCCCCAGATGGTCCGGAGCGCGATCCGGTGCAGGCGGCGCGGCTGCTGTCGCGCTCTGCTGCCCGGGGGGATGCCGAGGCGCAGTACTATCTCGGACTTCTCTATCGGGCGGGGACCGGCGTCGATCAGGATCCCGCGTCCTCCTACAACTGGTTTCTGGCAGCCGCCGAGAACGGCCATGTCGCGGCGCAATACGAGCTGAGCCGCGCGCTGTCGCGGGGCGAGGGCACGGCGCTCGACACCGACGAGGCGCTGCGCTGGTTGCGCCGGGCTGCCGAGGGCGGGCATGTGCAGGCGCAGTATTTTCTGGCGCTGGCCCTCGATTCCGGCCGTGGCGCGCCGCAGGACCGCGACGCCGCGCTGGATTGGGTCCGCCGCGCGGCGGAAGCCGGATTCCTGCCGGCGCAGCGGGTGCTGGGCGAGAAATATCTGGTCGGCGACGGTGTCGAGCCGCAGCCGGCGGAAACCCTGCGCTGGCTCGAAACGGCGGCGGATACCGGCGACAGCCGGTCGCAATATCTGCTTGCCCGCGCCTATCTGGGCGAAGGCGGCGTGCCACCGAACGGGGGCGAAGCGCTTCAGCTGCTGAAAGCGGCGTCGGATGCCGGATACGGCCCGGCGACCACGCGGCTGGCACAGCTTCAGGAAACCGGGGAGGCGGGGCTGGCGCCGGATCTCGAGGGGGCGGTGGCGCTCTATCGCAAGGCCGAGGCACAGGGCGACGCAGCGGCGGCGGTCCGGCTGGGCGTGCTGGCGGGCGAGGGCAGTCTCGACGGT
The DNA here is from genome assembly GCF_001975705.1 of Salipiger abyssi. Taxonomy (NCBI): domain Bacteria; kingdom Pseudomonadati; phylum Pseudomonadota; class Alphaproteobacteria; order Rhodobacterales; family Roseobacteraceae; genus Salipiger; species Salipiger abyssi. The sequence goes on from NZ_CP015093.1 coordinate 3,116,352, forward strand.
CTCGCGGCCCCGCATGCGGCCGTGCCCTGGGCGATCGCCGCGGCGGAGCAGGGCGACGCGGGGGCGCTCGACTGGGTGCGCGGGCAGGCCGAGGAAGGGCTGCGCCCGGCACGCACCGCGTATGGCATCTGGCTGCTCGCGCACGAGGGCGATCCCGAGGAGGCCGCCGGCCTGCTGCTGAAGGCTGCCGAAGCCGGTGACGTCAGGGCGCAGTTCCGCTACGGCGAGCTTCTGTCCACCGGAACGGGCGTCGCGCAGGATTATGCAGCGGCGCATATGTGGATGAACATTGCCGCCGCGTCCGGTTCTTCGCAGGCGGCGCAGCGGCGCGATGTGCTTTCCGATCTGATGACGCCCGAACAGGTGGCCGACGCGCAGCGCGCGGCACGGGTCCATTTCGACCGGATGGCCGCCGAGCCGCCGGTGACCTCGCAATGACAGCGCGCCTCTCCGGCGCCCGCGGGCTCGTCGCCGCGCTGTCGCTGCTCTGCGGTGCGGCGGCCTGGGCCGAAACCGGGTTTGAGACGCGCGATATCGACACGGTGCGCCGCGCCGCCGAGCAGGGGGTGGCCGCCGCCGAGAGCGAGCTCGGCCTGCGCTATCAGAACGGCGACGGCGTGTTGCAGAACTTTCTTCTGGCGGCGGACTGGTACGCCCGCGCCGCGCAGCAAGGCGATGCCGATGCGCAGAACCGGCTGGGCAAGTTCTATTTCGAAGGGTTGGGCGTGGAGCGCGATCATACGGTCGCGCTGCGCTGGCTTGAGGCCGCCGCAGAGGGCGGCGATCCCCGGTATCTCTATGATCTCGCGCGTGCGCTCGAAAACGGCGAGATGCCCGATCTGGCGCGTGCGGCCGAGATTTACGGGCGCGCCGCAGAGCTTGGCGATGCCGATGCGGCGGTGAGTCTCGGTGCGCTCTATCAGGAGGGCCGGGGCGTCGAGAAGGATCTGGCACGGGCCCGGGAGCTCTATGAAGGGCCGGCGGCGGCGGGCCATGCCCGGGCCCAGAACAACCTCGGGCTGCTCTATGCCCGTGGCGACGGGGTGGAGCAGGATTATGAACGTGCCGCCGACCTGTTTGAGGCGGCGGCAGAGCGCGGTCTCTCGCAGGCCAAGGCGAATCTCGGAGTGATGTATGAAAATGCGCTCGGGGTTCCTCTCGACGAAGAGCTTGCCGCAAGCCTCTATCGCGAAGGCGGCCGTGGCGTCGAGGAGGGGCAGCAGCAGGGGCCGGTCTACGATGCGCGGCTGACAGCTCCCGATACTTCGGCGGAAGGCCTTCGGCGTTTGCGGCAGGGGGTTGCCTCGGGAGACCCGGTCGCCGAGTTCCAGTTCGCCTGGATCTGGCTGAGCGCTGAATCTCCCACGGCGGAGGAGCTTTCGCAGGCGGTCGCGGCGCTGAAGCGCGCCGCGTCGAAGGGGCTGGCGCCGGCGATGGCCAATCTCGGTATCCTCTATTTTCAGGGGCGCGGTGTCCCGGAAGATTACGCGCTGGGGCATATGTGGCTTGCGCTCGCGGGAACCTCCGGAATGGCCGCGGCCAACGATATAAATGCGCGCCTTTCGGCGAAGATGCCGGCCAGCCAGATCAACGAAGCGCAGGAGATGGCGCTTGAGCGCAGCGCTCGGCGATAGCGCCGGACATCGGAAGAGCGTGACGATTCGGCGATGCATCGCGATAGTAGAATTTGTTCGCGGGCGCTCGCGCAATCGTGTATCGTGACGTCACGACAGCCGGCGTTTCGCGCCGGCGCCTGGGTGCGGTTGACTTAGGGGAGGGTTCGATGGTCCGAAAGTCATCTTTGCGTATTGGTCTGAGCCTCATTTGCGGGGTCTGTGCGACGGTTGTCCTTGCGGCTGAGCCCGAGCCCGTAGAACAGCACAATTCCAACGCGCTGTGGTTCGAGAACTGGACCGGTCTCAGCAATGCGAAGCTAACAATCTCCGCGCCTGACGGCGAGATCATCGCGATTGAGGCCGATGGCGGCACGCCGGTCTACCGGCTCAGCGGCGAGGTGTCGGATGGCGTCTATCGTTACGAGCTTTCCGCCGCGACGGATGAACAGGTCAAAATTGTCAATCCGATCAACAACGGTCGTGGTGCGGATCAGCGCGATACGGTGGCCAAGCCGTTTTACATGGAAGGGTCCTTCACCGTGGCGCGCGGCGTAATCATTACTCCGGAACTCGTTCTGGAAGACGAAGGCTGACGGTGCGGTTCCGGTCGGCAAGGGTATTTCGAAAGGCAAAAGAACAATGAAAATGACTGATTACATGACCAGCTTTGCATTCGCCGGATCGGTGAGTGTGCTCTCGCTGATGGCTGTTCCCGCTGTGGCCGACATCATCCATGCGGACGATGTGATCGCGCAGTTCAGCCTCTGCGTCGGCAACGACTGCGTGAACGGGGAAAACTTCGGTTCCGACACGATTCGTCTGAAGGAAAACAATCTGCGCATCCATTTCGACGACACGTCGAGCTCGGGCAGTTTCCCGAATGTCGACTGGCGCATTACGGCCAACGACCAGGCGAATGGCGGCGACAATTACTTTTCGGTCTCCGATGCGACCAACAACCGGACGATCTTCAAGCTGGAGAGCAACGCCCCCTCCAACAGCCTTTACGTTTCCAGCGAAGGTCGTGTCGCAACCGGCACCTCGTCGCCGGTTCTGGATTTCCACGCGGTCAACGGCAATACGCCGGGTCTGCGTCTGGAACAGGATGGCTCCTCGGGCTTTGCAAGCCGGATCTGGGATATCGCCGCGAACGAGACCAACTTCTTTGTTCGTGACGTCAACGACGGCAGCAACCTGCCGTTCCGTATCCGCGCCGGCGCGGGCAACAACGCGATGTACATCGGCGACGACGGCAGCGTCGGCATAGGTACGCAGAGCCCGGACGAAAAGCTGCATGTCGAAAGCGGCAATATCTTTGCCAGGAATTCGGACAAGGTGAATATCACCCTCGACAACACATCCGACACTTCGCCCGACTTCCGCATTCAGCTGAAGGATAGCGTCCGCTTTTCCTATGTCGGAAGCGGGGCCATCGAGATGGAGCTTGATACAAGCGGCAACCTGAAACTGGCGGGCGGTCTCGTCACCACCGGCGGCGGTGGGGCCTGTACCGATGCCGACCCCTGTGACGCGGTGTTCGACCCGGCCGTCTATGAGGTGCCGTCGATCGAGTCGCATGCTCAGGCAATGTGGGAAGGCGGCTATCTGCCGGCGGTCGGGCCGACGCGGCGCGACGAGCCGATCAATATGACGGTCAAGATGCTGCGGATGCTGAACGAGCTCGAGCATGCCCATATCTATATCGAGCAGCTGCATCACCGTGTGGCGAGCCTCGAGAGCCGCGTCGATGGCGTGGTGAAGCAGTAAGCGCAAATGAGACGCCGCATCGCCTTTTCGGAAAGGGCGGTGCGGCGCGACAAAGGTCTGTCGTGCAGCTATGATATCGTCTCGATATTCCTTTGTTTTTCTCCACGTTCCGAAGACGGGCGGAAATTCCGTTCAGCACGCGTTGTTGCCGCATAGCGATGACCGGCAGACCACGAAAGCGGGCCAGGACGGGCGCGACCGCTTTGGCGTATCGGGACCGGTGACACCGTTCAAGCATGCGCGGCTGAGCGACTACGAAGCCCGTTTGCCCGGTGTCTCCCGCACCCACACGATCATGATCTCGGTTCGACACCCGTTCGACCGGGCGCTGTCGTATTTTTTCTCACCGCACCGCTGGATGAAAGAGGATCGCGACGGCGAGCTGCGGCATACGCAGCCCATATGGAACGAGGCTGATTTCTTCCAGATGCTCGACGATCGCGCGGTATTGCCAATGGCGGATTTTCTGCGCCTCGGCGACCGGCTGGTCGAGGCCGATATCCTGCTGCGTTTCGAAACGCTGGAGCAGGATTTCAGGCGCGCGGTGAAACGTCTGGGGCTTCCTGCCGAAGCCGCCCGGGCGCTGCCGCATGTCAATCGGTCCGTCGATGCGACCGGAATACGCTCTGCCGTGCGCAACGATCCGGGGCTACGCGACGCGGTCGAGCGGCGGTTCCGCGACGATATGGAACTTTTCCACTATCTTGATGTCAACTCATGCAACTGACTTACCTCTGAAATGGCCATAATCTCCTTCAAGCATAACTTCGTATTCGTGAAGACCCGCAAGACGGCGGGCACCAGCATAGAGGTCGACCTCAGTCAGCGCGTGGAGGAGGAGGCGATCGTTACGCCGATCCTGCCCGAGGTGGCCGGACATCGCGCCAGGAATTATCAGGATCCGGAGGCAGAGCAGGGGTTCAGGAACCACATGCCGGCCTCCGAGATCCGCAGCAGGATCGGTGCCGAGCGGTTCGACGGGATGTTTTGCTTTTGCGTCGAGCGCGAGCCGATCGAGAAATGCATCAGTCATTTCCATATGTTGCGAAACTCGCCGCTGCATAATCAGGACGGCAACTATCGCAAGAGCTGGGAGGAATACCTCGCCACCGGCAGCTTTCCCAACGATGTCTCCAGGCTCTCCGAGGAGCGTGACGGAAAACGGGTGCTGATCGTCGACCGGGTGTTGCGCTATGATCGGCTCCATGTGGAGCTTCCGGAGCTGATGGCCGAGCTCGGTGTGCCGGATTTCCAGTTAAAGGCGCGGGCGAAATCCGAATATTCGCAAAACCGGCTTCTGTCGCGTGAGGATGTCACGCCCGAGCAGCGTGCGCTGATATACGAGGTGTTTCGCCCGACGCTCGAGTTGACGGGGATTGACTGGGATCGTGTCCCGGAACGGACTTAGGGGAGCGGCGGCAGAGACCGACGGTCGCCGGGATCACATAAGCCGCCCGGTCCTGTGTTCGGGAAGGCCGCTCGGCCGGGGAGTGCCACATTGGTGGTGTATCAGAGGATTTGTCATGAATAATTTCATTCACCGCCCATACGAAAAGCGCTTTCTGCTTGCGATGCTGATCGTCGCGGTTCTCGCCTACCTGTTCTGGACGGGCTCGCGCTACCCGGCGCTGAACGAAAAGGCGGTTATGTCCGGGGCAATCCAGCTCGAGGACGTGCTAAGCTTTGAAGCGAAGTTCCCGATCACCGACGACATGACGCTGCTGGAGCGGATCTTCTGGTCGACGCTGAACTGGATCAACACAAACAAGAAGGGCATGACCTTCGGCGTGCTGTTCGCCGCAGCCTTCCTGACGGCCGGGTCCTATCTCAAGCGCAAGAGCTTTCGCGGCAGCTATTCCAACTCGCTGCTGGGCATGGCCATCGGTACGCCGCTCGGCGTCTGCGTCAATTGCGCGGCGCCGATCGCCCGGGGGATGTATACCAGCGGCCTGCGGGCGGAAACCACGCTCAGCGCGATGATCGCCTCGCCGACGCTGAACATCGTGGTGCTGACCATGCTGTTCAGCCTGATGCCCGTCTACATGGCCTTTACCAAGATCGCCTTCAGCCTGCTGATCATCCTGCTTGCGGTGCCGGTCATCTGCCGTTTTCTGCCGCGCACCGAGATCGCGCCGGAAGAGCAGGTCGCCATGCCCTGGAGCCTGAAGGAGCGCGCACCCGACGCGCCCGAGACCGAAAGCCTGTTCGCCGCGGTACTCGGGGTGATCGTCGCCTATTTCCGCAACCTCTGGTACATCTTCAAGATGACCGTGCCCCTGATGCTGCTGGCGGGGTTCCTCGGCACGGTCGTGGCGATCTTCCTGCCGGGAGACGCGCTCATGGCGCTCAGCTTTTCGGCCGCCGTGCTGGTGCTGGTCGTGCTGGCAGGGGTGTTCCTGCCGGTGCCCATCGGCTTTGACGTGGTCATGGCCGGGGTGCTGCTGACCGCCGGGCTCGACCAGGGCTATGTCATGGCGCTGCTGTTCACGCTGGGCAGTTTCTCGGTCTACTCCTATTTCATCGTGGTGCAGTCGCTCGGGCAGCGCGCCGGGCTGCTGCTGGCGGGGACGGTCGCGCTGTGCGGCTTTGTCGCCGGCTGGGGCGCGCAGGCCTATCACGAGTGGCGCACCGACCGGGCGCTGGAAATCCTGCTGCAAAGCGAAAACCGCCACCTGCCGGAACCGGCGCCCTGGGGGGCCGCAGAGGCCGCGGGGGCCGATCCCTGGACCGTGTCGAGCGCGGATGCCGACAGGATCGCAGTGACAGCCACGCCCTTCGCCGAAGCGTCTCCCGCTGCGGAGACCGGTTTCACCCGGGTCGAGGCATGGCAGAACGGCATCGACAAACCGCTGGAATTCTCCTTTCGCGACATGTGGCCCCCCTTCTGGGAGGGCAGGAGCGTCGCCAGCGGCGATATCGACCGCGACGGCGATCTGGATCTGGTGATCGCCTCGACCGAGGCCGGGCTTTACGTCTACGAGAACGACGGCAGCGGGCAGTTCACCCCGGTCGCGCTCGATCTCGGTCCGCTCGCAGAGGTGCCGGTCTTCAACGCGGCGCTTGCGGATGTCGACAATGACGGTTGGCCGGATCTCTTCGTCGCCACCTATGGCGAGGGCAATTATCTCTGGCGCAACAATGGCGGCGGTTTCGGGCCGGCGCCGGCGCACCGTGTGCCCAACCGCGAGGCGGCGATGCTGAGCATGGCGCTCAGCTTTTCCGATGCCGACCGCGACGGCGATCTCGACGTGGCGCTGGGGAACTGGGCGGCGGGCTGGTATCGCAGGGTGCCCGGAGAGGAATCGCGCAACCGCATCATCTGGAACGATGCCGGGGCCTTCAGCGGCGAGCATTTCACCGACTTGCCGGGCATTCCCGGGGAAACTCTCTCGATCCTGTTTTCCGATCTCAACGACGACGGCGCGCCGGATCTGATCGTCGGGAACGATTTCGAGGTGCCCGACTACGTCTATTACGGCGACGGGCAGGGCGGCCTGCGGATGATCACCCAGAGCGAGGGGCTGATCCCGCACACGACGACCACCACCATGGCGGTGAAAACCGGCGATCTGACGCCCGACGACCGCCCCGAGATCTATCTGGCGCAGATCTCGGGGCGGTCGTCGGGCGTGTCGAAAAAGCTGAAGATGCAGCCGCTCGAACGCTATTGCGACGGCATCCAGCGCGAGGCGGACCGCGCGGTCTGCCAGAAGAACATGGCGATCAAGCGCTGGTACCGGTCAGGCAACAGTTTCGATCCTTCTTATGCCGGAAAATGTCAGGCGATGACCGGGCGGTATCAGGCGGAATGCAAGGCGATGCTGGTCAAGGATCTCGCGATCCAGCGCAACGATCCCTCCGTTTGCGGTCTGATCCCGGCAGGCCAGACCATCCCGCGCCAGTTCTGCGACACCCATTTCCTGCCGACGCGCACGCCGACCGCCGAAGAGGCGGACGCCGCGCATCAGCAGATCCTGCGCTCGAATGTGCTGCTGCACTGGACCGGAAGCGCCTATGAGGACACCGCCGGGCCGCAGGGGCTCGAGATCGGCGGCTGGAGCTGGGACACCAAGCTTGCGGATTTCGACAATGACGGCGATCTCGACATGTATGTGGTCAACGGCACCTGGGTGCCGAACGAGGTGTCTCCCTCGAACCTGTTCTTCGAGAATGACGGCAGCGGCGTCTTTAGCGAGGCATCGGCCGCCTTCGGTCTCGAGGACTATCTGATGACGGCCTCCGCGACGCAGTTCGACATGGACAATGACGGCGATCTCGACGTGCTGACCCATCCGGTCAACGGGCCGTTGGCGCTGTTCCGGAACAATACGCAGGGCATGGCCATCGTCTTCACGCTTGAGGATCACGCCGGCAATTACGACGGGATCGGCGCCAAGATCACCATCGAAGACGCGCAGGGCCGGGTTCAGACGCGCGAGCTGCAACTGGGCGGCGGGTTCATGTCCTTTGATGCGCCGGAGGCGCATTTCGGACTGGGCGAAGCGCGCAACGTGGTGCGGGCGACGGTGCGCTGGGTCGATGGCAGCGAAACCGTGATCGACGGCCCTTTGCAGGCCGGGCACCGGTACAGGATCACCCGCGGCTGAGCGGCGCTCTGCCGCCAAACAGACAGTCTGAAAACGAATACTGCGGCGGGGATGTCCCCGCCGCATTCGTTTGTCTCACTCCGCCGCGACCTTCGAGGCGCCGGGAATGTAGTTGAGGATCGGGCCCAGCCAGCGCTCGACCTCTGCCACATCCATGCCCTTGCGCTCGGCGTAATCGACCACCTGGTCGCGCTCGACCTTGGCGACGCCGAAATAATAGCTGTCGGGATGGCCGATATAGAGCCCCGAGACCGAAGAGCCGGGCCACATGGCATAGCTCTCGGTCAGCGAAACGCCGGTCGCCTCGGTGGCGTCGAGCAGCTCGAACAGCGTGGTCTTTTCGGTGTGGTCGGGCTGCGCCGGATAGCCCGGGGCAGGGCGGATGCCGGCGTATTTCTCGGCGATGAGCTCGGCATTGCTGGCGCTTTCCTCCGGCGCATAGCCCCAGAGCTCCTTGCGCACCTTCTGGTGCATGCGCTCGGCAAAGGCCTCGGCAAAGCGGTCGGCCAGCGCCTTGACCATGATCGACGAGTAATCGTCGTTCTTCTCTTCGAAGGCCTCGGCGATGGCGATCTCCTCGACCCCGGCCGTCACCACGAAACCGCCGACATAATCGGGCGTGCCCTTGGGGGCGACGAAATCCGACAGCGCCACGTTGGGCCGGTCGCCGCGCTTGGCGGTCTGCTGGCGCAGGGTGTAGAAGGTGGCCAGTTCCTCGTCCCGGTCCTCGCCTTTGAAGAGGCGGATATCGTCGCCCACCGCGTTGGCCGGCCAGAACCCCACCACGGCGCGCGGGTGGAACCATTTCTCGTCGATGATCCGCTTCAGCATCGCCTGCGCATCGGCAAAGAGCGCGCGCGCGGCTTCACCCTGTTTCTCGTCGTCGAGGATCTTGGGATAGACGCCCTTCATTTCCCAGGTCTGGAAGAACGGCGTCCAGTCGATATATTCGGCCAGCTCCGCCAGATCCCAGCCATCGAAGCTGCGGGTGCCGAGGAAGCTCGGGGCAGGGGCGTGGTTGCCGAAATCGAGCTTCAGCGCATTGGCGCGGGCATCCTCCAGCGGCAGGCGCTTTTTCGCAAGCTCGGCGCGGGCGTGTTTCTCGGCCACATCGGCATATTCGCCCTGGATATTGGCCACATAGTCGGGCTTTTGCGCCGGCGACAGCAGCGAGGAGACCACGCCCACCGCGCGGGAGGCGTCGGTCACATAGACCGCCTGGCCCTTGCCGTAGCGCGGGTGGATCTTCACCGCCGTATGCACCCGCGAGGTGGTGGCGCCGCCGATCAGCAGCGGGATGTCGAAGCCCTCGCGCTCCATCTCGGAGGCGACATGCACCATCTCGTCGAGCGAGGGGGTGATGAGGCCGGAAAGGCCGATCACGTCGACGCCTTCCTCCTTGGCGGTGGCGAGGATCTTTTCGGCGGGCACCATGACGCCGAGGTCGATGATCTCGTAATTGTTGCAGGCCAGCACGACGCCGACGATGTTCTTGCCGATGTCATGCACATCGCCCTTCACCGTCGCCATCAGCACCTTGCCGGCGGAGTTGCGCCCGTCGGCCCCGCTGAGCCGCTTTTCCTCTTCCATATAGGGCAGAAGCACCGCCACGGCCTGTTTCATCACGCGGGCGGATTTCACCACCTGCGGCAGGAACATCTTGCCCGCGCCAAAGAGATCGCCCACCACGTTCATCCCCGCCATCAGCGGGCCTTCGATCACATGCAGCGGGCGCTCGGCGGCCTGGCGCGCCTCTTCGGTATCGGCGTCGATGAATTCGGTGATGCCGTTGACCAGCGCGTGTTCCAGCCGTTTCTCGACCGGCAGCTCGCGCCACGACATGTCCTTTTCGCGGGTCTTGCCGCCGCCCTTGCCGCGGTATTTCTCGGCGATCTCCAGCAGGTTCTCGGTGGCGGAGCCGCCATTCGCGGGTTTGCGGTTCAGCACCACATCCTCGCAGGCCTCGCGCAGCTCTGCGTCGATCTGGTCGTAGACCGCAAGCTGGCCGGCGTTGACGATGCCCATATCCATGCCGGCCTGAATGCCGTGATAGAGGAACACCGCGTGCATCGCCTCGCGCACAGGCTCGTTGCCCCGGAAGGAGAACGACAGGTTCGAGATGCCGCCCGAGATGTGCACATGCGGGCAGTCGGTGGTGATGCGGCGGGTGGCCTCGATGAAATCGACGCCGTAATTGTCATGCTCCTCGATACCGGTGGCCACGGCAAAGACGTTGGGATCGAAGACGATGTCCTCGGGCGGGAACCCCACCTCTTCGGTCAGCAGCTTGTAGGCGCGGGTGCAGATCTCGACCTTGCGGTCCTCGGTATCGGCCTGACCTGTCTCGTCAAAGGCCATGACCACCACGGCGGCACCGTAATGGCGGCAGAGCCGGGCCTGCGCGAGGAAATTCTCCTCGCCTTCCTTCATCGAGATCGAGTTGACGATGCATTTGCCCTGGGCGCATTTCAGCCCGGCCTCGATCACCTCCCATTTCGAGCTGTCGATCATGATCGGCACGCGGGCGATATCGGGCTCGGCGGCGATGAGGTTCAGAAACTCGATCATCGCCTGTTTGGAGTCGATGAGCCCCTCGTCCATGTTGATGTCGATGACCTGCGCGCCGTTCTCGACCTGATCGCGGGCCACGTCGAGCGCTGCGGCGTAATCGCCATTGGTGATCAGTTTCTTGAACCGTGCCGAGCCGGTGACGTTGGTGCGCTCGCCCACGTTCACGAAGGGGATGTCCTCGGTCAGCGTAAAGGGCTCCAGCCCGGAAAGCCGCATCAGCGGCGGCTGTTCGGGGATCTCGCGCGGGGGGTAGCCCTCGACGGCCTTGGCGATGGCTCGGATATGGTCATAGGTCGAGCCACAGCAGCCGCCGACGATGTTCAACAGTCCCTCGCGGGCAAAGCCCTCGATCTGCTCGGCCATCTGCTCGGGCGATTCGTCGTATTCGCCCATCTCGTTGGGCAGGCCGGCATTGGGATAGGCGCAGGTCATCGTGTCGGCGACGCCGGCGATCTCGGCCAGGTGCGGGCGCATCGCGGTGGCACCGAGCGCGCAGTTGAGCCCGATGGTGAACGGGTTGGCGTGGCGCACCGAATGCCAGAAGGCGGTGGGCGTCTGGCCCGAGAGCATGCGCCCGGAAAGGTCGGTGATCGTGCCCGAGATCATCACCGGCAGCCGCTCGCCGCGCTCGGCAAAGACCTCCTCACAGGCAAAGATCGCGGCCTTGGCGTTCAGCGTGTCGAAGATCGTCTCGATCAGCAGGATATCGGCGCCGCCGTCGATCAGCGCGCGCGCCTGCTGGCCATAGGCCTCGCGGAGCTGGTCGAATGTCACCGCGCGGAAGCCCGGGTTGTTCACGTCCGGCGAGATCGAGGCGGTGCGGTTGGTCGGCCCGAGCGCGCCGGCGACAAAGCGCGGGCGGCCATCCTCGGCCTCGGCCCGGTCCATCGCACGGCGGGCGATCTGTGCGCCCTGAAAGTTCAGGTCGTAGATCGCGTCCTCCATGCCGTAATCGGCCTGGGCGATGGTGGTGGAGGAAAAGGTGTTGGTCTCGGTGATATCCGCGCCGGCCATGGCGTATTGATAGTGAATCTCTTCGATGGCCTCGGGCTTGGTCAGGTTCAGGATGTCGTTGTTGCCCTGCTGCGGCTTGTCGGTGTCATGCGGCAGGTGGCAGGAACAGGCGCCGCCGCCGCAGCCCTGGAAATCGCCCTCGGACAGGCCGAGTTTCTGGATCTGCGTGCCCATGGCGCCGTCGAGGATGAGAATGCGGTCGCGGGCGGCATCGTAGAGACGGTCAAAGACGGGCGCGCGCTGCGGCTCGGGACGGGACATGCGGATGACTTCCTTTTGGTCCTTAAAGGCCCTCCGCTTACCGGCATTCCCCCCTCAAAGCCATTTCATAATTATCATTGTTATCATGAAAAACTTTCAAGCCGCGCTTCGCCCGCCTGTTTGGGGCTGAAAATGCAGGCACAGAAGGCGCGATCGGGCCTTGCCGGACGTGGCGGCATGACGTGAGATGGGCCGCTATATATTGACGGCGCCACATCCCTGTGATCAATATCCTGTAGTCTTGGTGCCCGCGTTTCGGTGCGGGTGAAAAGGGAAGTCCGGTGAAACACCGACGCTGCCCCCGCAACTGTAAGCGGTAAGTCAAAGCCCATCCCCACTGGCGTTTCGGCGTTGGGAAGGCGGGCCGAGGCGCTTGAGCCGTGAGCCAGGAGACCTGCCAGGACGACGACACGACACTGGGCGGTGGGTCCGGGAGCAGTGATTGGCGCGGGTTTCCGCGCCTGTCCGCGTCTCCCTTGCCGGCGCCCGCCAACAGGCAGACGACAGACAAGGGACACCCGATGAGCATCACCGTTTACTCCAAACCCGCCTGCGTGCAATGCACCGCCACCACCCGTGCGCTGGCCGCCAAGGGCATCGCCTTCGACCTGATCGACCTCACCGAAGATGCCGATGCGATGGCGCGGGTGACCGAGCTCGGCTATCGTCAGGCGCCGGTGGTGATGGCGGGTGACGATCACTGGGCCGGCTTCCGCCCCGACAAGATCAGCGCGCTGAGCTGAGCGCGACTCGGAGAGCACAGCATGGGCGGGCTGGTCTATTTCTCCTCGCGCTCGGGCAACACGCAGCGCTTCGTCTCCCGGCTCGGGCTGACGGCGCAGCGTATCCCCGTATCCTCCGAGGACGACATGCCCGCCCCGCGCGCGCCCTTTGTCCTGGTGACGCCCAGCTATGCCGATGGGCGGGGCCGGGGGGCGGTTCATAAACAGGTGATCCGGTTCCTCAACGATCCGGACACGAGGCAGCATCTCCGCGGCGTGATCGCCGGCGGCAACCGCAATTTCGGGGCGTTGTTCGCCCTGGCGGGCGATGTGGTGGCGCAGAAATGCGGCGTCCCCGTTCTCTACCGGTTCGAGCTGGCCGGCACAGAGACCGACATCGCCCGTGTCAGAGAAGGACTGGACAGGTTTTGGAAGACGCACTTCTCGACCGCGATCTGAACGACGCAGCCCCCGCCAAGGCGGTGCCGGCGGAATGGCAGGGTCTGGATTACCACGCGCTGAACGCGATGCTGAACCTCTATGACGACGAGGGGAAGATCCGCTTCGACGCCGACCGCATGGCCGCGCGGCAGTATTTCCTCCAGCATGTGAACCAGAACACGGTGTTCTTTCACTCGCTTGAGGAAAAGCTGCGCTATCTGGTCGATGAGGGCTACTACGAGGCCCATGTGCTGGGCCAGTATGACGACGCCTTCCTGGCAAAGATCTGGGATGCGGCCTACAAGATCAAGTTCCGCTTTCCGACCTTCCTCGGCGCGTTCAAATATTACACCAGCTACACGCTGAAGACCCGCGACGGGAAACGCTATCTGGAGCGGTTCGAGGACCGGGTGGTGATGGTCGCCCTGACGCTGGCACGCGGCGACGAGGCGCTGTCGATGCAGCTCATGCGCGAGATGCTGGGCGGCCGGTTCCAGCCCGCGACGCCCACGTTCCTCAATGCCGGCAAGGCGCAGCGCGGCGAGCTGATCTCGTGTTTCCTGCTGCGGCTCGAAGACAATATGGAAAGCATCGGGCGCGGCATCAACTCTGCGCTGCAACTGTCGAAGCGCGGCGGCGGCGTGGCGCTGATGCTGACCAATATCCGCGAGCACGGCGCGGCGATCAAAGGCATCGAGAACCAGTCCTCGGGCGTCATCCCGGTGATGAAGCTGCTTGAGGATTCCTTCAGCTACGCCAACCAGCTCGGCGCGCGGCAGGGCGCGGGGGCGGTCTATCTCAATGCCCACCACCCGGACATTCTGCGGTTCCTCGACACCAAGCGCGAGAATGCCGACGAAAAGATCCGTATCAAGACGCTGAGCCTCGGCGTGGTGATCCCCGACATCACCTTCGAGCTGGCGAAGAAGAACGACGACATGTACCTGTTCTCGCCGCATGACGTGGAGCGCGTCTATGGCAAGGCGTTCTCGGAGATCTCGGTCAGCGAGAAATATCACGAGATGGTGGATAACCCCAAGATCCGCAAGAAAAAGATCAACGCGCGGGCGTTCTTCCAGACCATCGCCGAGATCCAGTTCGAGAGCGGCTATCCCTATATCATGTTCGAGGACACGGTGAACCGCGAGAACCCGGTGGCCGGGCGCATCTCCATGTCGAACCTCTGCTCCGAGATCCTTCAGGTCAACGAGGCGTCGGAATTCAACGACGATCTCGGCTACAAGCATCTGGGCACGGATATCTCCTGCAATCTCGGCTCGCTCAATATCGCCAAGGCGATGGATGGCGGCGATCTCGGCGCCACGGTCGGCACCGCGGTGCGGGCGCTGAACGCGGTTTCCGAGATGTCGTCGATCGACTCAGTGCCCTCGGTGCGGCGCGGCAATGACGAGAGCCATGCCATCGGGCTCGGCCAGATGAACCTGCACGGCTTCCTTGCGCGCGAGCGGATCCATTACGGCTCGCCCGAGGGGATCGACTTTACCAATATCTATTTCGCCACCGTGCTCTATCACTGCCTGCGCGCGTCGAATGCGCTGGCCAGGGAGCGGGGCCGCAGCTTTGCCGGGTTCGAGGCGTCGAAATATGCCGACGGCTCGTTCTTCGACAAATATGTCGAGCGCAACTGGCTGCCGGAGACCGACACGGTGCGGGCGCTCTTCGAACGCTTCGGCGTTGAGGTGCCGGGCCGCGAAGACTGGGCCGCGCTGCGCGATGCGGTGATCGAGGGCGGGCTTTACAACCGCAACCTTCAGGCGGTGCCGCCCACCGGCTCGATCAGCTATATCAACAACGCCACCTCGTCGATCCACCCGATCACCGCCAAGATCGAGATCCGCAAGGAAGGCAAGATCGGCCGCGTCTATTACCCGGCGGCCTTCATGAGCAATGACAATCTCGAATACTACAAGGATGCCTACGAGATCGGCGCCGAGGCGATTATCGACACCTATGCGGCGGCGACCCAGCATGTCGATCAGGGCCTGTCGCTGACGCTGTTCTTCAAGGACACGGCGACCACGCGCGATATCAACCGGGCGCAGATCTATGCCTGGAAGAAGGGGATCAAGACGATCTACTACATCCGCCTGCGCCAGATGGCGCTGGAAGGCACCGAAGTGCAGGGCTGCGTGTCCTGCTCGCTCTGAACGCGCCGCCGTTCCGTTGCCGCCGGGGCCGATCCGGCGGCGCGGGGCGGAGGGGGTGTTTTGGAGTATTTTGAGAAAGATGAAGACGCAGGGCGCCGCGCCGCCCGTAGGGTGGGCAATCTGCCCACCACTCGCCGCAGATATTTCGCCCCGTAGCCCGAAGGGTCACACCATGAAAGACATTGCCCAAACCCGCCCGGTGCCGCGCGCCATCAACTGGAACCGCCTTCAGGACGACAAGGATCTGGAGATCTGGAACCGTCTGACGGTGAATTTCTGGCTGCCGGAAAAGGTGCCGCTGTCGAACGACATCCAGAGCTGGTCGCAGCTCACCGAGGAAGAGCAGCGGCTCACGATCCGGGTCTTCACCGGGCTGACGCTGCTCGACACGATCCAGAACACGGTGGGCGCGCCGGCGCTGATGGAGGATGCGGTCACCCCGCATGAGGAGGCGGTGCTGACCAATATCGCCTTCATGGAGGCGGTGCATGCGCGCAGCTATTCCTCGATCTTCTCGACCCTGTGCTCGACGGCGGAGGTCGACGAGGCGTTCCGCTGGTCGGAGGAGAACGCGCAGCTCCAGCAGAAATCGCGGCTGATCCTCGACGAATACGACGCCACCGCGAATCCGTTGCGCAAGAAGGTGGCGAGCGTGTTTCTGGAGTCGTTCCTGTTCTACTCGGGCTTCTACCTGCCGATGCACTGGTCGAGCCGGGCGCGGCTGACCAACACCGCCGACCTGATCCGGCTGATCATCCGCGACGAGGCGGTGCATGGCTATTACATCGGCTACAAGTTCCAGCGCGGGCTGGAGCGGCTTTCCGAGGCGGAGCGCAAGGAGATCAAGGATTTTGCCTTCGGGCTGATCTTCGATCTTTACGATATCGAGACGCGCTATACCGAAACGCTCTACGATCCGCTGGGGCTGACCGAGGATGTGAAGGCCTTCCTGCATTACAACGCGAACAAGGCGCTGCAAAACCTTGGTTTTGAAAGTCTTTTCCCGGATGAGCTCTGCAAGGTGAACCCGGCGATCATGGCGGCGCTGTCGCCCAATGCCGACGAGAACCACGACTTCTTCTCGGGCTCCGGTTCCTCCTATGTGATCGGCAAGGCGGTCGCGACCGAGGATGAAGACTGGGATTTCTGAGCGGTACGGCGGCGGCTGAGCTGTCTCAGCCGCTGCGCAGCGACGGCAGATAGGTGCGCTCCTCTATCGGGGCGGCCTCGATGGCGTCGCGGATCATCTCCAGCAGGATGGTCTCGGCGCGGTTCATCACCGCCTGCGGGTTCCAGACCAGATGCACATCGATGGCCGGCAGCCCGTCATAGGGCGGCGTCTGCCAGAGCAGCCCGTCCTGCACGTCGCGCCGCGCCACATGCATCGGCAGCGGCCCGACCCCCAGCCCGGCGATGATCATCCGGCGCACCTCTTCGAGATTGCTGGAGGTGCCGGTGATGCGCATGCCCAGCCGCGACTGCGCCCGCATCAGCGCCACCGGTTTCAGCACATCCTCCAGCCGGTCGGTGTCGAAACTGACCGAGGGCAGCCCGTCGAGATCGTCCGGTGTCAGCCCCTCGCGCCCGAAAAGCGGGTGATAGGGGCCGCAGAACAGCCCGAAGAATTCCCGGTAGAGCCGGCGGTATTCCAGCCGCGAATTGCGCGCCCTGACGAGGCAGACCGCGAAGGAGGCGCGCTTGGCCGAGACCTCGGCCAGCGCCTGGGCGCTGGAATGCACGTCGATCGACAGGCTGGCGCCGGGGTTCTGCGCGTGGAACGCCGCCAGCACCTGATCAAAAAACGGGCAGACCACATGGCTGGCCATGGCGAGTTTGACATGGCCGCGCACCTCGTCGGTCATTTCGCGCAGCAGTGTCGAGAGCCGCAGGATGGAGCCGTTGATCTCCACCGCCTCGCGATAGAGCAGCCGCCCGGCATCGGTCAGATCGTAGCGCCCGGGCTGCCGGTTGATGAGCTGCCGGCCGACGCGATCCTCCAGTCTTTTCAAGGCGGAAGAGACCGAGGGCTGCTTCAGCCGCAGCCGCGCCGCGCCCTCGGTGATGGAGCGCGATTCCGCCAGCACGACGAAGGTGCGCAACAGGTTCCAGTCGAGCTCGCGGGCGATGCGTTCCGGGTCATAGGGATCGGGAGGCATAGACCCTCTCAATAATGAAAATTCCGATTATCTATTTGATCAATGTGACGCGCTTCCGAAGCATCGGCAACAGGAAAGCCATGAGGAATCGCAGATGTCGGTCGAAGCCCGCGAGGCGCGCCAGCCCTGGATACTGCTCTCGCCCGCGCTGACGGCGGTGGCGCTGTTGTTGCTGGTGCCGCTCTGTTTCATCGTGGTCTACAGCTTCTGGCTGCGCACCGCGACCGGCGCGGACCAGCCGGGCTTTTACCTCGACAACTGGGCCGAGGCGCTGACCGACCCGTTCTATCGCGACATCCTGCTCAACACGCTGAAGATCGCCGCGATCACCACGCTGGTCTGCGCGGTGATGGGCTATCCTTCGGCCTATTTCATCGCCCGGTCGCGCGGCAACAAGGCGATCCTGCTGCTGCTGCTCATGCTGCCCTTCTGGATCAGCTACATCATCCGCACGATGAGCTGGATCAATATCCTCGGCGTCTCCGGTGCGCTGAACAGCTTTCTGCTCTGGACAGGGATCGTGGGAGAGCCGATCCAGATGCTCTATAACGAGGCGACGGTGATCCTCGGGCTGGTGCATTTCCTGCTGCCCTTCATGATCCTCAATATCTTTGTGAGCCTCGACGGCATCGACGTGACGCTGGAGGACGCGGCCAACTCGCTGGGCGCGACGCGCTGGGAGGCGTTTCTGCAAGTGACCCTGCCGCTGTCGCTGCCGGGGCTGGCCGCCGGCGGGCTGCTCTGCTTCGTGCTGGGGGCGGGGACTTATATCACGCCGCTGGTGCTGGGCGGGCCGACCGATGCGATGTTCGCCAATCTCGTCTTCGAGGCGATCATCACCCAGCTCAACTGGCCGCTGGGCTCGGCGCTGTCGCTGATGCTGCTGGTGGTGCTGGGCATCCTCGTGGCGATCTACAACCGCTATCTCGGCATGGCGCAGCTGATGAAGGGGCTGGGCTGATGGGCTGGTTTGTCATCCGCGGATACGCGATCCTCGTCTATCTCTTCATGTTCCTGCCGGTCGCGGTGGTGGTGCTGCTGAGCTTCAACGCCTCGCAGTTCGGCAGCTTCCCGATGACCGGCTTTTCCTTCCGCTGGTTCGTGGAGCTGGCGCAGAACGAAGCGATCCTGCGCGCCTTCCGCACGTCCATCGTGCTGGGGCTGCTGACGGCGCTGATCTCGACCACGCTTGGCGTGCTGGCGAGCCTCGCGCTGGTGCGCTACCGGGTGCCGGGGGCGAATGTGGTCTCGACGCTGCTGATCGCGCCGATCCTCGTGCCCGAGGTGGTGCTCGCCGTGGCGCTGCTGCTTTTTCTCAACGTGCTGGGCGTGAACAAGAGCTTTGCGCTGCTGCTCTTCGGCCATGTCATCTTTACGCTGCCCTTCGTGATCCTCGTGGTGCAGGCGCGGCTGGTGTCGATCCGGCGCGATGTGGAGGAGGCGGCGATGAGCCTCGGCGCGAGCCCGATGCAGACCTTCTTCCAGATCACCCTGCCGCTAATGCTGCCGGCGGTGCTGGCGGGCGGGCTCTTTGCCTTCACCATCAGTTTCGACGACATCACCGGCACGCTGTTCTGGAAACCCGGCGGGGTCGAGACCGTGCCAACCCAGATCTTTGCCATGCTGCGCAATTCCATCAGCCCCGAGATCAACGCGCTGGGCACGGTGATGATCGTCATGACCGTGGGCCTGCCGCTGCTCGGGGCGGCCATCGCAAGACAACTATCCAAGAAGAGCGGCTGACACCGCTCCGCCTGATCCGACAAGGAGTGAATCGTGAAAAAAATCGACAATACAACTCGTTATGAGCGACTGCGTGAGCGTTACATGAACGGCGATCTGGACCGCCGCAGCTTTCTCGGCCTGATCGGCGCGGCGGGTCTGGCCTATGGCGTGCAGACGCCCTTTGCCCGCTACGCCAATGCCCAGACGGTCGGCCAGGTGCGCTTTGACGGCTGGGGCGGCGTGGTCTCCGAGGCGTTCCGCGAATACGCCTTCGACCCCTATACCGCCGATACCGGCATCGAGGTGGTCGACGGCACCTTTGGCGGCGGCGACGAATATCTCTCCCGCGTCAAGGCCAGCCAGCCGGGCGAATACAATATCGCCCACCTGTCCGGGGTCTTCGACTATGCGCGCTATCACAATCTCGGCCTCAGCTCCGAGCTGAACGAAGCCAATATCCCCAATCTCGAATTCGTCATCCCCAAGCTGGTGGAGGTGTTCCGCAAGGTCTCGGGCGGGGCGCTGTCCTGCGTGCCCTATGATTACGGCACCACGGGGCTGGCCTATAATCGCAAATACATCTCCGACGAGGAGATGCAGCAGAAAGGCGCCAAGATCCTCATCGACGAGGCCTACAAGGGCAAGATCGCCGGCTGGAGCGACTGGCGCACCCGCATCTGGTTCGCCTCGCTGCAGACCGGGCAGGATCCGAACGGCGCCACCGATATGGAGGCCGTCTGGGACGCGATCCGCGCCCATCGCGATCTGTCGCTGAAATACTGGACCTCGGGCGCCGAGCTGATGTCGCTGCTGGCCGAGGAAGAGATCTATGTGACCGAAGGCTGGTCGGGCCGGATCTACGCGCTTCAGGAGCAGGGCCACGACATTGGCTATTACGATCCGCCCAACGGCTATGGATGGCAGGAATGCCTCTTCGTGCTCAAGGGCTCGCCGATGGAGGCCTGCGAGGAGCTGCTGAACTTCATGCTGGCGCCGGAAACCTCCATCGCCGTGGCCGAGGGGCAGAACTACCCGCCGGCGCTCGATCCGAACAAGGTGGATCTGGGGTCCAAGATCCCGACGCTGCCGGCCTTCGATCCCAAGGGCACGCTGGAGGGGCTGACCTTTGCCGATCCGGAGTACTGGAACGGCAATGAGGCGGACTGGTCCAAGACCTTCGGTCGCGTGCAAAAGGGCTACTGACCCCAGACCGAGACATCCGCCCCGGGCTCGCCCCGGGGCCTCCCCCTCTAGGCCAGAGGCCCCGGGTCAAGCCCGGGGCGGGTGATGCCTCCGACTTCCCCTTCCGATCCCACCGACAGGACCGCCCATGAGCTCCGTCACTCTCCGCAACGTCGTGAAGCGCTTTCACAAGTTCACCGCGGTGCACAAGACCAACCTCGAGATCCCCGACGGCGCCTTCGTCACGCTGCTCGGCCCCTCGGGCTGCGGCAAGACCACCAATCTGCGCATGATCGCGGGGCTCCTCGATCCGACCGAGGGCGAGATCCTGATCGGCGGCAAGCGCGTGAACGATGTGCCGATCCACAAGCGCAATCTGGGCATCGTGTTCCAGAACTACGCGCTGTTTCCGCACAAGACCGTGGCCGAGAACGTCGCCTTCGGGCTGAAATACCGCGACGTGCCAAAATCCGAGATCGCCGGGCGGGTGCAGAAGGCGCTCGATCTGGTGCAGCTGCCGCATGTGGGCGAGCGCTATCCAAAGGCGCTCTCGGGCGGCCAGCAGCAGCGCATCGCGCTGGCCCGCGCCATCGTCATCGAGCCGGACGTGCTGCTGCTCGACGAGCCGCTCTCGGCGCTCGACGCCAATCTGCGCGAGGATATGCGGGTGGAGCTGAAGCGCATTCAGGACCAGATCGGCGTCACCACCGTCTTTGTCACCCACGACCAGTCCGAGGCGCTGGCCATGTCCGACAGCATCGTGGTGATGAGCGCCGGCCGGGTCGAGCAGATGGGCGCGCCGGAGGAGGTCTATAACAACCCCGCCAGCGAATTCGTGGCGAATTTCCTCGGCGCTTCCAACATGTTGCCCGCCGCCTGCACCGCGACCGACGCTGAGGGCGCCACGCTCGACGTTGCGCCCTTTGGCAGTGTGGCGGTGCCGGCGGAAAAGGCGCAGCGGCTCTCCGGGCCGGGCCCCGCGCAGTTGGTGCTGCGCGCCGAAAAGCTCGCGGTGCTGCCCGAGGCCGAGGCACCGCCCGGCCTGCTCACCGCGCCCGCGCGGGTCGAGACCGTGGATTACCAGGGCCAGACCGTGCGCTATTTCCTGCGGCTCGGCGACCGCCAGCTTCAGGCCATCAACATGATCGACGAACGACCTTTCGAACAGGGCGCCCCGGTGCGGATCGGCTTCCGCCCGAAAGACGCCTCGGCCCTTCCGGCGGAGACCAAATGAGCCACCTTTTCTACCAGGGCCACGGGCGCAAACCCGTGCTCGACCAGGCCCGCGGCGTCTATATGTGGGACACCGACGGCAAGCGCTATCTCGACGGCTCTTCCGGCGCCATGGTCTGCAATATCGGCCATTCCAACGCCAATGTGCTCGCCGCCATGCGCGAGCAGATGGAGTGCGCGACCTTCGGCTACCGGCTGCATTTCGAGACCGAGGCGAGCGAGCGCCTCGCCGCCAAGACCGTGGAAAAGATGCCGCCGGGGCTGAACAAGGTGTTCTTTGTCTCCGGCGGGTCGGAGGCCATCGAAAGCGCGATGAAGCTTGCGCGGCAATATGCCGTTTCCACCGGGCGCGGCAGCCGCTGGAAGGTGATCTCGCGCAGCCCGTCCTATCACGGCTGCACGCTGGGGGCGCTGGCGGTGACCGGCTATCGCTCGCTGACCGCGCCCTTTGCGCCGATGATGCGCGAGATGCCCAAGGTGCCGGCGCCGCGCGCCTATCTCGACGGGCGCGATCCGGAGGATCCGGCGACCGGGCGTCACTATGCCGATATGCTCGAAGATCTGATCCTGATGGAGGGCGAGGACAGCGTGCTCGCCTTCCTGCTGGAACCGGTGGGCGGCGCCTCCACCGGCGCGCTGGTGCCGCCGGCGGGCTATATGGAGCGCATCCGCGAGATCTGCGACCGCCATGGCGTGCTGCTGATCATGGATGAGGTGATGACCGGGGCGGGGCGCACGGGCGCCTTTCTCGGTTGCGAGCACTGGAACATACGGCCCGATATCGTGGTGCTGTCGAAGGGCTTTGCCGCCGGCTACGCGCCGCTGGGCGGCATCGTGGCGCCGGACTGGATGGTCGCCCCGGTGCTCGATCAGGGCGGGTTCGCCCATGGCTTCACCTATGCCGGCAACCCGCTGGCCTGCGCCGCCGGTGCCGCCGTTCTCGACGAGATCGACGCGCAGGGGCTGGTGGAGAACGCCGCGCTCATGGGCGCGCGGCTCAAGGCGCGGCTGCACGCGCTGGCGCAGAAACACGAGATCATCGGCGATGTGCGCGGCAAGGGGCTGCTGCTGGCCTTCGAGTTCATGGCCGATCCGGTGACGAAGAGGCCGCTGCCGAAGGAGCTGCGCGCCTTCGACCGTTTCGTGCAGATCGCCTATGACAACGGACTCATCGTCTATTCCCGCCGCACCCGCGACGGGGTCGAGGGCGATCACATCCTCGTCTGCCCGCCGCTTATCGTGGGCGATACCCATCTCGACGAGATCGTCGAGGGGCTCGACCTGTCGCTGAGCCAGTTCCGCGCCGAGCTGCCGGCGCTCGACCGGGTGAGCTGACATGTCGAAGATCGTGATCACCTGCGCGCTGACCGGCTCGATACACACGCCCTCCATGTCGCCCTATCTGCCGGTGAGCGCCGACGAGATGGTCGCGCAAGGGGTCGCTGCGGCGGAGGCGGGGGCGGCGATCCTGCACCTGCACGCGCGCGACCCCGAGACCGGGCGCCCCTCGGCCAGCCCGGCGCATTACGCCGCCTTCCTGCCGCAGCTCAAACAGGCCACCGGCGCGGTGCTGAACCTCACCACCGGCGGCAGCGCCACCATGACGCTCGACGAGCGTCTGGCCGCGCCGATGGAAATGGCGCCCGAGATGTGTTCGCTCAACATGGGCAGCATGAATTTCGCGCTCTACCCGATGGCCGAGCGGATCTCGGAGTGGAAACACGACTGGGAGCAGCCGTTTCTGGAGGGCTCGGACGACCTCATCTTCAAGAACACCCCGCGCGACATCGCCCATGTGCTGACCGAGCTGGGCGCGAAACGCGGCGCGCGGTTCGAGTTCGAATGCTACGATGTCGGCCATCTCTACATGCTGCGGCATTTCGTGGATCGCGGCATGGTGCAGGGGCCGCTGTTCCTGCAATTCGTCTTCGGGGTGCTGGGCGGGATCGGCGCCGATCCGGAAAATCTCAGCCATATGAAGCGGATCGCCGACAAACTTTTCCCGGAAGGCTATGTGTTT
The DNA here is from genome assembly GCF_001975705.1 of Salipiger abyssi. Taxonomy (NCBI): domain Bacteria; kingdom Pseudomonadati; phylum Pseudomonadota; class Alphaproteobacteria; order Rhodobacterales; family Roseobacteraceae; genus Salipiger; species Salipiger abyssi. The sequence goes on from NZ_CP015093.1 coordinate 3,139,835, forward strand.
TCCGTACTCGCGGCGGGGCGTCACCAGATGCCGCTGGCGGCGATGGCGGCGGCGATGGGCGGGCATGTGCGCGTCGGGCTCGAAGACAGCCTCATGCTGTCGCGGGGTCGGCTGGCGCGCTCCAACGCCGAGCAGGTGGAAAAGATCCGCCGCATCGTCGAGGAGCTGGGCCGCGAGCCCGCCAGCCCCGACGAGGCGCGCGCGCTGCTGGGGCTCAAGGGCGCGGACCGGACGGCGATATGACGATCACGTTCCGACTGGCGGAGGAGGCCGACATGCCGCGTCTCAACGCCGCGCTGGCGGCGCTGTCCGAGACGCTGGGTGATACCCACCGGTCGAGCGAGGACGACCTGCGCCGCGCGGGCTTTGGCCGACACCCGGTGTTCCGGGCGATGCTGGCGGAGGCGGCGGGAGAGCTTGTCGGGCTGGCGCTCTATTCGCCGAGCCTCTCGACCTCGAAAGGGCTTGTGGTGAGCTATGTGTCCGATCTCTGGGTGTCGCCCGAGCGGCGCGGCCAGCGGCTGGGGCCGCGTCTGCTGGCTGCGGTGGCGCGCGACGCGGCGGCGGTCTGGGGCGCCGGGGCGCTGAAGCTCAACGTCTATCACGACAACCCGGCGGCGCGGCGGTTCTACGACCGGCTCGGATTTGTCCCCGCCGAGCACCATACCGAGATGTTTCTGGACGAGGCCGGCATCGCGGCCCTTGGAGCGAGAGAATGAAAGCGTTTTTCGACGACCGGCAATGGCGCCACGCGCCGCGTCACTTCATGGCCAATGGCGCGCTGCTGCCCAACCCCGAAGAGCCGCGCCGCATCGAGATCCTGACCGGGGGCGCGCTTGCGGCGGGTTGCAGCTTTGCCGCGCCGGGGGATGCGGGGCTCGGCCCCATCGCGGCGCTGCACACCGCCGAATACATCAGCTTCCTGCGCAATATCTACACCCGCTGGCGGCGCATCGAGGGCGCGGGCGAGGAGGTGATCCCCAATATCCACCCCGCCAGCCGCAGCGACGGCTACCCGAAATCCGCCGTGGGGCAGGCGGGCTGGCATCAGGCCGACACGGCCTGCCCGATTGCCGAACATACCTGGGAGGCGGCCTACTGGTCGGCGCAGACCGCCATTGCCGGGGCCGATTATCTGCTTGAAGGCGGCACTATGGCATATGCACTTTCCCGACCTCCGGGGCATCATGCCTTTGCGGATCTGGCGGGTGGGTTCTGCTTTTTCAACAATTCCGCCATCGCGGCGGAACGGCTGCGCGCCGCCGGTCTGCGCCCGGCCATCGTCGATGTGGACGTGCATCACGGCAATGGCACGCAGGGCATTTTCTATGGGTGCAGCGACGTGCTGACCGTTTCCATCCATGCCGATCCGGCGCGGTTCTACCCGTTCTTCTGGGGGCATGCGCAGGAACGCGGCGAGGGGCAGGGGCTGGGCTACAATCTCAACCTGCCGCTGCCGCGCGGCACCGGGGATGCCGATTATCTCGCGACGCTGGCCACCGCGCTGGAGCGCTGCGACAGTTTCGGTGCCGATGTCATCGTCGTGGCGCTGGGGCTCGACGCCTCGGTGGACGATCCGTTCCAGGGGCTCGCCGTCACGCAGGAGGGTTTTGCCCGCATCGGCGCGGCCTTTGCCGCCACCGGGCGCAAGATCCTCTTTGTGCAGGAGGGCGGCTATGTCAGCGATACGCTGGGCGCCAACCTCACCCGCGTGCTGAGCGGCGCGCAGGGCGGCTAGCGGGGCCTCAGGCGGCGCTCTGCGCGGTGCCGAACCGACCGTAGAAGCTCTCGCCCCGCGCCGCCATCTCGCACAGCAGCGCCGGACAGGCAAAGCGCGTGCCATGCATGTCGCTGAGCGCAGCGCAGCGTTCGGCGGCATAGGGCGTGCCCAGCATGTCGAGCCAGCTGAACGGCCCGCCCGACCAGGGCGCAAAGCCCCAGCCGAGAATGGCGCCCACATCGCCCTCGCGTATATCCTCCAGCACACCTGCCTCCAGCGCCCGCACCGCCTCCAGCGCCTGGATGAAGAGCAGCCGGTGCTGCACGTCGATGAGCTCCGGCTGCCCGGCCTCCGGCGGGTATTGTGCCGTCAGCCCCTCCCAGAGCCCCGCGCGCTTGCCCTTTTCGTCATAGGCATAGAACCCGGCGCCCGCCTTGCGGCCCAGCCGGCCTGCGTCGGCCATCTCGAAGAGCACCGCGTCGACCGCGCCGTCGGGATAGGCCTCGCCCATCGCCGCGCGGGTGGCGCGGGCGATCTTCACCCCCAGCTCGATCGAGGTCTCGTCGACCAGTTGCAGCGGCCCCAACGGCATGCCCACCAGCTTGGCGGCATTCTCGACCAGCGCGGGGGCGACGCCTTCGCCGACCATGCGGATGCCCTCGTTGATATAGGGGATGATGCAGCGGTTGGCGTAGAAGAACCGCGCGTCGTTGACCACGATGGGCGTCTTGCGGATCTGGCGCACGAAATCCAGCGCCTTGGCCACGGCGCGCGGCCCGGTCTCGCGGCCCTTGATGATCTCGACCAGCGCCATTTTCTCGACCGGCGAAAAGAAATGGATGCCGATATAGTCCTGCGGCCGGTCGAAGGCACGGGCGAGATCCGAGACGGGCAGGGTGGAGGTGTTGGTGGCAAAGACCGCCTCCTGCGCGATCCGCGCCCCGGCCTCGCGGGTGGCCGTGGCCTTGATCTCGGGGTCTTCGAACACCGCCTCGATCACCAGATCGCAGCCCTGAAGCTCGGCGTAATCGCCGCTGGCGGTGATGCGGCCCAGCAGCGCGGCCTTGTCCTCCGCCGTCGCCTTGCCGCGTGCGATGCCCTTGTCCATGTAGCTGGCGCTGTAGCTCTTGCCTTTCTCGGCGGCCTCGGGGCTGCGGTCGAGCAGAACCACCTCGATACCCGCCTGTGCCGCGACCAGCGCGATGCCCGCGCCCATCATGCCGGCGCCGAGAATGCCCAGCTTTTGCACCGCGCTGTCCGGCGCGTCGGGCCGGTTGGCGCCTTTCTCCAGCGCCTGCTTGCTCTGGAATAGCGTGCGGATCATCGTGCCGGAAGACGGGTTGAGCATGACGCTGGTGAACCAGCGCGCCTCGATCTTCAGCGCCGTGTCGAAGGGCACCAGCGCGCCCTCGTAAACCGCCGAGAGCAATGCTTTTGCCGCCGGGTAGACGCCCTTTGTCTTGCCAATCACCATGGCATTGGCGCCGAGGAAGGTCATGAAGCCCTGCGCACTGTAGGGTGCGCCGCCCGGCAGTTTGTAGCCCCTGCGGTCCCAGGGTTTGACCAGATCGGCCTCGCTCGCCTCCAGCACCCAGGCGCGGGCGGCGGCGAGCGGGTCGGCGCAGACCTCGTCCACCAGCCCCGCCGCCTTGGCCTGTTTCGGTGCGCAGAGCTTGCCTTCGAGCAGGTAGGGCGCCGCGCCCATGGCGCCCAGCTTGCGGATCAGCCGGGTGGTGCCGCCGGCGCCGGGAAAGATGCCGACCTTGATCTCGGGCAGGCCGATCTTGGCCCTGGCATCGTCGGAGACAAAGATCCGGTGACAGGCCAGCGGCAGCTCCAGCCCGATCCCCAGCGCGGTGCCGGGCAGGGCGGCGGCGATGGGCTTGCCGCCCTTGCCCTGCGCATCCATGCCGGCGCGCTCGATCTTGCGCAGCAATGTGTGGATGCGCATGACGCCATCGAAAAGCCCCTGCGCCGGGTCGTCGCCGGCGCTGCGCATCTCGGCCAGCACGTTGAGATCCATGCCCCCGGCAAAGCTGCCCGGCTTGCCGCTGGTGATCACGATGCCCCGGATATCCGCGTCCTCCAGCGCCGTGTCGATCAGCGCCCCAAGATCAAGAAGACCTTGCAGGCTCATGACATTCATGGATTTTCCCGGGCTGTCCCAGGAGATCACCGCGACGCCGTCCGCGCCGGTTTGCAGGGTGAAATCGCTCATGTCTCTCTCCTCCCGATGTCACGGTCGTCGCGGTGGCGACAGGCCCGCAGGGCGCGCTCCTCGGCCCGGGGGTGCGGCGGCAGTTTCGGCATCACACCCTCTCGATGATCGTGGCCACGCCCATGCCCGAGGCGACGCAGAGCGTGGCGAGCCCGGTGGACTTGCCGCTGCGCTCCAGCTCGTCGAGCAGCGTGCCGAGCAGGATCGCGCCGGTGGCGCCCAGCGGGTGGCCCATGGCGATCGCGCCGCCATTGACGTTGACGCGGCTTTCCTCGACGCCAAAGGCCTGCATGAAGCGCAGCACCACCGCCGAGAATGCCTCGTTCACCTCGAAAAGGTCGATATCGCCGATCTCCATGCCGCTCTCGCGCAGGATCCGCTCGGTCACCGGCACCGGGCCGGTGAGCATGATCGTGGGGTCGGTGCCGATCCGGGCGCTGGCGCGGATGCGGGCGCGCGGGGTCAGGCCGTGCGCCTCGCCAAAGGTCTTGTCGCCGATCAGCAGCGCCGCCGCGCCATCGACAATGCCCGAGCTGTTGCCGGCATGGTGGATATGTGCGATCCGCTCCAGATGCGGGTATTTCATCAGCGCCACCTGATCGAAACCGGGCATCCCCTCGCCCATCTCGCGAAAGGCGGGGGTGAGCGCGCCGAGGCTCTGCATGTCGGTCTCGGGGCGCATATGCTCGTCGCGGTCGAGAATGGTCAGCCCGTTTATATCCGTCACCGGGATCACCGAGCGGGCGAAACGGCCCTCCTCCCAGGCGCGGGCGGCGCGGCGCTGGCTTTCCACCGCCAGCGCATCGGCGTCGTCGCGGGTGATGCCGTATTCGGTGGCGATGATGTCGGCGGCGATGCCCTGCGGCACGAAATAGCTCTGCATGGCGAGGCTCGGATCGACGGCGATGGCGGCGCCGTCGCTGCCCATGGCGACACGGCCCATCATCTCGACCCCGCCGGCAATATAGCCATGCCCGGCGCCGCCGCGGATCTGGCTGGCGGCAAGGTTCACCGCCTCCAGCCCCGAGGCGCAGAAACGGTTGATGCTGAGCCCGGGAATGCGCTCGTCGAGCTCCGAGGCCAGCACGGCGGAGCGCGCCAGACAGCCGCCCTGTTCGCCGACCTGCGTGGCGTTGCCCCAGATCACGTCCTCGACCGCATGGCCGTCGAGCCCGTTGCGCGCGGCGATGGCGTTGAGGGTCAGCGCCGAGAGCCGCAGCGCGGTCACCTCGTGCAGCGCGCCGTCCTTGCGGCCCCGGCCACGCGGGGTGCGGAGCGCGTCGTAGATATAGACATCGCTCATCGCTCAGCTCCGGGCGCGCGGCATCAGGTCATAGGGGTGTTTCCAGCCGGGCAGCGCCTGGATATGGCCCAGCCAGCGGTCGATCTCGGGCCAGTCCTCGCGGGCAAAGCCAAAGGGTTCGGGATAGAAGAGATAGCCGCAGCAGCAGAAATCCGCGTTGGTCGGGCCGTCGCCCACGATCCAGTCGCGCCCTTCCAGATGCGCGTTCAGCACCTCGTAGGCGGCTTTCAGGCGACCCTGCGAGAAGGCGATGATCTCGGCGGAGCGTTTTTCCTCGGGCAGAAAGTTCATCAGAAAGCGCGTCATGCCGGCCTGGCTCGAAAGCTTGTGATTGTCCCAGAACATCCAGCGCATGACCTCGCGCGCCTCCTCTGGCGTGGCGCCGTCGAAAAGGCCGGTCTTTTCGCTGATATACATCTGGATCACCCCGGACTGGGTGAGTTTCACCTCGCCATCCACCAGCACCGGGGCCTCGCCCATCTCGTTGATCTGGCCGCGGTAATCCGGGCTGCGGGTCTCGCCGTTGAAGAAATCCACCTTCACCGGCTGCCAGTCGAGCCCGGAAAGCTCCAGCGGCAGCGCGGCCTTGTAGGCATTGCCGGATTCTCCGAAGCAGTAGAGCTTGATCGTCATGTGTTAATCTCCCGGCGTTGCGTGGGTGGCACCGGAGCGGTGCGTATTTTGAAAGAGAAGAAGCGCAGGGCGCGGCGTCGATGGTAACGTTGCGTTAATCCTCATCTGCTTGCATGGGAGCGCGGTACAGGCTGGCGAGCCGATGACCGCAAGAGGAGACGCGCCGCCGCCCCGCCTGCGGTCCGCCTGGCGGTCGGGCCGGGGGGCGGCGTGACATCGGGAAGAGCCGGCCGATTGCCGCCCGCGCTGCCGTTCAGGGCTCGATACGCGGCCAGCTCTTCTTCTCTTTGCAAATACGCCCATTGCGGCCTCTCCTCCCGTGCGGCGGCTGTGGTCTGCACGCGCTCAGCGCTTGCGCGCCTCCAGCTCGGCATTGAACAGCCGCAGCCGGTGCGAGAGCAGCTCGCTGTCGGTGACGCTGTCGAAATGCTCGAAAAGAAAGGACAGCGCCTCGCCCTCGTCGAGCCCGGCCTCGGCGGAGAATTTTTTCAGCCCGCGATAGCCGTCCTCGGTCATCGCGACGGGAAAGCGGCGGGTCAGGCGGAAGCGTTTCGGCATGTTTTACGTGTCTCCTCCGTAGGGTGGGCAATTCTGTCCACCGTCCGCCTCAGAACGCCTCTTCGTCAAGCGCCATAACCGGCGCGGCGCCGGTTTCGATCCGCGCCAGATGCAGCCGGGTCGCGGGCAGCAGGCGGGCCATGTAGAAGCGGCCCGTCGCGATCTTGGCGGCGCAAAAGGCCGCATCCTCCGCGCTGACGGCGGCGGCCCGCGCCATGCGCGCCCACATCAGCCCGAGGCAGACATGGCCGAAAAGATGCAGCAGATCGCCGGCGCCGGAAAGCGCATCCAGCGGCGCGGTGCTGCCGGCCGTCTGCATATAGCGCAGCGCGGCGCCGAGATCCTCCAACGCCGCCGCCAGCGGGGTCAGGAAACCGGCGTCGAAATCGCTGTCCTGGCCCTGGTGCTCTGCGATGAAACCCGTCACCAGTGCGAGGAAGGCCATCACCGCCTTTCCGCCATCGGCGCCCAGCTTGCGGCCCACCAGATCCAGCGCCTGGATGCCGTTGGTGCCCTCGTAGATCATGGTGATGCGCGCGTCGCGCACGATCTGCTCGAGCCCGGTATCGCGCACATAGCCGGCGCCGCCCGGCACCTGCTGCGCCAGCACCGTGGTCTCGACCCCCTTGTCGGTGAGAAACGCCTTGATCACCGGGGTGAGCAGCGAGATCAGCGCCTCGGCCTCGCGATCCTCCGCCCGGCGCGCGCGGTCGATCAGCGCGGCGCCCCAGAAGACCAGCGCGCGCCCGCCCTCGACCATCGCCTTCTGCTCCATCAGCATCCGCCGCACATCCGCATGCACGAGGATCGGATCGGCGGGGCCCTCGGGGTTGCGGGCGCCGGTCAGTGCGCGGCCCTGAAGCCGGTCGCGGGCGAACTCCCGCGCCATCTGATAGGCCCGCGCGCCCTGGGCATACCCCTGAAGCCCGACCGAGAGCCGCGCCTCGTTCATCATGGTGAACATGGCGCGCAGCCCTGCATGCGGTGCGCCCAGCATCTCGCCCACCGCGCCGTCATACTGCATGACGCAGGTGGCGTTGCCGTGGATGCCCATCTTCTGCTCCAGCCCGGCGCAGCTCACCGTATTGCGCGCGCCCGGCTCGCCGTCGGGGCCGGGGAGGTATTTCGGCACGACGAAGAGCGAGATCCCCCGGACCCCCTCGGGCGCGTCGGGAAGCCGGGCGAGGACCAGATGCACGATATTCTCGGTCAGATCGTGCTCGCCGGCCGAGATCCAGATCTTCTGTCCGGTGATCCGGTAGCTGCCGTCCGGCTGCGGCTCCGCCCGGGTGCGGATCAGCCCCAGATCGGTGCCGCATTGCGGCTCGGTCAGGTTCATGGTGCCGGACCAGCGACCGGCGACCATCTTCGGCAGGTAGAGCGCCTTCTGCGCGGCGCTGCCATGGGCGTGGATGGCGTTATAGGCGCCATGGGTCAGCCCCTGATACATGTAAAAGGCCATATTGGCCGCCGAGAAGATCTCGCTCGCGGCCGTCGAGATCAGATGCGGCAGCCCCTGTCCGCCATAGGCGGGATCGCAGTCGAGCGCCGTCCAGCCGCCATCGCGCAGCGCGTCGAAGGCGGCCGGGAAGCCCTCGGGCGTGCGCACGGTGGCGTTCTCGAAGCGGCATCCCTGTGCGTCGCCCGTGCGGTTCAGCGGGGCAAGAACGGTTTCGGCCAGCTTTGCGGCTTCGGTCAGGATCGCGGCGGTGGTGTCGCGGTCCAGCTCTTCGTTTCCGGGGATCCCGTGCCGGTCGGCGCCAAGAACGTCGTGCAAGACGAACATCATGTCCCTGACGGGGGCGGTGTAGCTCGGCATGGGGCTCCTTCCTCGGTCCCGGCCGGCTGCGCTCAGCCGGCCTTTCTGTGTTGCAGCTGCTGAAGCATCTTTTCGCCCCAGACCATCTGCTCCTGCAACTCCGCGATGGCGGCGTTGAGATCGTCGCGCTGACGGATCATATCGGCCAGGCGCTGCTGTGCCACCTCATAGGTGCGCGCGATCTGCGTCTGCTGCTGGTCGCCCATGTCGTAGAGGTCGAGCAGCTGGCGGATCTCTTCGAGGCTGAAACCGAAGCGCTTGCCGCGCAGGATCAGCTTGAGGCGGGCGCGGTCGCGTCGGGTAAAGAGGCGTTTCTGGCCTTCGCGGATCGGGAACAGCAGCTCTTTCTGCTCGTAGAAGCGCAGGGTCCGAGGGGTCACCTCGAACTGGTCGCACATTTCCCGGATCGTCATTTTCTGGTCTTCGCTCATCGGTGGTTCAGCCCTCACGTTGCGTTAAGATGGAGGGTGAGGTGCGCTTTCCGAAGGGCTCTGACAATGGGAAATGTCATTTACCCGAGGTGGACGCTACGTCACCTTTGAATTGACGTAACTTCCTTTCACGTCACGTCGAGGGAAAAGATATATTCTTTCTTGCGGATGTGAGTTTGCGCAATGCTGAGCGGGCCGATTTCGACGATTTAGCCAAAGCGCTTCGGATTGTGGGGAGGAAGGCGAATCAAATCAGTTTCCGAGCGCCTTTGCGGTTTCGTCCCGAAGCGCTTTGAGTTCGCTTATCGCCTCGTCGAGCTGGCTGCGCTGCTCGGCCAGCTCGGTGAGCTGGCGGTCGGCGATCTCAACCCAGGCGCGCATCTGTGCTTCGGTGCCGTCCTGGTCGCGGATCTCCAGCCACTGACGGATATCTTCGAGTTGCAGGCCGAATTTCCGGCCGCGCAGGATGAGCGTCATGCGGGCCACTTCGCGCGGCCCGTAATAGCGCGCGCGGCCTTCGCGTGCCGGAGAGAGCAGCTCGATATACTCGTAATAGCGCAGGGTGCGCGGGGTGACGCCGAATTTCTCGCACATCGCCTTGAAGTTGAGGCGGGTCTCGCTCATGCGTTCCTCTCCTTGCTGTCGGGCGGAAGGTAGAGCGGCGCGCGGGGCGGAGCAATACACGCCACTGCAAGGGCGGTCCTGCTCTTGCAGTGAGGCGTGTGGCCACGCATAAAGGCGCGGTCACGCAGGGAGACGCGCAATGAGCGCCGACAAGACCGGCATCGCCCGGGAGTTCATGGACAGTATACCGCAGGCGCGGGCGCTGCGGCTGGAATTGCTCGAGGTGACCGACGGGGCGGCGGTCCTCCGCTTGCCATACGATCCCGAGATCGTCGGCGACCCGGAGACCGGGGTGATCCATGGCGGCGCGGTGTCGACGCTGATGGACAGCTGCTGCGGCACCGCTGTGATCGCGCATCCGGGCAACCCGGGCGCCACCGCGACGATCAGCCTGCGTATCGATTACCTGCGCGCGGCAGCGCCGGGGCAGGCAGTCACCGCGCGGGCCGAGTGCTTCCATGTGACGCGCTCGGTGGCTTTCGTGCGCGCCACCGCCCATGACGACGAAACCGGCTGCCCGGTGGCAATGGCCACCGGCACCTTCACGGTGGAGGCCAGGCAATGAGCCGCGCGCGTCCCGAACCGATGCAGGTGGTCAAGCAGCGCCGCGACGCGGCGCTGCTCGCGCTGGCCGGCCGGGTGCCCTATATCCGGTTCCTCAATATCAGCTTCGACCGGCGCGGCGACGAGCTCACCGGCGTGCTGAATTTCGACGAAAAACTGATCGGCAACCCGCATCTGCCGGCGCTGCATGGCGGCGTGACGGCGGCGTTTCTCGAGGTGACCTCGATCATCACGCTGAGCTGGTCGGTGCTGTGGGAAGATGTCGAGACCGGCGCGCTGACGCTCGATGCGCTGGAGGCGGGCAAGCTGCCGCGCATGCCCAAGACCATCGACTTCACTGTGGATTACCTGCGCTCGGGCCTGCCGCGCGACGCCTATGCGCGCGCCCATGTGACCCGTTCGGGCCGGCGCTACGCCAGCGTGCGCGCCGAGACCTGGCAGGACAATCACGCCCGTCCCATCGCCCAGGCGCATGCGCATTTCATGATGCCGCGCAGCGAGGTCTGAGCGGCGCCAGCCCCTTCATCTTTCGACAAATACTCCCCGGCCGGAGGCCGGATCCCGCCGGTTCAGAAACAAAGCGCTCTCCGCCATGTCCCAGACCGCATCGCAGATTTCGCATGGCCGCGTGCTGAAGATCGCGCTGCCGATCCTGCTCTCCAATGTCACCATCCCGATCCTCGGCGCGGTGGATACCGGCGTCGTGGGCCAGATCCCGCAGCCCGAGCCCATCGCCGCCGTGGGGATCGGGGCCATCGTGCTGACGGCGATCTACTGGGTCTTCGGCTTCCTGCGCATGGGCACCGTCGGGCTTGCCGCGCAGGCCGCCGGGATGGGCGATCGTGCCGAGGTCTCGGCGCTGCTCACCCGGGCGTTGGCCATCGGGCTGGCAGGCGGTCTGGCGCTCATCGCGCTGCAATGGGCGATCTTCGCGGTGGCCTTCGCGGTCTCGCCGGCCTCCGCCGAGGTCGAGGCGCTGGCACGCGGCTATATGCGGATCCGCATCTGGTCGGCGCCGGCGGCCATCGCGATCTATGGCGTCACCGGCTGGCTCATCGCGCAGGAGCGCACCCGCGGGGTCTTTGTGCTCCAGCTCTGGATGAACGCGATCAACGTGGCGCTCGATCTGCTTTTCGTGCTGGGGCTCGGCTGGGCGTCGAGGGCGTGGCGCTGGCCACCTTCCTCGCCGAGTGGTCGGGGTTCGCCATGGGGCTCTGGCTCTGCCGCGCGGCGCTGCGCGATCCGGCGGCGCGCGCCTGGGCGCGGGTCTTCGACCGGGCGCGGCTGCGGCGCATGGCGGTGGTCAATGGCGATATCCTGATCCGCTCGCTGCTGCTCGAGTCGATCTTCGTCTCCTTCATGCTGATCGGCGGTCGCTTTGGCGATGTGACGCTGGCGGCCAATCAGGTGCTGTTCCAGTTCCTGATGATCACCGGCTACGCGCTGGACGGCTTCGCCTTTGCCGCCGAGGCGCTGGTGGGGCGGGCCTTTGGCGCCGGCCAGCTGGCGGAGCTGCGGCGCGGCGCGCTGCTCACCAGCCTCTGGGCGGGGCTGGTGGCGGCGGTGATGGCGCTGGCCTTTTGGCTGGGCGGGCCCGCAATCGTCGATCTCATGGCGACCGATGAGGGCGTGCGGGCCGAGGCGCGGGTCTATCTGCCATGGATGGTGCTGACGCCGCTCACTCAGCTGGCGCTGGTGATGTTCGACGGCATCTTCATCGGTGCCACCCGCTCGCGCGACATGCGCAATATGATGATCCTGGCGGCGGCATTCTATTACGCGGTGCTGGCGCTGCTGATCGGTCCGCTGGGCAATCACGGGCTGTGGCTGGCAATGCAGGTATCGTTTCTGGCGCGCGGCCTTACCCTGGCGCTGCGCTACCCGGCGCTGGAGCGCGCGATCGGCACCGGCATGCCGAGCGCCTGACGCCTGCCGGCGCTCTGCTGCCGTTCAGCGGAACCTGTCGGCGAGCTTTTGCAGGGCCGAGCGCGTATCGGGCTCGGGCTCCGGTGCCGGCGCGTCAGCCGGGGCAGGGCGCGCGGATTTCTCCGGCGTCGCGGATGTCGACGAGCGCGCCGGCGCCACGCGCCGCGCCACTGCGTTCTGAAAGCCGTTCTGATCGCCGCCCGCCAGCGCCGGGGCGCCGTCCGAGAGCCCGCGCAGCAGATCGTCGAGCCACTCCGCATCCGCCTTGGCGAAATCGTGCAGCACATAGGGCGCCACCAGATCCTTGCGCCCGGGATGCCCGATGCCCAGCCGCACCCGCCGATAGGCCTCGCCGATATGCTGGTGGATCGAGCGCAGCCCGTTATGGCCCGCGTGCCCGCCGCCCAGCTTCACCCGGCATTTGCCCGGCGCCAGATCCAGCTCGTCATGGAACACGGTCACATCGCCCGGCTCCAGCTTGAAAAAGCGCATCGCCTCGCCCACTGCCTGGCCGGAGAGATTCATGAAGGTGCCGGGCTTCAGCAGCAGCACCTTGTCGGAGCCCAGCCGCCCCTCGCTCACCTCGCCCTGAAAGCGCGCGCGCCAGGGGCCGAAACCGTGATCTTCCGCGATCCGGTCCACGGCCATGAAACCGATATTGTGGCGGTTGCCGGCATATTTGCCGCCGGGATTGCCCAGGCCCACGAAAATCTGCACCGCGTTTCTCCGAGTTGCGCCGTCCTGTGCCCTAGATAGGGCGGGGAGGCGCGGTTTCACAACCCGTCCCGCGCCGCCTGCCGTCCTGCAAATGCAAAACGGCCCCGCCAGAGCTGGCAGGGCCGTCCGTCTTTCGGTGAACAGGTGCGGAGGATTATTCCTCGGCGGCCTCTTCTTCATCCTCTTCGGCGTCGCCGGCGCGCAGGCCGCGCGGGGCCGAGATATTGGCGATGACGAAATCGCGGTCGATGGTCGGCTTGGCGCCTTTCGGCAGTTCCACATCCGAGATGTGGATCACGTCGCCGATATCCTTGCCCGCAAGATCCACGGTGATGTGGTCGGGGATGTCGCCGGCCAGCACGTTCAGCTCGACTTCCTGACGCACGATGGTCAGCACGCCGCCCTTCTTGATGCCGGGCGCGGTGTCCGCGTTGAGGAAATCGACGTGGATGAAGAGGTTGATCCGGCTGGTGCGACGCAGGCGCATCAGGTCGAAATGCGTCGGCAGGTCCTTGACCACGTCGCGCTGCACGTCACGGCAGATCACCCGCACGTCCTCGTGGCCATCGACCTTGAGGTTGAAGAGCGTCGACTTGAAGCGGCCTGCCTTCAGGCGCTTGAGCAGCTCGTTGAACGGAACCTGGATCGGCAGGGGCTCACCCTCGCCGCCAAAAACGATCCCCGGAACCATGCCGTCGCGGCGGGCCTGACGAGCGGCGCCCTTGCCTGTCCCCGTCCGTTCCAGGGCTACGAGATCAGGAATCTCACCAGCCATCTTGATATCTCCATAAATAAGGGCAGGGTGCCTCCAAGGCTGTCACCCCGCGTAAGAGCCGCTCCGATAGACCGGATCGCGCAAAGTCTCAACCTTTTTTTGCCACCCGGCCGGATCAATCGCTCTGGACCCTCCCGCGCGGGCATGGCACCCGGGCGGCATGGGTTTGAAACGCGATCTCCTGGCCAGCCGCGCGCCGGCGGCGGCCTTTGCGGCGATGGGGCTGTACTGGGGCGGTTTCGCCGCGCTGGTGCCGGATCTGAAGCCGCAGGCGCGGATGTCGGACGAGGCGTTCGGTCTCGCCATGCTGATCGCGGCGGTCGGCGCGGTGATGGCGATGTGGCTGGCGCCGCTGGCCGAGCGCCGGCTGGGCCGGCGCGCGCTGCCGGTGCTGATGCTGCTGATGATCGCGACCTTCCTGCTGCCGGGGGTCTCCTACGACTGGCTGGGCTTCACCGTCGCCATGACGCTTGCGGCAGGGGCGGTGGGCGTGCTCGATGTGGTGATGAACGCGCAGGTCTCGGCCATCGAGCAGAGCCACGGGCGCTCGCTGATGAATCTCAATCACGGGATTTATTCGCTGGTCTATGCGGCCTCGGCGGTGGGCACCGGTCTGGCGCGCGAGGCCGGTGCTGGCCCGCTCACGGTCTTCTCCTGCCTTGCGGCGATTGCCCTGGGGCTGACGGTCGTCTCCTTCCGCGCGCCGCTGCTGACGCCGGGCGACAGCCCCGATGCGGGTGGCCGCGCGCCACGCTGGGCGCTGATCCTGCCGGGCGGTGTCGTGATCCTCATCGGCTTTCTCGCCGAGCAGGCGACGGAGGGCTGGTCGGCGCTGTATCTGGAGCGCAATCTCGGCGCGGGCGCTGCCGCCGGCTCCATCGGCCCGGCGCTGCTGGGGCTGACCATGGGGGCGGGGCGGCTCTTTGCGCAATCGCTGGCGCAGCGCTTTTCCGAACCCTCGGTGATCCGCGCCGGTGCCGCCATTGCCGCGCTCGGCGCCGCCCTTGCCGCCTTCGCACCGGCGCTCTGGCTGGCCTATGCGGGCTTTGCCATCCTGGGGCTCGGCGGTTCGGTGATCGTGCCCATGGCCTTCGCCTTCGTCGGTGCGCGCGTCGCCGCCGACCGGCGCGCCCAGGCGATCTCGCGGCTCTCGGTGATCGGCTATGCCGGCTTCTTCCTCGGCCCGCCGATGATGGGCGGGCTGTCCGGGCAGTTCGGCCTGAACGCCGCCTTCGCCGCGGTGGCGCTGATCCTCGCGCTGATCCCGCTGGCGCTGGTGCCGCTCATGCGCCGCACCCTGAGGCCCTGACCCGGCCTGCGTGTTTCCATTGGCCTGAAATATCCCGGGGGAGGCGCCGCGCAGGCGGCGGCGGGGCAGCGCCCCCGTGCCCCTCTGGCGATATCACTCTTCCCATTCGCCGGAGAATCCTTTCGGAATCATGAGGATGTCGCGATCGACCCCGGTGATATCCGTGCGCCCGCAAAGCGCCATGGAGGTGTCGAGCTCCTTGTGGATCACCCGCAGCGCCTCCGAGACGCCGGCCTCGCCCATGGCGCCCAGCCCGTAGATATAGGCGCGCCCGGCCCAGCAGCCCTTGGCGCCCATCGCCACCGCCTTGAGCACGTCCTGCCCGGAGCGGATGCCGCTGTCGAGATGCACCTCGATCCTGTCGCCCACCGCGTCGAGGATCGGCGCCAGCGCCCGGATCGAGCTCAGCGCCCCGTCGAGCTGCCGCCCGCCATGGTTGCTGACCACGATGGCATCCGCACCCACGTTGCAGGCCTCCAGCGCGTCGCGCGGGTCCATGATGCCCTTGATGATCAGCGGGCCGTCCCACATCTTGCGGAACTGCCGGATCCGGTCCCAGTCGAGCGCCTGATCGAAGCTCTCGGCGGTCCAAGTGGTCAGGCTGGAGGCATCGGTCACGCCCTTTGCGTGACCCACGATATTGCCGAAGAAACGCCGCTTGGTTTGCAGCATCTCCAGCCCCCAGGGGATCTTGGTCATCATGTTTGCCACGGATTTCGGCGTCAGCTTGGGCGGCGCCGAGAGCCCGTTCCTGATGTCCTTGTGGCGCTGGCCGAGGAGCTGAAGATCCACCGTGATCACCGCCGCCGAGCATTTGGCATCCTTCGCGCGGTCGAAGAGCCGCTGCATGTAATCGTCGTCCTTGAGCGTATAGACCTGCATCCAGAACGGCTTGCTGGTGTGCTCCGCCACGTCCTCGATGGAACAGATCGACATGGTGGAGAGGCAGAAGGGCACGCCGAATTTTTCCGCCGCGCGGGCGGCGAGGATTTCGCCATCGGCATGCTGCATGCCGGTGAGCCCCACCGGCGCCAGCGCCAGCGGCATCGCCGCGTCCTGGCCGATCATCTGGGTTTTCGTACTGCGCTCGGTCATGTCGATGGCGACGCGCTGGCGCAGATAGATCTCGTCGAAATCCGAGACGTTCTCGCGGAAGGTCTGCTCGCTCCAGCTTCCGGATTCGCAATAATCGTAGAACATCTTCGGCACGCGCCGCCGGTAGAGGCGTTTGAGATCCTCGATTTCCGTGATCACGGGCATGGCGCGGTCCTTTTCTGGATGAGCGGTCAGGTTTTGTTACCAATTGCGACGATCTCGCGCAATCGCCGTGGCTGGACATTCCCGGCCTTGCGGGCGCAACTGGCGCGGCGACACGGATTTTCAAAGCGGTTCGGAGGCAAGCGATGATCCTGATGGGGTTTCTGGCCAGTCTCGGTGCGGGGCTGATGACGGCGGTGGGCGCGCTGGCGGTGCTGTTCGGACGCGAGATCTCGCGGCGCACCAATGACATGATGCTGGGGTTTGCGGCGGGGGTGATGATCTCGGCCTCGTTCTTCTCGCTGATCCTGCCGGGGATCGAGCGCGGCGAGGTCTATTACGGCTCGACCCTGGCGGCGGCGCTGGCGGCGGGGTTGGGCATCGCGCTCGGGGCGCTGGTGGTGTCGCAGATCAACCGGTGGGTGCCGCATGAGCATTTTGTGACCGGCCCCGAGGGCGCCGATCCGGGCGCGCTGTCGAAGCTCTGGCTGTTCATCCTGGCGATTACCATCCACAATTTTCCCGAAGGCATGGCCGTGGGAATCGGCTTTGGTGGCGGCGATGTCACCAACGGCATGTCGCTGGCGACGGGGATTGGCTTGCAGAACGCGCCGGAGGGGCTGGCAGTGGCGGTGGCGCTGCGCGGGCAGGGCTACGGGCGGATTCGCAGCGTCTGGATCGCCACGCTGACCGGGCTCGTGGAGCCTGTGGGCGGGCTCATCGGCGTCGCGGGTGTGACCGTCTCGGTCTATGTGCTGCCGGTGGGGCTGAGCTTTGCCGCGGGCGCGATGCTCTATATCATCAGCCACGAGATCATTCCCGAAACGCATCGCTACGGTCACCAGAACCGCGCCACCACCGGGCTGATTGCCGGGCTCATCCTGATGATGCTGCTCGACGTGACGCTGGGCTGAGGCGAGGAGAGGCCGCAAGGGCTCGACGAGCTGCGGCGCTCCTCCGCCCTTGCGGGCGTCCTCGCCGTTTCCTTTGCGGCGGCGCTCTGTTATATGCCCGACCCGTAACAAAGGAGTCGGGCCATGGCCTATAAGGTGTTCATCGACGGCGAAGCCGGAACCACGGGATTGCAGATCCGCGAGCGTCTCGACGCGCGCGCGGATATCGCGCTGGTAAAGGTCGCCCCGGAACGCCGAAAGGATCCGGGTGCGCGCTCCGAGGCGCTGGCCGAGGCCGATGTCGCCATTCTCTGCCTGCCCGACGACGCGGCGCGCGAGACGGTGGCGCTGGCCGAGCCGCATGGCACGCGGATCATCGATGCCTCCACCGCCCATCGCGTGGCCGAGGGCTGGGTTTTCGGCTTTGCCGAGATGGCCAAGGGTCAGCGCGAGGCGATTGCGTCGGCGCGGCATGTCTCGAACCCCGGCTGCTGGTCGACCTGCGCCATCGCGCTGATCCGGCCGCTGGTCGAGGCGGGGCTGATCGCCCCCGGCGCGGCGCCGGCGATTTCCGGC
The DNA here is from genome assembly GCF_001975705.1 of Salipiger abyssi. NCBI lineage: Bacteria > Pseudomonadati > Pseudomonadota > Alphaproteobacteria > Rhodobacterales > Roseobacteraceae > Salipiger > Salipiger abyssi. The sequence continues at coordinate 3,157,158 of NZ_CP015093.1, forward strand.
GTCTCGGGCTATACCGGCGGCGGCAAGTCGATGATCGCCGAGTTCGAGAGCGGCGAGATGCAGGGCGGCTTTCTCTACGGCGTGAGCCAGGCGCATAAGCACCTGCCCGAGATCGCCAAACACGGGCTGCTGGACGCGGCGCCGGTCTTTGTGCCGTCGGTCGGGGATTACGCCCAGGGCATGGCGGTGGCGGTGCAGTTGCCGGGGCTGGGCGCCGAGGGCTTTACGGCGGCGGAGGCGGCGCTGCGCGCGGCTTATGCCGGCGAGCGCTTCGTCTCGGTGGTGGACCCGTCGGTGCACGAGCCGCGGGTGATGCCGCAGCGGCTCAACGGCACCAACCGGCTGGAGCTGTCGGTTCATGGCAATGCGCAGACCGGCGCGGTGGTGCTGGTGGCGGTGCTCGACAATCTCGGCAAGGGCGCCTCGGGCGCGGCGGTGCAAAACCTCAATATCATGCTGGGCGTCGATGAGGGCGCCGGGCTCGAGGGCGGTGCCGCGGCGGCGGCCGAATAGGCACGCAGACGTCGCGAGACAAACAAACGGCGCGCCCGGTCGGACCGGCGCGCCGTTTTGCGTATTTGCAAAGAGAAGAAGACAGGGGCGCGGCGCCCCTGCCGGATGTCAGGCGCGATGGGCGCCGTCGGCCAGGGATTTCACGAAGGCCAGCACCTCGGAGGCGGGTTTGCCCTCGGCCTGCGCCGCGACGATGGCCGAGCCCACGACGCAGCCATCGGCGACGCTTGCGATGCTCTCGGCGCTTTCCGGCGTGCGGATGCCGAAGCCCACAATCACCGGCAGATCGGTCTTCTCCTTGATCCGCGCGACCTCGGGGCCGACATCGGCGGCCTCGGCGGCGGCGGCGCCGGTGATGCCGGTGATCGAGACGTAATAGACGAAGCCGGAGGTGTTTTGCAGCACCTTGGGCAGGCGCTTGTCGTCGGTGGTGGGGGTGGCGAGGCGGATGAAATTCATCCCCGCCGCCTGCGCCGGGATGCAGAGCTCGTCATCCTCCTCGGGCGGCAGGTCGACCACGATCAGCCCGTCGATGCCGGCGGCTTTCGCATCGGCGAGGAAGGTCTCGACGCCGCGATTGTAGATCGGGTTGTAATAGCCCATCAGCACGATCGGCGTCGTGTCATCACCCTCGCGGAAGGCGCGCACCATCTCCAGCGTGCGGTCCAGCGTCTGGCCCGCCTCGAGCGCGCGCTGCCCGGCGAGCTGGATCGTCGGGCCGTCGGCCATCGGATCGGTGAAGGGCTGGCCGAGCTCGATCACATCGACCCCGGCGGCGGGCAGACCTTTGACCAGCTCCAGCGAGTTGTCGTAGTCGGGATCGCCCGCCATGACATAGGCGACAAAGGCCTTCTTCCCTTCGGCTTTCAGCGTGGCGAATTTGGCGTCGATGCGAGTCATCTCTGTCCTTCCCTGACAATCGCAGCCGGTCTGCCGGAACGGAGGGGGAAAATCAATGCTTCGCGCGCGTCGCGCGGCCCGGAGCGCGCAGGCGGTGGCGCGGAAGCGGTCACCGGGCCGCAACGCGGCGGCGCTGAGGCGCGATTTCTTGACACCCGTCAAGGCGCTGCGGTCTGCTCTTTGATAGGCTGGTTCAGGATCAGCCAGGAAAGGACGTGCATGACCGAAACGCCGACGCCCCCCGCAGAGACCGAGACCGCCGCCAACGTTTCCACGCCCAACGGGCCGCCGGCGCGCCGCGCGCGCGCCGGCATGCGCCGACGCCCGACGAGATCCGCCGCGCCTTCGAGACCGGGGAGTACCCCTACGACACCAAGCTGTCGCGCCGCAGCTACGAGCGGCAGAAGGCGCAGCTTCAGGCGGAGCTGCTGAAGGCGCAGCTCTGGATTCAGGAGACCGGGCAGAAATTCGTGCTGCTCTTCGAGGGGCGCGACGCCGCCGGCAAGGGCGGCACCATCAAGCGTTTTACCGAGCATCTCAACCCGCGCCATGCCCGCGTGGTGGCCCTGAACAAGCCCAGCGACGTGGAAAAGGGGCAGTGGTATTTCCAGCGCTATATCGAGCATCTGCCGACGGCGGGGGAGATCGTGCTCTATGACCGGTCGTGGTACAATCGCGCCGGGGTCGAGCGGGTCATGGGGTTTTGCGAGCCCAACGATTACCTGGAATTCATGCGCCAGACGCCCGATCTCGAACGGATGTTCGTGCGCTCGGGGGTTCGGCTCTACAAATACTGGTTCTCGGTTACCCAGGACGAGCAGAAGCGCCGCTTCAAGAGTCGCGAGACCGATCCGCTGAAACAGTGGAAGCTGTCGCCCATCGACAAGGCCAGCCTTGACCGCTGGGACGATTACACCGAGGCCAAGGAGGCGATGTTCTTTTATACCGACACCGCCGATGCGCCCTGGGTGGTGGTGAAATCCAACGACAAGAAGCGCGCGCGGCTCGATTGCATGCGGCATTTCCTGTCGACGCTGGACTACCCCGGCAAGGACCGCAAGATCGCCACGCCGCCCGATCCGCTGATCGTCGGCGGGGCCGGCCATGTGATCCACCGCTCCGACCATATCCTCGGCACCGCGCTGCATCCGAGCGCGCGGCACGTCTCGGGCTGATCGCGCGGCCCGGCGGGCGGCTCAGAGATGCTCGCTCAGCCAGTCCTGGAGCGGTGCAAGCCGCCCGAAGGCGTCAACAAGCCCGGTGGCGGGATCCGGGGCCAGCGTGTCGAAGAGATCGTCGAGCCAGATCACGCAGCCCGTCCGGCGCAGCAACGCGGCTTGCGGGTGATCCTCCGGGAAGGGAGGCGGCACCTGCTCGCGCTCCGGCGGGTCGAGCCGCCCGTCGATGCGCTCCAGACGCGCGGCGAGCTCGGCGCCGGCGGGGCCGGTCACGGCGGCGCGCCAGCGCGCGGTCTGTTCGGCATCAAAGCCCATTATCCCGGCGCCGGCAGTGGCGTAGTCCGGCGACAGGCCGAAATACCAGCCGCGCCCGTCCGGCGCCGACCAGGCGGCGTGAAGATGGGGATGAAACGGCGTCTTGTCCTCGGAGAAGCGGACGTCGCGGTGTGGCCGGAACAGTTTGCTGCGCACCGGCATGCCGGCGGTCTGCTCCAGGGCGGGGGTGACGGCGTTCAGCAGGCGTTCCGCCGGGCGCCTCACCTCTGCATCGTAGCGTGCCTTTTGGGTGCGGAACCAGCCACGGTCATTGTTTTGCGCCAGATCGTGCAGGAAATCCCGGGCACGGTGCGCGAAATCGCTCAGGTCACTCCGCGCGCTCATCGCACCTCTCCACTACGACTCGTATAAACACCCGATGACGGTAGCACGATCCCGCCAAGCTTGTCCGGGCGCATTCTTGTAAAGCGCTGCGCGGGCGGCTAGGTCCGTCCTATGATCCGCTGGCTTGCCTGCTTTCTTATCCTCTTGCCCGCCGCGCAAGCGCAGGCGCATCCGCATGTTTTTGTCGATACCGCCCTGCGGGTCGAGATCGACGAGGCGGGCCGGGCGACGGGGATCGAGGTGAGCTGGTCCTATGACGATTTCTTCACGCTGCTGATCTTCGAGGATATGGGGCTCGACCCCGATGGCGACGCGGAGCTGACCGAGGCGGAGCTGGCGGCGCTTCAGGGCTTCGATCTGGACAATTGGCCCGAGGATTTCGAAGGCGATCTCTATGTCTATGCGGGCGAGGAAAAGCTGGCGCTGGGCACGCCGGAGCCGCGCGGCGTGCGGGTCGAGAACGGGCGGATCGTCTCGGCGCATTACCGCCCGCTGCCCGAGCCGCCCGCCGCCGACGGGCTGCGGATCCTGCAATACGATCCCACTTACTACGTGGCCTATGAGGTGACGCGCGGCGTGGAGCTGCCCGCGCCCTGCCGGGCCGAGGTGACAAAGCCCGATCTCGATGCCGCCGCCGAGGCGATGAAACAGGAGCTTGCGACAGTGCCCGAGGATGCGTTCGAGGTGATGGAGGTGGGCGATCTCTATGCCGACCGGGTGACGATCTCATGCGATCCCTCCTCCTGATCGCGGCGGCGGTGGTCGTCGCGCTGGCGGTCTGGCTCTGGGGCTTCGGCGGGGCCGGCTGGCTCGCGCGGGTCGCGGCGGAGGGCCAGCGCGAGGCGCAGGTCGCCATGGCGGGCGGGCTGAGGGCGCTGCGCGCCGGCGAGGGCGGGGCGCTCTGGGGGCTGCTGGGCCTCTGCTTTGCCTACGGGTTCTTTCACGCGGCGGGGCCGGGACATGGCAAGCTGCTGATCGGCGGCTATGGCGTCGGGCGCCGCGTGCCGCTCCTGCGCCTCTCGGCACTGGCGCTGGTGTCGAGCCTGGCGCAGGCCGCGGCGGCGGTGGCGCTGGTCTATGCCGGGGTCTGGGCGCTGGGCTGGGGCCGCGCGCAGATGACCGATGCCGCCGAGGACTGGTTCGCGCCGGCGAGCTATGCGGCCATCGGGCTCATTGGTCTGTGGCTGCTGCTGCGCGGGCTGCGGCGGCTCTGGGCCGGCGCGGGGCAGGCTCACCATGAGCATACTCACGCGCATGGCGAGGTCTGCGCGAGCTGCGGCCATGCGCATGGGCCGAGTCTGGAGCAGGCGGAACAGGTGCACTCGCTGCGCGATGCGCTGCTGCTGATCGGGGCGATTGCCATCCGGCCCTGCACCGGCGCGCTGTTCCTGCTGATCCTGACCTGGCGCATGGGGATCGACTATGCGGGCATTCTGGGTGCCTTTGCCATGGGGCTGGGGACGGCCTCGGTCACCGTGGCGGTGGCGCTGGCCTCGGTCACCCTGCGCGAAGGCGCGCTGTCGCGGCTTGCGGCGGGGGCCGGTGCGCCGCGCGTGATGGGGGGGATCGAGGCGCTGGCCGGCGCGGTGATCGCGGTTCTGGCGATGCAGTTCGTGTTGCGGGCGATCTGAAAGACCTGCGTTTTTCCGCGCGTTTAAGTGTCCGCGCCTTTCACACACTGCAAAACGATGTGTTGCCGGCACGCCTTTGGCGTGACGGGCTGCCGCTTTGGTGACGCAGGCGCAGAGCTGCGAAGCCCTTCGGATTTGGCAGCGACAAAAGAAGGGAGCCAGAGGGGGCGATGGCAGCCCACGGGCCGCCGCCGGGTCCGGCTTGCGTCGCGCTGGAGACAAAGTCCGCTCTCGGCAGGACACCGCCGCCCAAAGCCCACATTCAGGGACGCAACGGCACCCTGCGCGCCCGCCCCTTGCCGCAGCCTGTTGCGATCTCTAAAGCCGCTAACATGACCCGTCAGCAACCTTATACCGCCCATGCCAGGGCCATTCTGCTGCTCGGCCTGCCGCTGATCGGCGGGCAGATCGCGCAGATGCTCATCAGCCTCACCGATACGGTGATGATGGGCTGGTACGGTGTGCCCGAACTGGCGGCGCTGACGCTGGCCAACACGCTCTTCATGACGCTGTTTCTGGTGGGCTCCTGCTTTGCCTGGGCGGTGATGCCCATGGTCGCCTCCTTCGCCGCCTCCGGCGACGAGCGCCAGATCCGCCGCGTCACCCGCATGGGGCTGTGGCTGTCGCTGGCGGTCTTCGCGATCTGCCTGCCGGCGCTGTGGTTCTCGGCGCCGCTGCTACGGATGCTGGGGCAGGAGGCGCAGGTTGCGCAGGACGCGCAGGGCTATCTGCGCATCGCCGGCTGGGGGCTGGCCTTCGCGCTCGGCGTCATGGTGCTCAAGAGCTATCTCGCCGCGCTCGAACATACCCGCGTGGTGTTCTGGATCACCGTCATCGCGGCGGTGGCCAATGCCATCGCCAATTACGCGCTGATCTTCGGCAACTGGGGCGCGCCCGAGCTGGGGATTCGCGGCGGTGCCATCGCCTCGCTGGTCTCGCACGGTATCTCTCTGGTGGGGGTGGTGATCTATGCGCGGGTGAAGCTGCCGCAATACCCGCTCTGGCAGCGCTTCTGGCGCTCCGATACCGAGATGCTGCGTGAGGTTTTCGCGCTCGGCTGGCCCATCGGGCTCACGACGCTGGCCGAGGTCGGGCTGTTTGCCGCCTCGGCGCTGCTGATCGGGCTGCTCGGCACCGCGCCGCTGGCGGCGCATGGCATCGCGCTGCAAATCTCGGCGATCACTTTCATGGTGCATCTCGGCCTCGCCAATGTCGCCACCGTGCGCGCCGGGCAGGCGCGCGGACGCGGCGACAGCGCCTTTCTGGAGCGCGATGCCCATACGGTCTTTGCGCTCTCGGTGGTGGCGGTGGTGGTGACTGTGGTGGTCTTTCTGACATTGCCCGAGCTGCTGGTCGGCGTCTTCCTCTCGCCCAGCGATCCCGACCGCGACACCATCCTCGCCATCGGCGTGGCGCTCTTGATGGTGGCGGCGCTGTTCCAGCTTGTGGATGCGTTGCAGGTGGTGACGCTGGGCCTGCTGCGCGGGTTGCAGGACACCCGCGTGCCCATGGTCTTTGCCGGCTTTGCCTATTGGGGGCTCGGCCTGCCCGCCGCCTGGGGGCTGGGCATCGTGGCCGGGCTCGGCGCGGTCGGCGTGTGGTTCGGGCTGGTCACCGGGCTCGGTGCTGCCGCCGTGCTGCTGCTCTATCGGTTCTGGGGCCGCGCGGTGCCCGCGCTTAGGCTTGCACGCGGCGCGGCGCGCGACTAGACACGCCGCGTCCGTCCGCCGCTTACAGGGAGCATTAGCATGGGATTTCGCATGGGGATCGTGGGTCTGCCCAACGTGGGCAAGTCGACCCTGTTCAACGCGCTGACCAAGACCGCCGCGGCGCAGGCGGCGAACTTCCCGTTCTGCACCATCGAGCCCAATGTGGGCGAGGTGGCGGTGCCCGACGCGCGGCTCGACAAGCTGGCCGAGATCGCCAAGTCGCAGAGCATCATCCCCACGCGCATGACCTTTGTGGATATCGCGGGTCTGGTGAAGGGCGCCTCCAAGGGCGAGGGGCTCGGCAACCAGTTCCTCGCGAATATCCGCGAGACCGACGCCATCGCCCATGTGCTGCGCTGTTTCCAGGACGATGACGTCACCCATGTGGACGGTCGCGTCGATCCGGTGAGCGATGCCGAGACCATCGAGACCGAACTGATCATCGCCGATATGGAATCGCTGGAAAAGCGGCTCCAGAACATCACCCGCAAGGTGCGCGGCGGCGACAAGGAGGCGGTCCAGCAGGAACGGCTGATGAAAGCCGCGCTGGCGATGCTGGAAGAGGGCAAGCCGGCGCGTCTGGTCGAGGTTGATGCCGAGGACATGAAGCAGTGGAAGATGCTGCAACTGCTGAGCTCCAAGCCGGTGCTCTATGTCTGCAATGTCGACGAGGACGAGGCCGCCACCGGCAATGCGCTTTCCGCCAAGGTGGCCGAGATGGCCGCCGCGCAGGGCAATGCGCATGTGGTGATCTCCGCCAAGATCGAGGAGGAAATCAGCCAGCTCGACGCCGAGGAGGCCGAGATGTTCCTCTCCGAGCTGGGGCTGGAAGAGGCCGGGCTCGACCGGCTGATCCGCGCCGGCTACGAGCTGCTGCACCTTGAGACCTATTTCACCGTCGGCCCCAAGGAGGCGCGCGCCTGGACGATCCGCACCGGCACCCAGGCGCCGCAGGCGGCGGGTGTGATCCATGGCGATTTCGAAAAGGGCTTCATCCGCGCCGAGACCATCGCATTCGACGATTTCGTCGCCTGGGGCGGCGAGCAGGGCGCCAAGGAAGCCGGCAAGATGCGCGCCGAGGGCAAGACCTACACGGTCAAGGACGGCGACGTCCTGCATTTCCTCTTCAACACCTGAGCCCGCGACGGGGCGAGGATCAGGCCGCCCGCTAGGGTGCGGGCGGCAGCATTTTCCCCGGGTTCAGAATGCCTTGCGGATCGAAGCTCATCTTGATCCGCCGCATCCAGTCGAGCGCCGGGCCATGCTCGGCCTGCATGTATTTCTGCTTGCCCAGCCCGATGCCGTGCTCGCCGGTCACCGTGCCGCCCAGCCGCAACGCCGCCTCGGCCAGCGCGCCGGAAAACGCCAGAACCTGCGCCACCTGATCGGCATCCTTCGGATCGAAACGCAGCCCGCAATGGAAATTGCCGTCACCCACATGGCCGACGATGGTGCAGATCAGCCCGCGCGTGCTGGCCTCCTGCCGGGCCAGCGCCACCGCCTCGGCCAGCCGCGAGATCGGCACGCAGACATCGGTGGAATAGGTGCGCTTGCCGGCGCCGGGATCGAGCGCGCCGATGGCCGGCAGCGCGCCGTGGCGCAGCGCCCAGAGCGCGCTGCGCGCCTCGGTGGTGGCCGCCTCCTGCCAGCCGCCGGCGCCCGCGTCGTCCGCCAGCTCGCGAAACCCCGCCACCTGCTCGGCCAGCGCCGCCGGTCCGCCGTGGAATTCCAGGAACAGATGCGGGCGCTCGGGCAGGCCGGTGCCCGCATGCAGGTTGAAGCCGCGCACCATCATCTCGTCCACCAGCTCGATCCGCGCCATCGGAATGCCGCTCTGGATCGTCGCGATGACGCAATCCACCGCCGCCGCGACCGTGTCGAAATGACAGGTCGCCGCCGCCACCGCCTCGGGCTGGCCATGCAGCTTCAGCGTCAGCTCGGTGATCAGCCCCAGCGTGCCCTCGGAGCCCACCAGAAGATGCGTGAGGTCATAACCGGCAGAGGATTTTCGCGCCGCGCTGCCGGTGCGGATGATGCTGCCATTGGCCATGACCGCCTCCAGCGCAAGCACGTTCTCGCGCATGGTGCCGTAGCGCACGGCGGTGGTGCCGCTGGCCCGCGTCGCCGCCATGCCGCCGAGGCTGGCATCGGCGCCGGGATCGACCGGAAAGAACAGCCCCGTGGCCCGCAGCGCGTCATTGAGCTCTTTGCGCGTCACGCCGGGCTGCACGGTGACGTTCATGTCCTCGGGGTGGATCGCCAGAATCCGGTTCATCCGCGAGAAATCGAGGCTGACCCCGCCCGTTACCGCCAGATGCTGCCCCTCCAGTGACGTGCCGGTGCCGAACGCGGTCACCGGAATGCCACCCGCCGCACAGGCGCGCAGGATCTGCGCCACCTCCTCGGCGGTTTCGGGATAGGCCACCGCATCTGGCAGCGCCTCGTCGTAATGCGCTTCGTTTCCGGCATGTTGCCGGCGCGCGGCGAGGCCGGTGGCAAAGCGTGCGCCGAGCAGGTGGTCGAGGGTGTCAAAGGCGGTCATGGGATCTCCGGGGCGCCGGGAAGGCGCTTGCAATCGGTATATCAGCCGGGGAAGGTGAGGCAAATCTCGGCCCGGGCGCCGCGCGTGGAACCGCAGAAGGAGACGACAGATGAAACTGCTACGAGTGGGCGCGCGCGGCGCGGAAGTGCCGGCGCTGCTGGATGCGGAGGGCCAGATCCGCGATCTCTCCGGCAAGGTGGCGGATTTCGCCGGGCAGGGCGTGTCGCTGGAGGCGCTGGCGGAGATCCGGGCGCTCGACACCTCGGCGCTGCCGGTGATCGCGCCGGACACGCGGATCGGCGCCTGCCTCGCCTCGGTGCCGAATTTCCACTGCATCGGATTGAACTATGCCGCCCATGCCGCCGAGACCGGGGCCAAACGGCCGAAGGAGCCGATCCTCTTCTCCAAGGCCAGCTCGGCTTTGTCCGGGCCGAACGACCGGGTCGTGCTCCCCGTGGGGTCGGAGAAATCCGACTGGGAGGTGGAGCTGGGCGTGGTGATCGGCCGCCGCTGCGATCGGGTCTCCGAGGCGGAGGCGCTGGCCCATGTGGCGGGCTATTGCACCGTCAACGACCTCTCCGAACGCGCCTGGCAGATGGAGCATGGCGGCCAGTGGATCAAGGGCAAGTCGGCGCCGGGCTTTGGCCCCTGCGGCCCCTGGCTGGTGACCGCCGACGAGGTGCCCGACCCGCAGGCGCTGGCCCTGTCGCTGGATCTGAACGGTACGCGGGTGCAGGAGAGCGACACTTCCGACATGATCTTTGGCGTGGCGGAGATCATTTCCTACATGAGCCGCTTCATGACGCTGCTGCCCGGCGATCTCATCGCCACCGGCACGCCCTCGGGCGTTGGGCTGGGGATGAAACCGCCGCGTTTCCTGCGCCCGGGCGACACTCTGGCGCTGCGCGTCGAGGGGCTGGGCGAGCAGCGCCAGGAGATCGTCGCTGCCGAGTGAGCGAGCCGGCCCGATCTTGCCGTCGTGCAGAGTGTCTTCGCGACGGCGGTTTTGGGGGGCTGTACGCAGAGGCGTTCCACGCCGGTTGCGGCGCAGGACTGTGGATATCGTGCTGATAACGATGAGGGGGTGATGGCGGAGACGAAGTCCGTTTCTGCATTTTCCGCACCGAAGAAGATGAAATAAAAACAGAGACTTACCATCTTGCGTTGTCAGAAATGTGGACAACGATGTGGACAAGAACATCTGCGAACGCTTCGGCGACTCAAACACACCTGCCACAAATGAGAAAGCCCCCCACCGCGACCGACGGCAGGGGGCTTGAACAGGATTCCCAAGCAGCGGGAACGAACCTTGCTCAACCTCAAGGCTCACCACAACATGAACAAACCTCAACACAAAGGCCGATCACATGAGTCACAGTAATAATGATGCAGCGGAAATGCAAGCCAATCTGGACGTGGCGCTGGCGTGGGCGGAGGTCGGGATTCCGATCTTCCCGGCGCGGGCCGAAAGCAAGCGCCCCCACGTCACCGGCTGGCAGGATAAGGCCACGACCGACCCGGCTCAGCTCCGCCGCTGGTGGCGCAAGTGGCCCGACGCCATGCCCGCTATCCCTACCGGCAGCCGCTCTGGCATTGCGGTGCTCGACCTCGACCGCAAGAACGGGAAGGACGGCTTCGAGACGCTGCGCGAGCTGGGGCACGACCCGGACGTGCTGAGCCCGCATGTCATCTCCACGCCTTCTGGCGGAGGGCACATTTACTTCCGACATGTGGACGGGCTGCGCAACTCCACAGATGAGATCGGGCCGGGCGTTGACGTGCGGGCCTATGGCGGGCTTGTCATTGCCCCCGGCGCAATCAACGGCAAGGGCAGCTATGGGCGGCTCAGCGGCCCGCTGAAGCGCATTGTGGCCGATCTGCCGGAATGGCCCGCCGTTCTTCAGTCGCCCGCTCGCAAGCCGCGCCAGAGCTCAGGCGATGTGACTGGGCTATCATTTGAAGATTTCCGGGACGCGCTCATGACCGTGCCCAACGACGACACCAACCCGGATGCTGCGGGCCGGGACTGGTGGGTCAAAATGCTGGCCGGGGTTCACCATGAGACAGACGGTTCAGAGGAAGGCTTAGAGCTGGCGCAGGAATGGTCCGCTCAGCACGACTCCTATGATCCCGACCAAACCGAAGCCGTCTGGCAATCCTTCCTCCGCAACGACGGGGCGACTGGTGCCACGGTTCTTTGGGAAGCGCGGAAGCGCGGCTGGGGCTTCAACCCCGCTGACCTGCTAACCGACGAAGACGTTGAGGTGGCTCGCGAGCGTGGCGCGGTGCTGGACCTGCTACCCGACGATGACACGCCGCCGCCCGAAGGGACGCTGGAATACGTTGAATGGATGATGGAGCAGCCTGACGACGCGCCGACCCCCGCGAAGAAAGACTGGGGCACTCCGATCATGCGGGGCAATAATCCCGTCATTAACCTCCACAACACCACGCTCTATCTGGGCCGGAACCTCGACTCCGTGCTTCCCGGGCTGGCCCACAACAGGATGACGGGCCGGGATGAATGGCGCGACGGGCCACTGACTGACGCCGCCGTATCCCTCGCCCGGATCGCCCTAGAGCGGCTGGGTCTGCAAACTGTGGGCAAGGACTTAGTGGCCGACGCGGCTCAAACCGTGGCCCGGAAGCTGGCCTATCACCCGATCCGGGACCAGCTGAGGGCGCTCCGCTGGGACGGAAAGCCCCGGCTGGACTCGTGGCTGGTGCGCCATGCCGGGGCAGAGAATACCCCCTACACCCGTGCCGTGGGGCGCAAGTTCCTAATCGCAATGGTGGCGCGGGTGATGGAGCCCGGATGCAAGCACGATCACACGCTTGTCCTGTCCGGGGAGCAAGGCCAGAACAAGAGCACGGCTTGCCGCGTCCTCGCAGGGGCGGAGTATTTCAGCGACACGCTGCCCAGCATCACGGGGGACAGGACCGACGCAATCCGGCACCTTCAAGGGAAATGGCTGGTCGAATTTGCCGAGCTGGCACCGTCCCGGAAGAGCGAAACGGAAGACCTCAAAGCCTTTCTCTCTGGGGCCGTCGACCGGGTGCGGCTGCCCTATGCCCGCTATGACGAAGCCTTCCATCGCCAGTGCGTTTTCGTGGGCACGACGAATGAGGAACAGTTCCTCCGAGACGCGACGGGCGGGCGGCGCTTCTGGCCCGTGAGAGTGTGCAAAGTCATCGACATTGAGGCGCTGACCGCTGAGCGTGACCAGCTCTTTGCCGAAGCCTTTGCCGCATACAGCGACGATGAACCGTGGTGGCTGGACCGGGACTTTGAGGCTGAACACGCAAAGCCGGTGCAGGAAGCTGCACGAGAGTCCGATAGCTGGGCCGAAGACGTGGCCGCGTGGCTGGACCTCCCTCAGTATGATCAGGACGAAGAGGGCACCGTCAGGACGGAAGTCACCATCTCCGAGGTGCTGAGTGGGCCGCTTGAACTCACCAGCGCACAGCAACACCAAGGGCACCAAAAACGGGCCGCTGCGATCATGCGCGATCTGGGGTGGGTGAAGCGGAAGACCCGGAGCAAGAACGTCTGGTGCAGGGGGGATTTTCAGTGACCTCAGCCGTGGACCGTGTGGACCGTGCTGTGGACCGTAGGGTCCACATGCAAGCCGCTGTTTCCCAAGGGGGAATCCGTTGTGTGGACCGTGTGGACCGTATCAGAGCAACAAAAGTCTCAGAGCGGCATAGCCCCCTTGGGCAGCGGCGGCAGAGGGCTCTAGGGGGTTACAATGGCGTTTTACGGTCCACACGGTCCACAGAAGGGGCGTTTTGTAGCGTTTACATGGGCTTATGCGTGGACCGTGCTCACGTCGATACGGTCCACACTCCCCTTGGGCGGACGCTGGGGGACAGAGCCCCTGTGTGGGGAAGCTCAAGGTACTCCGCGAAGGGGTGGGGTGCGGGTTACGCAGAGCCCCGAGCTTTTCCCCCGTGGAGAAAATTTGGAATCGAGAAAACCGCTGTGGGGGAAATCCCCCCTGTGGGGAACACTGAGGAACTGAGAGATGAAATTTACCCCTGAGATGGTGGACGCGATGCTTCTGGGGAAAGAGCCCCCTGTGGAGGAAGCCCCCGTGGGGGAGGCTGCCGTGAGCGCCGCTGAGCTGGGGGAGTGGCTGGGCATCACCGCGAACCGCGCTCACGCTCTGGGGCGCGATGGCGTTCTCCCCCGCACCGGGGAAAAGCTCTTCCCCCTCCGGGCCAGCGTCCGGGCCTACAGCGATCATTGCCGGTCACTGGCAAAGGGCAAACAGGTGGACGCCGACCTAGCCGCCGAAAAGCTACGCCTCGCCCGTGCCACCGCCGAGAAGGTGGAAACCGCCAACGCCAAGCTCCGGGGCGAACTGATCCCCGCCGCCGAGGTGGAACGGGAATGGGCAACCGTTCTCAGGGGCGTCCGGGCTGCCATGCTGGCGGTGCCGTCCCGGGTGGCGCAAACCGCCGGGCATCTGACCCCGCACGACATCAACGCCATTGACCGGGAAGTCCGGGACGCACTGGAAGAGGCCGCCCATGACTGACGCGCTCACCATCACCCGCCGCAACGCGCTCCGGGCTCTGACCCCGCCGCCGCGCCTGTCCCTGTCCGAGTGGATCGAAACCCACATGCGGCTGCCCGAGGGCGTTTCCGCTCTTCCGGGCCGCGTGTCGCTCTGGCCCTACCAGCGTGAGATAGCCGACGCCATTTCCGACCCGACCCTTGAGCGGGTCACGGTCGTCAAATCGGTCAGGGTTGGCATGACCACGCTGCTGACCGGGGCGCTGGCGTCCTATGTGGCCAACGAACCGGCCCCGATAATGGTGTTGTTGCCGACCGAGGCCGATTGCCGGGACTACACCGTCTCGGACCTTGAGCCGATCTTTGAGGCGACCCCGGCGCTGCGCGGGCTCATCTCTGCCGAGGCTGACGACACGGGTCGCTCTACGCTGCTGAGCCGACGCTTTCCGGGCGGCTCGCTCAAGATCATCGCGGCGAAGAGCCCCCGCAACCTCCGCCGCCACAACGTCCGCGTCCTGCTCATAGACGAAGCCGACGCGATGGAGGCGGGCGTGGAGGGCAGCCCGATCACACTGGCGGAACGGCGCACCCTGAGCTTTGCGAACCGCAAAATCATTCTGGGCAGCACCCCTACCCTTGAGGCCACGTCCAACGTGCTCCGGGCCTACGCCCGCTCCGATCAGCGGGTCTATGAGGTGCCATGTCCCGAGTGCGGGCATTTCCACGAAATCCAGTGGTCGGATATTGTCTGGCCCGAGGGTGAGCCGCAGAAGGCCGCCTACGTCTGCCCTGAGTGCGGTTGCGTAGTGGAAGAGAGGCACAAGGCGGCGATGGTGCAGAATGGCCGCTGGCGGGCCACACAGGCGCATGTAGAGGGCCACGCGGGCTTCCGGCTCAATGCTCTTGTCTCGACGCTGGCGAACGCCTCATGGGGCAAGCTGGCGGCGGAGTTCGTGGAAGCCAAGAAGCAGCCCGACACGCTTCAGGTCTTCGTCAACACCATCCTTGCCCAAGGCTGGCGCGAGGCCGCCGAGGAAATCGACGAAGCGGCGCTGGCTGCCCGGGCGGAGCCGTTCGGGCTGCCGGATGCGATCCCGGCGGACGTGCTTTTCGTGACCGCTGGCGTCGACGTGCAGCGCGACCGGCTAGAAGTCGTCTTTCTGGGCTGGGGCCGGGACGACATTTTCGTGCTGAGCCAATTCGTGATCTGGGGCAATCCGATGGCGGACGACGTGTGGGCAGAGCTGGACGACGCGCTGAAGACCATCTGGAAGCATCCCAAGGGAGGCATCCTCCACGTGGACGCGGCGGCGGTCGACGCGGGCGACGGCGAGACGATGGACCGGGTGATTAACTTCTGTCGTCCGCGCTCTTCCCGCCGGGTTTACGCGATCAAGGGGGCCGCCGGGAACCGCCCCGTGATCCGGGCGAGCGACACACGGGGCAGCCGCCTTTTCATTGTGGGCGTGGAATCGGTCAAGGGGCAGCTCACCAGCCGCCTGAGCAGGGGCAAGACCGTTCGGTTCTCAGATAGCCTTGAGGGGCGCTTTTACGAAGAGCTGGCCTCCGAACGGCTGGTAATGCGCTATGTGAAGGGGGCACCCGTGCGGCAATGGGAACGGATACCGGGGCGGCGGGCGGAATCGCTGGATTGCGTGGTTTATGCGATGGCCGTTCGGTCGCTGGTCAACGCCAAGGTGGAGCGCCGCGAAGAGGAAGTGGAGGCGAAGACCCTTCCCAAAGCGGCCCCCTCTGTGGTCAAGTCATCTTGGCTGGACAGATAGGTGGGCATAGAAAAGGACTGGTGTGTCCGACTTCGCAGCGCCCCAGAAGAGACAGAAAAGGCGGACCAATAGGCCCGCCGTTTTTCATTTCCCTTTGGCTTCTAGTTAAATCAGTTCAAAGATATTTTCCGTCGTCACGACGCGTCTCAGCACAAGATCATGGGGCTTTTCCCAGTCTCTCACATTACGGTCGCTGAGCCTCCCTTCGCTGGCGAACGCCAGAACATCGTCAGGCACGGGCAGGCCATTTTCCTCCAGCATCATTTCCGTGACCTTTCGCGAATGCCGCAGCGGGCGTTCAGCCTCCACGCCAAGGTAGAAAATCATACGTGCGGTTTGCTTTGCGGCTTCAATCTTGGCGCTCTGATCCAGCATAGGGTTTCCGATCTGCTTGGGGCGGGGGGTGGGGTGGGGCCGCCTGCAACGACATCCAAACAACAGGCGACCCCGGGGATTGTTCATCAATGGCTGTTGAGTGAACGAATCCTTTATACCCGGTAGGAGATATCGGATGCAAGTAATTGTTATCGTATAGTTTTGGTTGACCATCAACTAATAGTTGATCATTTTCAAGGAACCCGGTTCCCGCTACCGTGTCTGCGAATCTACTCCTGACACGAGGAACCAACGATGACTGAAGAATATGGCGGCTTCCTCCACGTCCCCGAGGTGGACGCGGACGAAGCGAAGATCACGACGGACAAGGCCGCGCGTTCGCTGGCCGAAGCCGGTTTACCGGTGGACAAGGCGTCAGTTTATTTTCGCAACCTGACCCGCGCCGGGCTGGTTCACCCTTACAGCCGTCAGAAGACCGGCAAGAAGGCGTATTATTTCAAGCCCGACCAGATCGTGATTGCCGCCGTGCTCTGGCGCATGGCCGAGGCCGGTATTGCGGGTGAAGAGCTTCGGAAGGCTGCTTCGCAGGCAGCGTCCCGCGCAATGTCGACTTGGCGGGCCGAGGACCTTGGGATGACCCAAGAGGACATGCAGGCTGGCCGCTTCCCACTGGTGCCGTCCAGCCCGGCGCTGGCGGCTTTGGTGGCATACATCCAAGGGCGGCGCGGCTTCTCTTTCGAGCTGATGACGCAGCGCAACAGGAAAACCGGCGACCTTTGGCATTCCGCCCGCATCGGCAACGCCAACGGGGGCTTCACCAACTTTACTTTGCAAAAGCACGACGACTGGGAAAACCGTTCGGTGTTCGCGCTGGACCTCGACAACGTGCTGGCACACCTCACCCGCCCGCGTGAGGTGGCGAACTGATGGCGTTCCCCTTCCTGCCCAAGCTCTTCCGCCGCGCTGCGAAGCCCACCCATGTCCGCCGTTTCGACGGGGCAGCCGGGGGGCGGCGCGGCTGGGGCATGGGCACGATGGGGCGCATCAACCCGGAAGTCTCCGCCGCCGGGGCATCGCTGCGAAGCCGCGCCCGCTACCTTGCCGCGAACAACCCTTGGCTGGCGCAAGCCGTCGCCAACTGGGCTGGGGCTTTGGTCGGGCCGGGCATCGTGCCCACGGCGAAGCACCCCGATGCGGAGCTGTCCGCCTATTTCCAGAACTGGGCTGATGAAGCCGACGCTGATGGCCGAACCGACTTCTGGGGCCTGCAATCCGACATCGCCCGGGGGGTGGTCATCGACGGCGAAGCCTTCGTCCAGATCATCACCACGGAAGCCGGGCCGAAGCTCCGCTTGATACCGCCCGAGCTGGTGGACGAGTCCCTGACCCGTGAACTGGCGGACGGGGCTTGCATCGTGCAGGGGGTGGAGTTTGACGCGGACGGCAACCGGGTGGCCTATCACGTCCTGCCCAGTCGCCCGCATGACCAATTCGCCAACTATGCCCCGCCTGTCCGGGTCCCGGCGGATGACATTCTCCACATCATGAAGCCGCTTGCCGCCGGTCAGGTGCGCGGAGTCAGTTGGATCGCCCCCGTCATCCTGCCCGCCTCCGACTTTGACCAGCTCTGTGACGCGCTCTTGGTGGGCGTGAAGGTCGCGGCGATGCACTCCGCGTTCCTTGTGGACATGAACGGCACGGCGGGCGAGCCCTATGACGGCACAGAGTCGGGCGGCATCATGGAAACCGGCCTTGAGCCCGGCACCATGAAGCGACTGCCCACCGGCTATGACGTGAAGTTCAACACGCCCGGGCAGACGCAGGAGATTGGCGCGTTCCTCCGGCTCAACCTGCAACAGCTTGCCGCCGGTCTGGGCTTACCAGAGCACTTGGTTAGCGGAGACCTTACTGGCGCAAACTATTCCAGCCTGCGGGCCGGGCTTTTGCCGTTCCGGCAGCGGGTGGAGCAAGTCCAGTATGGCACCCTTGTTCCCCAGCTTCTCCGCCCGATCTGGCGGCGCGTTGTCACCTTCGGCGTCCTGTCTGGCGAGCTGGCAGCCCCCGACTTCGAGACGAACCCCCGGGCCTATCTGGCCTGCGAATGGCTGCCCCCGAAGCCCATGCAGGTGGACCCGCTCAAGGACGTGCAAGCGACCGTTGCGGAGCTGGAAGCCGGACTGACCAGCCGCCGCAAGGCCGTGGCCGAACGAGGTTGGTCAGTCAAAGACCTGGACTCGGAAATTGCCGCCGATCCGCACACCCCCAAGCGCAAGGAGTCCGACAATGCCGCTTGACCTCTTCACCCGCCGGGCGGCCTTCCGCCCGACGACGCTTGACCGCGACAACCGCACCGTCCGCGTGACCGTCTCGACCGGGGCCGCCGTCCAGCGACGGGGCTACATCGAACGGCTGACGCTGCCCGACCCGCAGAGCATCGTGGGGCTGCCCGTGCTCAACTCGCACCGGCAAGACGGGCTCGACAACCTACTGGGCCGCGTGGTGGCGGCTGGCGTGGATGACGCGGGCCTCTGGGCCGACGTGCAAATCTCGCAGCGGGCGGACTGGCTTCTGGAAGAGATCGAAGCCGGAATCGTGACCAGCGCCAGCATCGGCTACCGCCAAGGCAAGGCCACCCGCTCCACCGATCCCGAAACCGGGCAATCGGTGCGGACCATCGTCCCCGAAATCTCGGAAATTTCTTTCGTCCCCGTGCCCGCCGATAAGGGGGCCACAATCAGGAGTAAAAACGTGGAAAACGACGAAATCACGGTGGATGAAAACGCCACCGAAACCCGCGAAGACGAGCGGGCGCAGACCCGGGCAGCGATCCGGCAAATTGCCCGTTCCGCTGGCCTGACCAGCGAACAGGCTGACGACATGGTGGACCGTGAGCTGTCCATCACCGAAGCCCGGGCGGAAGCCTTTGAGGCAATGCAGGACCGTGGCCGCACCACGCCGCGCATCCGCACGGCTCACCGCGAGGCAGACAACCCCGCCACGGTCCTGCAACACCGCTCCGACGCGCTCTATGCGCGGACCTCTGGCGAAGCCCCGTCTGATGGGGCGCGGCCCTATATGGGCGAGACGCTGCGCGACATGGCACGGGCTTGCGTGGAGGCGACCGGCACCAGCACCCGGGCGATGGACACGGACCAGCTCTTCCGCGCTGCCATGCACACCACGTCCGATTTTCCCCAGCTTCTCACCAGCACCGGCAACCGGACGCTGGTGACGGCCTATCAGGCGGCGCAGAGCGCGGTGAAGACCACGCTGGCGCGGCAGTCCACCCTTGCCGACTTCCGGCCCGGGACGCGGCTCAAGCTGAGCGACATCGGCACTCTGGGCAAGGTGAGCGAGTCGGGCGAGATCAAGCACACCAGCCGGGCGGAAGCGTCCGAGTCCTATGCGCTCGACACCTACGCCACCCAATTCGCGATCAGCCGCAAGGCGCTCATCAACGATGACCTTGGCGGCCTGAATGACTGGGGTGCAACGGCGGGCCGCATGGCGGCGGAGACCGAAGCCAACCTGCTGCTGTCGCTGCTGCTGAGCAATCCGACGATGGGCGAAGACAACACCGCGCTCTTCCATGCCGATCACGGCAACCTCGCAAGCTCCGGCACGTCGCTGGGCAGCGTGGCGGACATCAACGCTCTGGGCGCGGCCCGCAAGGCCATGCGCGGCATGAAGGCACTGGACGGCAAGACCCCGATCAACGCCACGCCTCGTTATCTGCTGGTCGGGCCGGAGTCGGAGACGGCGGCAGAGCAAATCCTCGCCCAAATCTACGCCGCGAGCTATCAGGACGCCAACCCGTTCTCGGGCCGCCTGACGCTGCTGGTAGAGCCGCGCATCACCGATGAGAGCTGGTATGTCTTCGCTGACCCGGCTGTCCTGCCCGTGCTCGAATACAGCTATCTCAGCTCCGCTCAGGGGCCGCAGATGGCGTCCCGCGAAGGCTGGGACGTGCTGGGCATGGAGTTCCGCGTGGTGCTCGACTTCGGCTGCGGTGCGGTCGACTGGCGCGGGGCCTACCTCAACCCGGGTGACGCCTGATGGCGTCCGTGGCTGAGCTGACTCAAATGCGGGCGGACCTCCATGCCGCCCGCATGACCGGGGCACGGGAGTTCCGCGACCAGAACGGCGAAACCGTCGTCTACAAGTCCGACTCCGAGATGGCCCGGGCTCTTGCCGCGCTGGACGCTGAGATCGCTGCCCAGTCCGCCCGCCCAGCCTCCACCATCCTCTTCAAGACCTCGAAAGGACTCTGAGATGAAGAACTACGTGCAGAAGGGTGAGAACATCACCGTGACCGCAGCCGCCGCCGCCAGCTCGGGCGATGGCGTTCTCATGGGCAGCCTCTTCGGCATTGCCGCCGGGGACGCTGCTATCGGCGAAGACCTCGACCTTGTGACCGTGGGCGTCTTTTCCATGCCGAAGGTGAGCACCGACGTGATGACGGTTGGTGCGCCCGTCTACTGGGATGACTCTGCCGGGCTGGTCACAACCGACGACGACACCGGCAGCAACGCGGAAATCGGGCTGGCCGTGACCGCAGCCGCCAACCCCAGCGGCACCGTCAACGTGCGGCTCCACGGCTGAGACGATGAACGCCCCGGCCACCATCACGTCGGACCTGTCGCGCCTTCACCGGGCGCGGGACAAGGTTGCACGACTGGTGGTGGCCGATCCGGCCTATGCGCCGATCTTCCAGCGCCTTGAGCTTGAGATTGCCGAAGCTGAGGCGGCTGGCGACATTCTGGCCCGCGCCCGAGCTGTCGCTCAGATGGCCAGAGGGGACAGAACTTCGCGCTGATATTCCAGCGTGGCACCGTCGCCATACTCTTCTCGGGTGAGGCGATGGCCCATCAAATCCCGCCGCACCCGTTCATCAACCTTGGCCGCAAGCAAGCGGTCTTCAAACGCATGTCTCAACGAGTAGAGCGAATGTCTGTCGGACTCCAACAAGCCGTTTTCCCGCAAGAACTTGTTCACCGCACCGGACAAGCCCGACCTGTCGCGGTAGCGCGGGAAGCCGCCCGGGAAGCCGCGCATGGCCTCCAAGCTGACCCCAGTCAGCGCGATCTTCCGACGCGCCCGGCGGCTCTTGAGCTGGCGGCCTACCGGCTCAATCGAGATGTGGGGCACGTTGGCCTTGAGATGGATCGTCTCGGGCGTCAGAGCGGCAATCTCCGAGGGTCTGCATCCCGTGTTCACCATCACCAGCAAGATGGCGCGGGCCTCATCGTTGAGACCGTCCAACGCGCCGGGCTTCAAAAGGTGATCCCGAATCCACGGCACCGAAAACGGCGGGCGCTTCTTGGCTTCGCCTTCCTTCAAGGACAGGTCCGAAAGCGGCAGGACAAGCCCCAGCCGCTTCATCCGGTTGACCGTTTTGAGCACGTCGCCAAGGTGGATCAGGTCCTTGTTCGCGCTGTTGGGCGTCATGTCCTCATCGGCAATGCGGTCAATCCACCAGTCGCGGAAGGCCAGCATATCGTCTCCGGTGATCTGGGGCAGTGGCCTATCGCCAACAACTTCGACGAAGTTCTTAACCGCCTTCTTGCGCGGGTTCTGCCAGCGCCTGATTTGGTCTTCACTCTTCCCCAGCGTCTTGTCCTTGGCGAGCGCCCAGTAGAGGTCAAGCGCCCGCGTCACCGTGATGGGCGGCTCTGTGACCGCGCCCAAGATGGCGGCAGCCTCGACCGGGTTGGGCTCGCCTTTGTGCTCCGGCACGGCTTCGATGCGGTCCAGAAGCTCAGCCTTGGGCAGCTCTGCCACCTTCGCGGCGGGCATGAATCGGAATCCCCGGCGCTCTGCCAGCTCACGCGCCGCATCAAATCTGCGCTCTGCATCCTGAGTGTCACCGGCCAATCGGCTTTCCCAACCCTCGATCAGCTCAGCCCATGCGGCTTCAGCCTTCAACTTGGCGAGCTGTTCGG
Source organism: Salipiger abyssi (assembly GCF_001975705.1). Lineage (NCBI taxonomy): Bacteria > Pseudomonadati > Pseudomonadota > Alphaproteobacteria > Rhodobacterales > Roseobacteraceae > Salipiger > Salipiger abyssi. The sequence continues at coordinate 3,178,872 of NZ_CP015093.1, forward strand.
AGTCAGTGTGCAGGCTCTGAGAGACCAGCTCGCGCGGCTCGATAGCGGCGAACCGCTTGGGCACCCGGCGGCGCAAATGGTAGGTCTTCCCGATCTTCTTGAGAGACATGGGCGAGCCCCAATGGCGGACAATGTAGCAGAAAAGTGGACAAAAATGTCGACCATTGTCAACCGCAAGTTTCCGATGATCCGGCCTAGTGGCCTGAGATCATTGGAAATTTTCGGTTTTCGCCTGAGTGTTTATGGCGGAGACGAAGGGATTCGAACCCTCGAGACGGTTTCCCGCCTACTCCCTTAGCAGGGGAGCGCCTTCGACCACTCGGCCACGTCTCCGCCGACCCGTTTAGAGGGGGAGACGCCGAGAAACAAGGCGAAAATACACTCTTTTTGCATCCGTTCGACACGGTGAAAATTCTTGCCAAACAGTAAAGGGCGTATGTCGCCGGGCCGCATGCGAAAGAGCGCTGTAGCGTGACAGCCAAACTTGCAGTGTTTGACACGCAAACTTGCAGCAACGCGATTTTGAAGAACGGCCATTGAAGGGCGCGCCAATGGCCGTTCGAACGGTCGAGACGATCAGACCTCCAGCATCTCGTAGGCGGCGGCGACTGCATTGCAGGGCATGCCATTGTTGGTCACGATGCGGCGCATAAGCGTCAGCTCCTCGGCTGTCACCTCGACTTCGCCACCGCCATAGATCCGCATTGCCAGCTTGCCTCGCTCCAGCGACGACGACTCGGCCTCGCGGGTTGTGTTGACGATATGGCCGACATAGCGGCCCAGCGTCGCCTCGACAGCCGGACGGACCTCGGAGCCGTCCGCGTCGAGGACGGGCGGGAACATGACGAGCGGGGTGCCGTCGAGATTGGTGATCGGCTGATCGAAGTCGATTTTCATGGTACTTCCTTTCTTCGGGGGGAGGTTTCAGGGGGGGGGATATCAGGATACGACGGAGAGCTTGCGCAGCACCCCGTTCGCGTCTTTGATCGTCAGGGTGCCACTGGCTGTCTCGCCTGCCAGCGCTGCATAGGAGCCCATACGCACGTGCCCTGCGCCTGCCGGATCAAGCAAAAGGTCTGCGTCGTCATCGACGCCATCGACATAGATCCGGGCAGGGCTCCCTGTCCCGGCCGCGCCAATCGCCACATAGTTCAGCGCTACGGACCCGACCCCGTTGTTGAGAAAAAAGAACGGATGCTCAGCGTCATTCAAAAACGAAATACCGCTGTCATTGGCGCGCATGCCCATACGTGAGCTGGCCGCGCCGGTCATGTTTGCAGTGATATAGAACTGCTCGTAGGGACTTCCGGCCATGGCGCCAGCGGTGAACCAACTGAACCGGGTGCCGTTTGCCTGCATATTGATGGCCCGGCGACCGCCGTCTGCCCACGGCTCCAACGCACCCGGCCCAAACGTTATGCCATTATAGAACGTGCTGCCGTTGGGAGCGATATAGAGCGCCACGTCCACCGGGTAGGAGGTCGCGTGCACGTTGGGGTCTGCGCCACTGCCAATGGTCAGGCCGCGCGTGGAGCCCGACAAAAATCGCCCGTGAGGCGTGATGCCGGGTGCGCCGTCATCAGCAGTCGGGCTTGGCCCCTTGTTGCCGACTTGCAGCTCCCCACCCCAGACGGACCCGGCCCCGGGCATGCGCACAGCGTCGAGGTAAAGGGCCCACCCGGGGCCGTCCGCATCATGGTTGGCCATATGGGATGCGAGGGTTATAGTTTTGTCGCCCGATGTCGTGTTTTTGCTCGTCGCCGCAAACGCACCCGCAATACCGTAGTCCGTGGCCACGACGATGGTGGCATTGTTGGCAAAGTATTCCAGATCCTCGGTTCCATCGAACACGCTCGGGTCAGTGAGCTGCGATACCGTCGTGGTGTTATTCCCAGCCGTCGCCCCCGAAAATCCCATGGCGTCACCAAAAAAGGCCCTGGGCGCTCTGGCGGCGGCGAACGGGGCTTTCCCCGCAGGCACTGTAGCGTTCGAGAAGAACACGCTTTCCGGCGCGCCCAGCTGAACACCGGTGCTGAAATCGACGGCGGCTACGTTGATGCGCTGCATGGTCTACGCCCCCAAGAATACATGGCCAGAGAATTTTATCGTGGTGGTCGCGGTGAGGTCAGACACCTCCGCGCTGACCGGCGTTGTCGCCGCCGCCGGATAGCGCAGCAATGTAATCCGTCCGCTGGCGTCGTCTTCAATCTGTAACCCGAACCGCGTGCCCGCAGCCGCATAGTCATAGATCTCAAGCGACGCAGATCCATCGACGTATGTCGCAAACGGCAGGCCGATATCAGAAAGGTCGATCTTGATCTTACCCGTAGACGTATTTAGCCCGGTAAGGCTCACCCGTCCGCTGAACTTGATGCAGTTGCTGCTGACACGCTCCCACTGTCCGCGTGTTGCGAAGCCGTAGGAGAAATTGGTAACACCGTCTGTTATGAGTGCAGGCGTCCAGCGGTTTGCATTTGTGGCAATGCCCCATACCTCGCCATCGGCTCCATAGTTCGGGCCTGAGATCACGTAGCCACGACCCGAGCCGCTATCCACGCTGTTTAGGTTATCATAGGTCAGGATCTCTGCGGCAGGGTTTGCAGGGCGCACATGATTGTTTTTGACAACCATGTGCGCCTTGGTCACATCCGAGTAGTTGCGCACGCCCGCGCCTGTATACCCGTCGAGAATGCAGTCCTGAATGTCCACCACATTTCCATCGGAGAGCGCTTCTGCGGTGATCTCAACGCAACTGTCGCCCTTGGTGACGAAGGTCACGCCGCGCGCGATCAACGAGGACATATTGGCGCTGCCGACTGTGAGCGGCGAGCTATCGACGCGTGTCGATCTCAGGACGGTTCCGGGCAACAGGCGAAGCTCGACCTCCGGGATATTTACGAAGACCGCCGCATAGTTCGCGCTGATCTGCGCACCATCGAGCGTGACAACACGCGTCATGTCCCCGACGGCACCGTCGATAACAGTGAAGCCGAACTCGGTCGCAGCGGCGACATCAGACTGCCACGGCACGCCTTGCAGCGTCACATCACCACCACGCCACTGCATGGCGTAGTGAAAAATCTGGTCTGCGAGGCACCCGTCCCTGAACGTCCAGTCACCGCATCCCTCGTGACACGTATAGGCTGCGGCGTGGTTGTTGAGCGGCATGATGTTGTCGCAGATCACATCGAAACTGTCATTCCCGTCCACCACATGACGCAGCCGGATGCCGGTGATCCCGTCCGCCCTGCATATGGCGGACCTATCGAACCACACGCCGTAGAAACCGCTATCGAGATCTTCGGTGACTGGCCCGTAAGCATCGGTGTGACCCCGCAAAGTTGTGTTGATAGCAGAGGCTCTCTGTCCGTCCTTGAAATGGATCGCGCGCCCCTGAAAGCCCTCCACGTAAACGGGCTCGAAAGTGCAGTTGTAGTAGCCCTCAGAAAAGAGCGCCGCCGGGCCAAACCCGTTGGCCATCGCCTGCCGAACGCCGCCGCCCTGCCAGATGCCGCCGCTGATGCGCACGTCACGTACGGGCGTGTACGTATCGACCGTTACGGTGTGGGAGGTCGCGTCGTACTCGAAGCGCAGCGGCCGGTCGAGAGTGAGAGTATTGCCGGTCACATCGGTAATTCTGACGGGCTCGCCCTTGTAGATCTCTTTGCCTGACAGGGTGTACCAGCGCTCTCCATCGCTTTGAATAAACGCCTGATCGCCTGCACTGATGCCCGACGCCGAGGCCACGGTGATCGTGGTCGCCCGACGCCCGGTATCCGCAGAAAGTGTTGTGCTCGGACCTTCCTGACCGCGCACCTCAACGGGGGCTCGTACACGCCCCGTATTCCACCCATCGCCCGCCACAGCCAGCCAGCCGGTGAACGCAGTCGCGTCGATCCGTGTTGCACCGAACGCGATCTCCTGACCGTGCGCTGAAATCACGGCAGTGCCATCCATGCGCAGCGCCGCTCCGGTCGAATGCAGCTTGGTGCCAGCGGCGGCTGTGATGGCGGCCTGAATGATCGCGGTGCTATCGACCGTGCCTGTATAATCGGCGCCAAAATGACCGAAGTCCCAGGCCCCCGACGGGCAGGCGCCGGGCAGGTCCGCGATGGTGCCGTAAAGCGCATGCCCGACTGGCATTTTGAGGTAGTTCCGCTCCCCGTCGCTGAACACTTTTCCGGGAGGAACCGCATTGCGGTTGCCAGCGACACCCCACCAGCTGACAAGCTGGTCGCGCCCAGCGAACGCGGGCATGGGATACCGGTCCTCAAGGCTGTCGCCCGCCTCGAATGTGGTGCTGCCTGCGCTGGCCGTGCTGATCACGCCCTCCCAAATGAGCACGTCAACATGGGTGATCCCGTCGGGCCAGCCATCGACCATGGTCAGTTCGGCCCCATCCCGCGTCCATTCCGTGCGCGGCTGATAACTGCCGCCGGCCAGCACGATGACAGCATCGTCATTGGCGGGGGCAACTGGCAGGGTTATGGGGTTCGGAGGTGGCGCGCCTTCGTAGCGTTCGCTGCGCATCCGCGACGAGGAGGTTATCAATCCTGTGTTCACGAGCGCAGTGGCCAGCGTGGCCAAGGCCACCCGGCCGAGTGAGCCGTCATAGTGGCCCAGAAGGTCGCTGACAGAGGCTAGTTGAGCCTTATCTACCGATCGCATCCCGTTGCTCATCTCGTTCTCCGTTAAGCGATTTCGGCTGTGGCTGGCCCTGCGATACCTGCCAGGGCCTCGTCATTGCGGGGCTGCGCGTAGTAGTCCCAAGCGCCCTGCGGGGCGCAGGCGGAAGTACGCAAGTACAGTGTCACGTCATCGAGATGTCCCTCGAAATCACCGGACTTGAGGAACTCAAGATGGGTCGTACCCGCCGTCACGGTCAGCTCCGCATAGTGGCGGCCGTTCGCGTTGACCTCTGCGGCTGACACCACGGCGCCACCTGTCAGCCGAGCGGTGACCGTGCCGGACTGGCGATCCGAGATCCGATAGGCCAGACGCAGAACCTGGCCGGCGCTTACGGCAATCGACTGGCTGAGGACCGTTTCGGTCAGCGGCGTGGCGCTGGCGGCGGCGTAGCCGCTTTCGATGGTCCAGCCCGTCCCGGCGACCCATGCAGAAGCGTCGGAAAACTGACCGTTGGCGATAATTGTCTGGCGGGTCGCGTCGCCATCCATGAGCGAGATCGTGCTGCCAGCCGTGACCGGGACCGGATCGCCGACGGCGTGCATTTCGGTATCGAGCATTCCTCCGGCAGGCACGCGGAAGAGCTGCATTCCGGTGGTGGCTCCCGAGGGCACAGCCATGGTGATCGTCGCGCTGCCGAGCCCGCTGCTCGCTGTGATGGCCTGCGCATCCAGATCGTCCGGCAGCGCAGGGTCGTCCTGACCGACAGTGATGGTCACGACCGGCGAATAGGCGCTCTCTGTATCACCAACGGCGATGGCCACGGCGCGCAGCTCAACCTGGTCGCCAACCACATACCCTTCGATCAGGCCGGCTCCCTGAGCGACCGGAACCGTTACAGATGACCAGCCATTCGGTCCCTCATAGCGATGCTCGATTCGATACGACTTCAGCAGCGCGGAGCCTTCGCCCGGCGCGAGCTGCACGGTGATCTCGCGAGGGCCAGTATCTTCCCCGGATGCCAGGCTTTCGAAGATCTCAAGCCCCGACCGGATGGACACCCATTTCGGCGATCCCGGTGCAGGCCCGACATATTCAACCTCATCGCCAATGCGCCCGGTCCATGGCGGAGCCACGTAGGCGTCAGTCAGCTCGTCGATGATCGGTGCGTGCGCGACCATGCGCACAACGGAGGTGAACTCCTCGCCAGCCTCGACCCCTTGTATCACGACTGGATAGCTGTCGGCTGCGGCTGGGCCAAAATGCACCAGGTCGCCCTCCTGGGGCGTCACACCGGAACCGACAAGCAGCAGCGTGCCGGTTTCGCCCGGTACTGTCCGGACGAGCCGCAGCACGGATTGCCCCACCGTATCCTGATCCTCACCCGGCGCAGGCTCGGGGAAATGCCGGAAACGCATGGCATATGTCTCGCCTTCGAGCATGGAGACCAGTTCGTCCAGGACGACGATCTCACCCTCCACCGCTCGCACCCGTCCGACATACTGGTGCTCGGTCAGCAAGTAGTTCGAGAACATAACCAGGTCGCCGCGTGTCGCGGTCCTCACGCCGTGATCCTGCGTTGCCTGATGCACATCCGGTCGGTGGATCAGCTCATAGGCGCGGCGGGTCGCCTCGCGCGCGATCTCGGCGGGGTCTGTCTTGCCAGGCATTTCCAGCACTTCGGTGAGGTTGATCGGCCCGTCATAGCCCGGCCAGCGCACCAGGCGCTCGGCCTCGTTGTAATCGTCTGTGGCGTCGCGAAACTTGACGCGGAAGCCATGCGGCGGCTCGAAATAGCTGCGGGTCGTGCTGAGTTCGTCGGCATTGCGCGGATTGATATGATCGACGATCAGGCTCTGCGGCCGGTCGATTACGACACCCCATTTACCGCCCATGCGTCGGGGCATCGCACGTCCGGCGGCGGCGATCACCGTCAGCACATCGCGCAGTGTCATGCTTTCGTCCTCGAAGACGTGATCGAACTTCAGATCCTTCAGCCGGCAGAAATCGTGCCAGTCCTGAAGCTCTTCGAGATCAATATCCTCGTCTGCGCTTGGCTTGGGGTTTGCCTCAGATTGGAGCGCCAGCCGATAATACGACGCGGGATTGCTGGTCGCACGCTCGACCCATTCCCCCGTCTCATGGTCCCAATCCGGGCAGATCCGGCTGCACAGCGCGTTGAAATTGTCGATCTGTCCGTTGAACTGCGCGGTGGCCCGACCACGAAAACCGACTTTGGTCACCTTACCGTCATAGGCGATCGGGTTCTCCGGCCGAACCGTTTGCAGCGCCGCCCAGACCAGCCGCTTGATATAGCGCTCGTTCGGTCCCGGACTGTCCATGAGCGTGACCTGCACCTGCCAGCGACCGCGCGTCGGCAGATCCCATGTATATTGGCGGAAAAAGGATTCCTGTTTTTTCGCGCGGAAGGTCAGTGTCGTGACCTCCTGCCAGGGATCGGAGGAGGTCAGCCGCTGTGCGATGCGGACGCTGACGCGGTACTCCTTCTTGTCGCCTTCGCGGTTGTAGCGGATCAGGCCTGCGGGGAACCAGAAGATCACCGAGGCGGCTGCCGCATCCTTTCCGGTAGACCGCACAACCGGTGTTTCGATGCTCGGACCGTCGATCCGCTCGCCGGCATCATCGGTCGGCCAGGGCCGCTCCAGCTCCGCACCGACGCGCTCTTCCACCACCTGCCACGGGTAGAGGCCGAGGGAAGTGTTTGCCGGCAAATCGGTATGGGTTTCGGTTTCGATCTCGTCGAATTCGTCGATCGACGTGTCGCCCAAACGGATATCGCTCAACTCGACATTGCCGCCGCCGAAGAGGAAGGCTGCGCGGATATACTGGATATCTCCGACGATCTCGCTCCAGCTCGACCCGGCGAAAGGCGGGGCATAGCGGATCGTACCCATGATCTCCGGCACCGCGCCATCCGGGCGCATCTCGTTGCGGAAACCGGAAATCTGATACCGGTTCCTGACCTTGTCGGGCTCCGGCGGCGGAAACATCGAGTTGATCAGCAGGTTCCCGACCGCCGTCGTGCCCATCATGATCAGAGCGCCCCAGGCTTCCGCCCCGAGGCCGAAGGTGCCAGCCAGCATCGGCCCAAAATATGCCCCCAGCGCCACCGCCGCGACCGCCACCACGATCTGCAACACCGATTTCATGGCGCCGTCGCCGGGCGCCAGGCGCAGAACCACGCGCACGCCCGGCCGGGGGCGGGCAATATGCCAGATTGCCGGATCGACAATCTGCACGCCCTGGTCGGTCACCAGCGCAACGCGAACCCGGCGCCGTGCAGCCTCCGGCAGGCCGGGCATCGCAATTGTCACGATCTCGGAGAGCGTCGCGCCTTCTTGAACTTCGAGATCGACACGCCCGGCGCCGGGATCGAACATAGGCGCTGCGAGGACGGGGATATTGCGCGGTCTGGTCATCGTGCGGCAAGCCCGATCAGCTCGACATGGCGATAAACGCCGTTAAGACGCGGCCTCCACCGGCCCACATCATAGCTCTCCACCTTCGCGCAATCGCCGGAGGAGACGTGGATCATCAGCCCGTGGCGGATCACTATGCCCACATGAGCATTCCAGCGGTCTCGCCGGAACACGGCGATGTCGAAGGCAACAGCCGGCCCGTCCACCGGCACCCACAGTGGTGATGCGGCCTCGCCGGCGATCAGCGCGGCGATCTCCGCATGCTCGCCCTCGGCGCCTTGACCGAGGTATTCCGGCAGGCTCACGCCGAGCTCTTCCTGGTAGATGATGCAGGCGAGCCCCCAGCAGTCGCAGCCCAGCCGGGTGCGGCCGTATTCCTGATAGGGGATACCCACGAACCTGTTTGGCCAATCCATCATGTCGCGTGCCTCCCTGTTCATCGGTGCAGCCCCGGGAACCACGAGCGGGACATACGGGCCTTGGGGAAAGGCTCGTTCTCGCGCTCCTCGAAGCTGTAGGTGATGGTGATCTCGGTGCCGGTGATCACGGCTGAGGTGATTTCCAGCCCCAGCGCCTGCTCGATCGGATCGTTGGGCATATCCGCCATGACCGTGGCCAGACTGATGCCCGCCAGATCGGTGTAGGAGCGGACAAGCTCCGCCATTGCGGGGCTGAGATTATCCAGGATCAGCTGGCCGGCTTCAGGCGTATCGTCCAGATCGGATGGCAGGATCGCCGCCGCGATCACGAACAGGAAAGGCTCCGTCTCGGGGTCGGCGCCGAGCCAGGACGACCGGGTTCCCCGGATCTGCCCTTCATCCGTAACCGAGATCAGATCTGCATTGTCAGTCGACAACCGGATCGGAGCGTCGAGCTGCGCATGGGTGATTTCGATCAGGATCACCGGCAGCTCGTCCGAGACCTCCGCATCCATCATCTGGCGGGCGTTGAGGGAAACGCGTCTCATGGCAGCACCGCGACAGTGAAGGTCAACCGGAACTTGACCTGCTCGACAACGGTCTCCTTCGGCAGCTCGGCGCCGAACAGACAAAGCCATTGCGCCGACATGAGAATTGGCACGCCGTTTTCATCGAGCACCGCCGTGCCGTTTTCATCGAGCATCGCCCACCCGTCGGTGGTCGGATCAGGCATCCGGAAAACGCGGGACCCGAAGTTGGTGTCCTGCTCGAAAAACCGGTCGAAGACGCCCTTTTGCAGCCGGGTGCAGACCAGAGACAAGGAAACGGGCTTTGCGACCGCCGAATAGCGCCGGCGGTAGCGCGGTCCGCCGGTTTCTCCACGCCGCTTCTGACGTGGATCATTCCATCCGGCGTTCCAGCTATTGCGCTCGGGCTTGTCGAGTTCGGAGGGCCAGTTCAGTGGTGTCATCGCCGCACCGGCCCTTTCTTCACGCCCATCATCTGCAACTGCTTGCGCATCGGATTTCCCGGCTGCGCCATTGCCGCTGCGCCCTGCTGACCGACCGTCATCAGCAATTGCCGGCCACCCCGACCGTCCGACTGTTCCTCGAACTCGACACCCTGACCGGCATAGTCGTTGACAACGACGCTGAGCGGCTGCGCCACCGGCAGCGCGACCGCTGAGCTCGACTCGCGCGCGGCCGTCAGGAACGGATACGCCGCTGCCCGGCTGGCATAGCCGCCGACCTCGTAGCCCGGCATGACGCCCCGGCGGATCGCCTCCAGATTGGGGACGCCGATCCGCGCTGTGGACGCGGCGTCGAAAACAAACTCCTGCTCATGGACCAGCCCTGCGACCCGCTTCGGGTCGCTTCCACCGGTCGGGCCGCCAATGTCGAAACCCGGTAGCCCCATTGCCCCGGAGATGCCCGAAACGATGGTCCAGATCCCGCCGCCGCCCGTGTTTCCGGCGCCACCGCCTCCGAGGCCGGCCAGAATGGAGCCCAGGTTTCCGAGCCCCAGATCGAAAGCGCCAAGCCCATCCGTGGCCTGCGCCGCAGTGGTGCCGAATTTTGCAAGCGCCTCTTCGGCCGCGCCGAGCCGTACCGGCCAGCTCTCGACCATCGAGCTGTCCGCAGGCCGCTCGAACTGACGCATCCAGACATTCGTGGCATCGCCGACATTCGTCGTGGCGAGCAGCTTTTGCAGCGCGCCGCTTTCCGAGGTCAGCAGCTCTTTCCAGACATAATCCAGCTGCCCCTGGACATTGCCAAGACCGGCCCGGCCGCCCACCGCCGCCAGCAGCCCGTCCGCGCGGGAGGCATGGTGCTGAAAGAGCCCGAACGAGGTGCCCTTGTCACCGACAGCAAGGGGATCGAACCCGCTTTCGCCCGCCGCGTTGCCGACGATGGCCGCGATCTGATGCGGCGCCAGCCCCTTGCCCTTGAAGAACTCCCAGATCTGGGAGGCGACCGGGGAATTTGGCAGGTTCACACCCGCCGCAGCGCCCCCGACGCCGCCCATGGTGCTGGCGAACTGGCTGATGCCGCTGCCGCCAATGATCACATTGGCTGCGGTCACCTGCATCGTGGCAACGGATCGCGCGGCCGCGTCGGCGGCGGCGCGGGTCGGGTCGATCTCCTGAACCTGACCCGTCAGCCGGGCCCAGACACCTTCGAGCCCGCCGAGATCGGCAAGCGTCGCGTAATCCGAACCTGTGAAAGCGTTCTTGAGCGGGTTCTTGATGGCCAGATCGGTGAGGATACCCTGGATCTCCTCGGCGATGCCTTCGAAGAGCCCCGGAAGGTCCGCCTCCATCGCGGCGTCGACGATGCGGTCGATCGAGCTTTCGGCGGCGGCCTGCACATCCGACCAGGCATCCGCCTCGCGCGCGACCTCGGCGGCGAGATCGGCCTCGGCCAATGCACCGTCACGGATCTGCTGCGCCAACGCACCCGTCGCGTCGATGCCCTGTTGCCGGATGTCGAGCTCGGCCTCGTAGAGCGCCAGAACGCGGCGGCGGGTTTCTTCGGATTGCCCGAGCAGCACCTGTTCGAGCTGCATCTGGGCGACAGATCGCTGCTGCGCTTCCAGCATCGCCTGGGCCGCAGCGAGCGACCCGAACGGATCGACGCTCGCCAGCCCCCGTGCCGCATCCCACTGGGCCAGAAGCGCGCCCTTCGTCTCCTGAGAAACCAGCAGGGTCTTGAGCGATTGCGCGTATTCCGCGCGCGCCGCCTCTATCTGGAGCGTCTTGACCGCAAGGCTGTCGCGCCCGTGCTGAAGGATCGCGGCATTGATCTCGGCCTCGCGCTGCATCTCCGCCAGCGACTGGCCGGCCTCGCGCTCAGCCTTGGCGATCTGCGCGTCGCGCGCACGCCGGCGGCTCTGCTCGATCAGCTCCTCGCCCTGGGCGATCTGTTGCTCAGTCGCTCCGAGCTCCTCAAGGCGCAACCGCAGCGCCTCCCTGGCCTGCTCGGTGCGCAACCGCTCCACCTCGACGCTCTGCTCGCCATTGGCAATGACGCTCTGGGTAATCGCCAGTTCGTTCGACAGGCCCGTCAGGGTTTCGGTGATGGCCCGCTGCCGCTCCTGGGCGCGCAGCGCCTCCTCGGCCGCAAGCGCGCGGTCCAGATCGGCCAGGGCTTCGCGCTCGCGGGTGCTGTCTTCCTCGATGCCCAGTTCGCGCAGCTTCAGCGTCAGCGCGTCGCGGGCATGACGGTTGCGAACCGCATCCACTTCGGCGCTGTTCTCGCCATGGCGCGTCACCGCCTCTGCGAGCTCCGCCTGCTGGCGGTATGCATCGCTGACTGAGGCCATCTGCTTATCGAGCCGCGCCTCTTGGGCACTGCCATTGTAAAGTGCCTCAGTCTGCGCTGTTTGAAGCGCTGCCTTGGTCAGCTCGTTGAGCATAGCAGCCATATCGGTATTGATTTCCGATACAGGCCCACCGGCAGCAAACTCATTGACGAGATTGCGGATCTCACGAATGACGGCTTCGACATCGCCCGCTGTTGAGAGCTGGACGAGCTGCTCCTTCTGCGCTTGGAACTCTTCGTAGCTAGGTCCCCGACCACCGGTCAGTTCACGGTAGTTCTCGACACGCAGGCGCTCCTCCATCTCCCGTGTCTCAGCGAGACCACCAGTGCCAAAGGTTCCCCCAAGTGTTGTAGAGCGTCCTGCCTCATTGAGGCGCTGCCACAAAGACGGTTCAAGTCGCTCCGAGAGAATGCCGTCTAGAGCACTTCCCAGACTTTTCAGTTCAGCAGCCCGTTCCAACGCGAGGAGATCCTGCGTCATGGCGCGGATATCGCCGGACATGCTGCCGAAGATCTGCCCGAGATCCCGGTCATTCAGGATCTTGAGATGATCGCCAATCGCTTGCAGCGAGGTGTCGAGCTTGCCCAGGCGTTCGTCCAGCGTGCCGGCCGCATCCTCGCTGTCGAGCAGCATGCGAACGAAGGGCACGCCCACGGCGACCACCGCGCCCAGCACGGCGCCCATCATGCCAAAGCCGCCCAGAAGCTGAGGAAGCTGCTGGGCCATAACCACCGATGCGGCAGTGCCCATCTGCAACTGAACGGCGATATCCTGCGCCTGGAACGCCGCGGTCTGCACGCCGCCCCGGGCCATGCTGCGCCTGCCTCCACGGGACTGCGCGGCGGCAAAAGCGTCATACCCAGCCTTGGCGCGTGTCCGGGCCGCAGCTGCGGTTTCGGCGGAGAGTGCGCCCATGCGTTCGGCAGCGGCGATATCGCGCAGCTCTTTTTCATAGGTGCGCATCGCGGCGAAGAGCGGATCGAAGCGCGCGCGCACTTGGTCGAGCTGTCCCTGCCAGGCGGCGGTCTCGCGCTGCGTGGCCACGAGATCCGCTGCCTGCGCCTTCAGCCCCGTGCTCATCGAGGCGGTTTGCGTTTGCAGCGATCCGATGGCGGTTTCGGCGCTCCGCGCACCGCCCGAGACCTTGCCGAAGCCCGCCGCCGTGCGGACCGACGATTGCATGATCCGATCCAGGTTCTCCCTGGTGCCAGGCGAGGCGGTGCGCTGAAGCGCAACGGCGGCCCGGTCGGCGGCGGCCGACATGCCGTCCAGCCCCTCGGCCGACCGCCGCGTTTCTCCCACGATGGCGGAGGCATCGGCTTCGACAACCAGCTTTGCGCGCATTTCCGTCATGTCTTGTCCAGCACTTTGAGCGCCGCGCGCTCGATGATCCCGATCCCGTCCAGAAGCCGCGCATCACGGGCGATGCCCATCCAGCGCGCGGCCACGTCAATCTCGCCGTAGTCGAAGCCCAGCAGGCGGATCTTGCCGCTCCAGTGCGTGGCGACCCGCCATTTCCCGATAGTGGCCAGAGCAAGGCGAACCGTGTCTCGCTCACGCTCGGGCAGTCGGATCGTCCGGTCTTCGACCCCGATCATCTCCCCGGCGACCGACCGGGCGGCCTCTTTGTCCAGCCCGGTTTCGGCCATGACGTCCTCGACCAGATCGTCGGAGACGGTCGCGCCGCCATAAATGGCCTGCGCGACCTCGGTCAGTTTTTTTCCCGGATCCCCAGAACCGCTTCGCTCAGCGCGCGATCGACGGCCTCACGGATGGGCCGCTGCTTCAGCAGCCGGGCGCGTGCATCCTCGGAAAACGCCAGATCCCCACCGCCCTTGAGCTCGATGTCACGCCAGCCCACCCAATGGCTGGCCAGACGGTCGCGCACCGCCTGGATCACCTCGGAGATCGAGCCCTGTTCGCCGCGCTCGTAGATCTCCAGCTCGTCTTCGGGCAGACGGAAAATGCCGGTGAACTCGCGGGTCTCCTCGCCGCCGGCGCTCGGATACTTGACCTTCACGGGCCATTCGAAGGTGTAGTCGGGTTCAAAAACGAACATTGCGCGGTCCTCAGCTGAAGCGGATTTCGATTTCGTCGTCGCCGGTGGCGGTGGGCAGGAAGCGCAGGTCGAGCCGCAGCCCGAGATCGCCGTTGATCTCCTGCTCGGAGGGCGCCTTGATCTGCACCTTGGGCGCCGTGACGGTGATCGTCTGGCCGGCCGTCTTGCCCAGGGTGAAGATCACCGGCTCGGTCACCACGGTCTTCACCATGGTGAGCAGGTCTTTCGTCGCGAGATCCGGGTGTTTGACAGTCATCGAGCCGGTGAACATGCGCGGCGTAAGCTTGGTGCCCTCACAGTTCATGTACTCGTTGACCCGCGCATTGCGGCCATCGGTGAAGCTGAAGCTGGTGGCGCAGAGCTTGGTCCCGCCAAGGGTAAAGGCGAACATGTTCTCGGGCGTGCATTCCAGTCCGCGCGGCCAAGCGGAGAAGTCATGCGCTTCTGCCGCAAAGGCCACCGGCGCCTGATACTGCCCCTGGCGCGTGAAGCTGAAATACGCCCGCCGGTTGACCTCGGCGGTGAAGCCGAAGGAGCCGCGCACGCCCACCACGTTCTGCATCTGCGCCCCGTTGCGGAGCTGCATCGTGCAGGCCGGGATCTCGGTGCCCACAGGCAGCGGCGTAAAGACCGTGTCATCGGCATCCGACGCCATGGCCATGGCCGAGGATTGCAGCAGATGCGCATAGGCGGGCGGCGTCGCGATCGCACCGGGTGCCGCCGCTTCGACCTGGTACTGGGCGCCGGCGCGGATATTGCTCAGATCCTCGATCTGCGCGCCCTCCTGGCCGGTCAGGAAATCCTGCTCGGTATAGTCGGCGTCGAGCATGTTGAAGGTCACCTCGCGGCAGAGGATCGCGTCTGCGGCGGCGGTGGCTTCGAGCGTGCCCGGGGTGGTTTCGAGGGCTTCGCGGATAAGCCGCTGTTTCCAGTAAGCCATGGATGGTTCAACTCCTCATGTGATCTGGATGCGCCGGTCGAAGCGCAGCGTGTAGTCGTCCTGCCAGAAGAGACCGCCATGGGCGTCGATCCCGCTTTGCAGAGCGCCTTTGTCGAAACGGAATGCCTGGCCGCCCGGGTCGGGGACGAAACGGCAGAGCGAGAGCAGCACCGCCTCGCGCAACGGTTTGAGATGCGTGCCGGCCAGGGCGCCGGTGGTGTCGCCGATATCGCGCACGGCCATGATCACCCCGATCCGGGCGGTTACGTCCTGCTCGATCAGGTCTTCGCTGAAGTAGCGGTTCTCTCCCGACCGCTCCCCCAGCAGGACCACGAAGGCGGAGGGGTAGAGCAGCGTCCGGGCGCTGATGCGGCCGAGATCGGCGGAGAGCCCGACCCGCTTGAACGCGGGGACGGTCAGCTCCAGGCGGTCCTTGACCAGGTTCGGATCCAGCTGAAGCATCACGGCGCACCCCCGTCCAGGAGCCCGGTGAAATACGCGACCGAGAGATCCTCTATATCGGCTTGCTCGCCCTCGGAGATCCCCAGATAGGGCCGGGCCGGGATCGTCACCGACCCGACGGTGACGGTCTCGCCGTTCGCAAGGGTAAAGGTCAGAGCGCCCTTTTCCCGGGGAACGATCGTGCCGCCTGTCTGGTGAATACCGGCATAGATCATGTTCGATCCGACCGTAACCTGGTTGGGCGCGGCCTCTTCGGTGATCGAGCGCATCAGCTGGCCGCTGTCATGCAGCGTGACGCCATCCTCCAGCTGGGCGCGCAGGCTTTTCGGCCAGGGCGTTCCGTCCGGGGCGACATTGGTCTGGCCGATGCGCTCGACCGCGCCATTCACCAGGACCGTACCGATCTGATCCATGAGCGGGGTCAGATCCCGTGCCCCGGCATCGGCCCGTGCAAGCGCCGCCCTGGGTGCCACGTCGTCGAAGCTGACCGTGAGAGTGACAACCATCTCAGAAGCCCTTCAGGCTTTTGCGGGTGAACAGCCGGTCGGGCCCATCGGTCATCGCCACGCCCGGAGAGGTCAGTGCGCTGTCGCCGTCGCCATCGTCACCGATGGCGGTTTCGCCCTTCGCAATGCTTTTCAGCGTGGCGATCGCGTCGCGCCGCAGGGCTTCATAGACCTCGCTGCCATGTCCGAGGTTCATATAGAGCCGGTGCATCGCCAGATCGCGACAGACGACTGTCAGGATATGCGGCGTCTCCGCGATGGGCAGCGAAACGACCTTCGCGATATAGGTGTTGATCTCCGCGCTCGCGTCGTCCAGCGCCTGCTCCAGGCGGGCGTCCGACGGGGTCTCCGCCCCGTCGAAATCCGTGAGCAGCGCGAGATCCCCGGAGGGGATCACGGCCTTGAGCTGATCGACGCTTGCATAGGGCATGATCAGCCTTCGCGCTTGACGATGAACTGCGGGTCCGCTTCGAGAACTGCGATCTGGAAGGCGGTCAGCTCGTCCTCGGGCACGAGGGTTTCGCCCTCGTCCCAGCGACGGCCGGCGCGACGGCGCCCGTCGGGGCGCAGGCAGATCACGGTGATGATCGGGGCCTCTCCGGCGAGGTCCGTCTGCTGTTCCCCGCCGGTGGTTGCCGCCAGTTCGGCGGCTTCGGTCCGGGCCTCGGCGTCTTTCGACGCGTCATCGGCCCCCTGGGTATTCTTGGGTGCGGCCGTGTCGGAGAGGCCGGGTTTCGCCGCCTCTCCGACCTGCGCCGTCTCGCTCTCTTCGGGCGCATCAGCGGGGCTTTGGGCCGTCTTCGCGACCTCCTCCACCCCCTGGGTATTCTTGGCCTTGGCCGCTTCGGCTTCGGCTTTCGCGACGCGCTCGGCCAGCTTCTCGTCCCCGATATTCGGGGCAAAGCTGACGCCAAGATCCTGCGCCTTCTGTTCGAGCGCGATACGCTCTTCGGTCTTCTCGTCCATGTGGGTTCTCCTGTCGGCTTATCGTCGGGGCCGGATGTACCGGCCCCTCGGGAAACCGACCGCTTCAGAGGGTCAGGCGCCCCTCGACCATCAGTTCGGCGGTGTTGCGCCATTTGTTGGTGGCGCCGGCCGCGTCGCGTTCGTTCATCAGGATCTCGCGGGCTGCGCCTTCGTTGGCGGCCGAGACGACCAGGAGCTTCGGCTTGAGGTTCAGCTTGCGACCGCGATGACCCCGCGCCGAAATCATGGCGGCGCGGGCCAGGGCGTAGTTCTCGGGGGTCAGCGCCTGGCGCGAGGCATAGCAGAGCTGCCAGGCCCCGAAGCCGGCGGCGCAGCGTCGCTTGGCGCCCCAGACGAATTCGTCGCGATCGAAAACGTTGTCATCGGTGAGCGAGGTTTTCGGCGTGATCTTCGCCTTTTCCCGGTCCTGGAAGATCAGCGGCTTGATCACGCGGCTGTCGTCGATCAGATACCAGGCCGCGCCAGCACCGCCCTGGAAGTTGGAAACCGACTGCTCGACGCCTTTTTCATCGACAACGGGGTGATCGGTATCGAAGAACATCTGGCCGTCGTAGTGTTCGGTGGTGAAGCCCTTCTCCAGCTGCTCCCAGACCAGATCGTCCGGCAGTTCGGCGGCTGTCTGCCCCATGTCGCTGACGATGGGCGCATAAATCCCGATCTGATCGTCGGCGATGTCATCCGCCTGAATTCCGATCGTCTTCTCGAACTTCCGGTTGCGGATCGTGAAACCGTCGACTTCCAGACGCTCGATGAAGCGCTCGCCGATCCATTCGCGCATCGGGCCCAGCTCGGAAAGCTTCGGATAGGTCTGGTTGCGCGTGGTCGAGTTCACCGTCATGGCGATGCGGCCATAGGTGGTTTCGACCCCGGTGAGACGCTTGTTGAATTCGGTGCTGAACGCGGTGTTCAAAGCCGCGAGCGCGGCATGATTGATATCCATGTCAGGAGCTCCTCAGAGGATTTCGACGACGACGCCGAAATCGGTCACGTCGAGGCATTTGCCGGCGACCAGCGTACCTGCGGCGCCGACGGTATTGTCATCGACCACATAGACGCCGGTGCCGATATGGGTGCGGTCGATGCTGCCGTCGTTGGCGACCAGAAACGGGCCGCGCTCGATCGGCACGGTCGCATCGCCCGCCGCACCGTCGGTGTTGTCGGCCTCTTCCAGGGCGACGCCGCGCATGACGGTCCCGGTCGGGATCGCGGGAATGGCATTCCCGGTCGCGTCCAGCGCGGTCATCGCGCCATTGAAAATGCGCGTATCGGCCGCAACCGGATCGACGAAGCGCTGACCCACACCGACGCGGGTCCGGGGGGTATTCTTGGCAAGCGCGGTCATGTCAGTGCTCCTTCACGGCGGCGTTGCGGGTGGCGAGGAATTCGTCCTCGTCCACACCCATCAGCGAGGCGACCTGACGCTCGGTCTCGTCGAGCGCCTCGGTCTTCTGGGGCGCGGGGCGACCCGCAACCCGGGGCTTGCCCAGGTTCACCAGCACCGGCGCCGCAGCGGCCCAGGCTTCGAACTGGCCGAGATCCTTGGAGGCGAGCTGGGTTGCCCAATCCTCCATGCCCGGCGTCAGCTTGCCCGCGTCACGGGCCTGCTGGAGCGCGGCTTCCGCCTTGTCGCCGGCAACGGTGCTCTGGAGCGACGCGAACTGCGTCTGAAGCTCTGCGAAGGTGGACAGCGGCACGTATTTCGCCGGGTCGACCTCGGGCTTTGCCGAGAGGCGTGCGCAGACCTGGGTGACCGTGTCGTCACCGGTCACGCCGGCAGCTTCAGCGATCGAGGCCATCTGGGTTTCGGTTTCGCAGAGCGCCTCGATGCGCTCCACGATCTTGTCGGGCGCGTCGGCGGCAAGGCCGAGCAAGCCCGCGATCGTTTCGATCGGGTCCATATCTTCATCCTTCGAAGCGAGTTGACGGAGTTCGGGAAGGGCCGGGTTGTTGACCAGACCGGCCCCTTCGATCAGCGCGACACGACCGTCGCGCCGGGTTTTGAAGACGGGGGAAACGAAGCGGTAGGAACGCCCCTCCAGGGCCTGACGCCCCTCCGCCGTCCAGTCCACCGAGGCGAACACGCGGTCGCCTTCCACCTCCATGGCGGTGATCCAGCCGGCAGCGCGGCTGTCGGCCGTGCCTTGCGGCGCGAGCGAACGATGATCGAAGTCGATCGGAAGAACGCCGCCGGTTGCCGCCGCGAAGCTCGCAGCGATCACCGAGGATGCTTCCGCGCCATCGAGGCGCATCTCGGTCCGACCGCGCTTGTCGGCCAGCCGGAACGCACCGACCGGGATCAGCTCGATCCGGTCACCCGGTTCGGAGGGAAGCGGCGTCAGGGCGCAGACATGTCGGGTCAAATTGGTCATGGAGGCTGGATGCCATGACCGGCCGAACAAGTGCCCGGGGATGCAGTTTCGGGGGGCTTGCGCTGCGCGCCGTGTATTCGTGCGGGAGGGGTGCTACGGGATGGCGTTCAAAAACGCCGGAGCGCGTTCAAAAACGGCCATGTCCGATTTTTGCGGGGCCTTGCCGCCGAAGCATCTCAGGCGGCCTCTCCGGGCGATTTTCGGCCCGGTTCGCTCAGCAGCTCGACCATCGTCTCGGCATGGGAGATCGCCGCCTCGCGTCCTGCCGCATCCTGCGGCTCGGCGCGCAGCTCTTCGAGACGCGCCTCCCAGGCGGGAAGATCGAAGAAATCGGGAGATGGACGAAGGGCGAGCTTCATGACGACAACCTTTCGATCAGATCGGCGAATTCGTCAAAGAGATCCCTGAGCCGGCCTGTCAGGGAGTAATGATAGTGGATCGCTCCCCGCCGCTCAAGATAAAGCCCGAGCGCGTGGTGAACGATATGATTGCGGTCCTCGGCCTGCATTCCTGACGAATAGGCATCGAGCAGCGGCTTTGCCTGCCGGGCGAACCCGCCGAAATGGGGATTGAGGATCTCCGCACCCGTGCGCGCCCGCCAGATCCCGCCGCCAGGCGAGATCGCCGTGACCGACCGGATCTGCGGGTTCGCAAGCGTCAGCAGATCGTCATAGGACAGCGGCGAATCCGTCAGATGGCTGTGGAGCAGATCGACCTGGCCGGGCTCGAAACCTGCCGTGCCGGCGAACACATCGTCGACCGAAACGCGATCCGGGTGCTCCGGCGCGGCGTCGCCCATGACGTGCAGCTCATGGGCCGTGTCCGAAACCACGAGGGTTTCCCGGCCGATTGCCGTCTGCCGCAGCCGAACACCTTGCAGGAGGCCGCGCTCATAGGCGCGGCGTTCGGGGGTGAGATCCGGCATGACCTCATCTGTTCGCGCCTCGATATCGAGCCATGTCGCCCCGGGGTTCGTATCGAAACCCGGATGCACGCCTTTCGGGACGGGGGTCACCTCACCTGTGCGCTTGTTGGTCCAGGGCTGTTCGTCCAGGTCGATGGGATCGGAGACGGTCCGGTTGTTCCTGCGCATCCATCCTTCCGTTCGCTGCACCACATGGCAGCCGCAGAAGAAGCCGTTCGGGGGATAGATGCGCAGCCAGATCGGATCGTCGACGCGCCAGATCTTGTCGTGAAAGCGCTCGTGGTCGTGGCGTTTGCTCGGCCTCTCGATCTGGATGTATTGCAGATAGGGAAAGGCCGTCTTCGTGCGCTGAATACGCGCCCAGTGCCCGGCCGCGTGAGCCGTGCGCATATTCGTGTCGTAGATGGTGCGCAGCCGGCGCATGGAGCCCAGCTGAACCTCCTGCGTCTCGCCGGTCAGAGGGTCGGTCATCTGGGACCGGCCCCACCAGCCTTCCCGGCGCAGGACCGGTTCAAGAGCCGCCTGAAACTGCGCCAGCGTGCGGCCCTGTTCCAGTGAACTCAGCAACTCGTCGCGAAACAGCTTCGCGATATCGTCGCGCATGGCCTTGGCGACCACGAACTGGCGCGCATGGTCCTCGCGAAAATGGTCCAGATGGTGGAAGCGCTGGAGCTGCGGCGCAAATCCCTTCGATCGGAAATAAGCGATCGCCTCGGCATGGGGCAGCGGTTCGAGCTCGATCATCGCTTCGTGACCTCGGCCCCGACCTCGCCGGCAATACGGGCCGCGAAAATAGATCGTGTCAGCTGATCGCGGAAAGCCTCCGAAGGCGGCTCTTTGGCGAAGGCGTCGAGAACATCCTGCACTTCATCCATGTCCGATGCCCCCGCCAAGGCCTCCAGGAACGGCCCGATCTCGGCATCCATCGCCTCCTGCATCTCGCCTGTCGCGATCAGCTCCTCGATGAGCGCGTCGATGCTGTCTCGCGCCGAAGGACTTTCGTCACGAGACGCCGCAAGGCGCTCGGTCGGAGAAACCTCCGGTGCCGGGGGCACCGGACGATCTTCCAGAACCTCTTCGTCATCGTCCGGCTTGCGCAGGTTGAACGCCTTGTAGACATCGGCCGTCGCGATGCGCAGCCCGGGCGGGCGCTTCTCGATCAGGTCGAGCAACACCCTCGGATCGACCGCATCCTCCATCTCGAAGCGGATATTCGGCAGCGGCACGCTGATGGCTGCCGAAAAACAGACCCTTCGGAGCGCCCCTGCCACGTCCCGCTGGAGGGTGGCTGCGAGCTGTTCTGCGTCCGCGTCGCGAATGTCGTCACGGACATTCTCGTGGATCTTGCCGACGGCGTGACCGCCGGCGATGGCGTCGGTCGTCGCGACCTGCCCCAGGACACCCTTTGAAAGCTGCTCGTCCCACCAACGCGCCTTGCCCTCATAGAGCTTTTCAGATCCTGCGGCAGCGGCATTGACGATCTCGACGTCCATGCTCTTGGGGATGATCGCCGCCATATCGACGCCGATCTGTCGGACAGCGCGCAGCAGGGTCAGCCGGTCCTGCGGCGTGGCCGCGCTGTCATAGCGACCGAGGCGAAGCGGGTGCCCGTATGCCTCGCAAAAGATCGACCAGTCCTTCACCGTGTAGTTCTTGAAGAGATACGCCCAGGCCGCCAGCCGCGCCAGCCCGCCACGGACCGGCAATCCGGACTTGGCCTTCGACATGTGAATGACGTAGCTGTCCGGTCGCAGCGCCTGCGGCCCGTCATTGTCGCGCAGATAAAGATGACGTCCGTTCTCCTGGTCGAACTCGAACCAGCGTGGGTCGATCCATTCCAGATCCGCGATCTTCAGGGACTTCCCCTCGCGCTCCCAGACGATTTCGCAGACCGAATAGCCCTTGCCGATCGCGTCCATCATGTCGATCAGCGTCGTGCGGATTGCGCTGGAGTTCAGCGCGATCCGGGTCATCTCCGCAAGATCTTCGGCAGCCGAGCTGTCATCGCCCGGCGTGACATGCAGTTCGAGCGACCGGATCGCCCGTTTCCGCACTCCCAGCACGGCGGAATAGTGGAGATCCTTCTCCTCCATCTGTTCGGCCAGCTCCAGATAGGACGTCGCATCGCCCATCTCGGCGGCGCGCAGCAGGCCGGTCAGCCGGACGGGGGTCAAGCCATCCGCCGGGTGACCCGACTGGATCTGCCGTACCGACCCGAGCGAGGCGACCGCCTGCCGCTCCAGGAGCTCCGCGTCGGCGGCCTTCTGCAAAGGGCGTCCGAATTGATCGAGCAAAGCCATTACCATGCACCTCCGCCATTGCCCCAGCGACCGCCGGCGCCTTCCTCATCATCGTCGTCATTTGCCGGCGCATATCTGGACCGTGTCCCGGCGACGCCCTGATACTCGTATTCCGCCTCGCCAAGTTCCGCCGCGGCCATGCCGAGCGCCCCGGCCCAGAACCGGTCTGCGTGCCCGTCGCTGTCGCCATCCGCGATCAGCGTGCGAATGCCGGTCATACCGACCCGCGACTTGATCGAGTGCAGATCCGCCCGCAGAGCCGGATCGCCGGCCGGGATGCGGGCGCGCCGGTCCTGAAACCGCTCTTTCATGGTGGTGGCCATGTCGAGTTTGACGGCGGCATTGAACAGCACGCCCTGCACCCGGTCTTCACCATGACGGCGCTTTGCATCCTCGACCGGCTTTTCGCCCATGCCGGTCTGGTCCATCAGGCATCGTACGACGCGGTAACGCCGCATGACACTCGCCAGCAGCTCGTCCTGCTCGGCGAATTTGATCCGCTTCTTTGCGATGATCTCACGCGTCACCAGCACGTCGCCCACCAGCTCGAACACCCAGATGACGAAGAGGTCGTTGCGCGCTGCGATATCGACCCCGACAAAGCAGGGCCCGCCCATGTAAAGCTCGGGCACGCCCGCCGAGTTGCCCTCGCAGGACGAGATCAGATCGTAATCGAGCCAGGCGCTGGCCTCGTCGAGCCAGGCGAGCTCGAATTCCTGCGCCCAGGCGTCCTGGTCGGCCATGCCCTTGCGCAGCTCCTCGATGTTGACATCGAGCCCCTGTTTCACCGCCTCGTAGATATCGACATGGTGCTTCGACCACCCGTTGTCCTGGGTGGTCATCAGTTCATAGAACTTGTTGCCCTTGCCGTTGGGGGTGGAGATCACACGGATCTTGTGGCCACCCCGCGCCGCCACCGGATAGGCCGAGCCCCAGATCCGCCGGCTGTCAGCATGGAAGGCAAACTCGTCGAGCAGCAGGTTGCCGCCAAAGCCCCGCGCCGCGTCCGGGCTGGCCGAGAGCGCCACGACCCGAGAGCCGCCGGGGAAATGCACCTCCTGCGTCTTGTAGCGCGCCTCGGGCACGTCGATCGTCACCAGCTCGTTGCCCTGGCGGATTTCCCGGGCATGGGCCGGGACATGGAATTCGTCCTGGACAAACTCCGGCTTGCCCCGCCGCGACAGGCCGGACAGCACCGCGTAATAGGCCCGCGTCATCGGCTTCAGCGCATCGTCGAGCGCCTCTTTGGCGGTGTTCTCAGACCGCGAAAGGATGGTCCAGCGCACCTTGCGCCGGTCCATCTCCGCCTTGACGCAATCGTCAACGATCTCCCCGCACGATCCGAAGGTCTTGCCGCCGCGCCGGGTGAACATGCCAATCTTGAAACGGCTGTCGTCTTCGATCCAGGCGCGCTGGTAGGGCAGGAAATTGATGACGGGATCAACCATAAAGATCGTCCCCATTCTGAAACGCCTCAACGCGCTCGCTCTCCGCCTCCGCAGCCTCCTCCAGCTCCCGGATCACCTCGGCCTGAGCCACAAGCATATCGGCAGCGCGCAGAAGGGATCGGCAGAGCGGATCAAGCCGCTCACCCTGATGGTGGCACCCGTTGAGCTTTACAGCCCAGAGCCGGATATCCGTGGCGATTTGCGCGGGGCTGGCCATCAACGAAGCTCCGTCCAGCCGGGATAGCGCGGTCCATAGGTGCGAAACACCTCGATGACCCATTCGTCATTCAGGATCAGACCGACCGGGTTCCAGTCGTGGTAGCAGGCGTGGATACAGATGCGATCCCAGAGCGTCATGCCTCATCCCCCTCTAGGTCGATCAGGAACGGATCACCGCGCCACCAGCTGATCTCCGCGACATCGCCCAGATGGGTGCGGAACACTTCGCGCCTGCCGAAAGCCCAGGCGAGGATCGCTTTCCAGCGCGGACCGCGACGCCAGTGCCAATCCGCGACGATCAGAAGCGCATCTTCCAAGACGGGTGATCGGGGGCGGCTCATGCGAACCCCATGATCTCACGGGCCTGCTGGCGGAAATCCTCGTCGATCTCACCGGATGCCACGGCGGCGTCCAGCTTGGCGGCCTGTTCCTTGCGCTCTTTCTCCTGCATCGCCTGCACGATGCCCGAGGACGACATGACGTCTTTCATCATGCGTGCCAGGAAATGCAGGTTCTGCGGACTGATCTCCGCGCCTTTCTTCGAGACCTCGGCCTGCATGACCTTGAAGGCCAGCGTGGTCAGCATCTGGAACAGCACGTTCTGGCGCTGCGCCTGGTCTTCCAGCCCCATATCGCCGAGCCACTCCGACGCCCAGTCGGAGGCCTGCTCCTGGAGCCGGACGAATTCACGATACTCGGAGCCGAACGCATGGATCGCGGATTTGCCGATCCGCAGTTCGAGACCTTCCTCGGCGAGCCAGTCGTTGAGCTCTTCGGTCACAGCCTCGTAGTCACCGAAGCCACGGCGGCGTAGCTCCTCCTGAAGCCGGGAGCGCATCTCGACCGGGAGGAGGTCGACCTTTCTGGGCGGCGGCATGTCAGACCTCGGGGGTATCGCGCGCGATGCCCGGATCGACATTCTCGCGGCGTGCAATGCGCCGGCCTGCCGGCGTCGCCTCCACCACGATGGTGTTCAGCCCGTTCAGCACGACATAGCCCTTTTCTTCGAGCCAGCGGAGATCCTCGACGACCTCGCTGTAATAGGCCGTCACCCCGTCTGGCGTGCCGTTGATGACGGACATGAGGATGTCGGCATTGGAGGTGTAGGCCTTGCTGCGCTCCAGAAAGCCCAGAATGATGGCCCGGCGGATCGGCTTGACCCGCTTTTCGAGGTAGTCGCTCATGGAGTTTCTCCACTCAGGTGGCGTTCATGACGGGTGACTGCGGTCTCGGTTCTGGTCACGCTCTTGGCCAATCCGTCCATCGTGGCGGTCATCGCCCTCATGTCACCGGACATTTCGACCAGGGCAAGTTCCAAGCGGTGCAGATCTTCTTTGCCAGGCATTCCCTTGACGTCCTGCTCAAGTGCCTGAAGCCGCAAATCGTGACGATCCATACGCTTGCTGCCCTCATGGAACCGACGCTCGACGTCTTTCCGCCGGTTTGCGAAGAACGTGTAGAGCATCGCGGCGACGGATATGACGAAGCCGAGAAGTCCAGTCATGCGTTGAAGAAATGCTAGATCCAGCGTCATGCTGGCCGCGCTCGCTGGCGGCGACTGAACGCCCTGCGCAAGCACTACGGCGGCCGACAATGCGAAGGCGATCAACGCAAGCGTGAAGAGCAGCGCGGCGCGTCCGGCAGTACGGCTCATCTCAGCGCTCCGCCGGACGGTAGCTCCCCGTGCGCCACCTCATTAACCCCAGATGCCATGTTGTTGATCAGCATTGCGGGCGCAGCATTCTCTCGATCACCCAATGCGCTTTCGAGGATGTTGTCGAAGGTGAGAGGCTTCGGTCTGAGCGCAGCCATCGCGTCAGGAACGCTTTCAAATACATGCCGCCGCATATACGTCTTCGCTTCGAGCCCCTTGAACCCTGCGCGAATGGCCGCCTTCGCGCCGGTCGCTGCCGCCTTCTTGATCGCCCGCTCGTGCTTCTCCTCGATCTGCATTTTGAAATGCGTGCGCAGGATGGTGAAGAGCCAGCCGATCAATGCGGTGACGATGACCGCGCATAACTCGACCAGCTGCGGCTCGATCGCGATCAGCAGGGATTGCAGAAAAGACATCTTCGGCTCCTTTGGTCAGGGGCGCCCCGACGACGGCACCTGGGGGAGTTGCTTTGCAGGCCGGGGCGCACAGGTCCGGCATGGACCTGATCAGGTATTGTGGTAGGTGATCGGTGCGGCGTAGCGGGCGACGATCCAGCCTTCCTGACCGCCATAGAGCACCCGCAGCCATTTCCGCCCCGCGAAGGTGCCCTTGCGGATGACCGGTACAACCGTGCCGTCAGGGATCGCCGCGATGACGTTGGGATTGAACGACGGCCAGCGCCGCATGTTGAGCGTGTCACCGTGGGTCTCGATCTCGACGGTTTCGTCGCCGCTCGGGTCCGATCCTTTCTCCGCCTCCAGGTCGGCGGGATCGTTGCGACCGAGAACACGGGCGCGGATGTGCTCCAGCGGGAACAGCGGGTTGGTATCGACCTTGCGGCCGGGGCTGACGTACCAGTGGGTGGTGATATCGGTGAGCGTCGGCACGTCGCGGAACAGGCATTCGAGCAGCGAGATCACTGCCGTGATCTGGGCCTCGGTATAGGCCATCCAGACCCCATCACCGTGCTCCGGGGTTGCGACCTTCGCCAGATCGTACTCGTCGCGCATGCTGAAGGTCTCGCCCCACCAGGCACGGGCCTCGCTGGCGTCGCCCGTCATCCGTCCCGGATTGACGATCTCGATCCCGATGGAGAAACCGTTGCACCACTCGCGCCCATGATAATTCGAGCGCCCGGCATGGTTCGCGCGGCAGTTGGTCGGCACCAGTTGCCGAACGGTTGCGTCGCGCTCGACCACAAAGTGAACCGACGCCTTTCCCGTGTTCTCCGATGCCAGGTAACGGGCGGAGTTTCCGTTCTCCAGGCGCCCAGCCGTGTCGTGCAGGACGACGATCTCGGGAACGATCTCGCCTCCGGTGAAATGCGCCGGCCAGAAATCGACGCCTTTGAGCCTGTGATTGATGATCCGCATGAGTGCCTCCGGTGCTAAACAGGAGGTGCCACGCAAGACGGAACTTTTGCCCGGGGAAGCAGTTTCGGGGGTCAGTCGTTTTGGAAAGGGAGGGAGAGCTGCGCGTCAGCCCCCGTATGTTCGCGGCGCATCTCGGTGCGCAGCTTGTGCACCCAGGCCGCTGTCACGCCGTGCTCTGACGCGATTACATTGGCCGAACGTGTGGGGTTGGTCAATCCGGCGTCGAGAATGGCCGCGCGAAGCTCCGCCGCGCGATCCTGCTTTTGCCTGGCGCGAAAGCTCGGGAAATCCACCGAGGTGCCGCCGAAGCGCTTGGCCAGCCATTCGACCGTGGCCTCTCCGATCTCGGCTGCCAGACGCGAGCCCCGGGCTCGTTTCGGCACATCCCGCCGCTGCCCACCAGCATTCGCCAGGAGGCGCAGGACGGCTGGTGTCCCGAGATCCCGCTCCAGCTCGTCAATCCAGGCATCGGTCGGGCGCGCAGTCATTCGAAGGCGATCCCGTTTCTGCGACACATATCCTTGAGCGCCCGGATCACGGCGTTGATCTCGGCCGCGTTCTGCATCGTGTCGATGTCGATCGGCACATGCCCCCATTTGCCTTCGAAGCGGGACCGAATGAAGGCATTCAGCCCTGTGGCGCCTCGCACGCGCACATGGCCAGCCTCCGCAAGGAGCCGCCAGAGAACATGGCAATACCGGACATCGGAGCGGGCCGCGCGGGGCCGGCGATTGCCCTGCTTTGGCTTGAAGCCCAGCCGCTTCAGCTCGTCGATGACAGCGTGTTTCTGGCTGTCCGACATGACCCGCAGCGAGGTCTGGCCGGTCACCCGACCGAGCAGGTCGCGGTAATCCTCCTCCTCGATGCCGAGTTCCTTGCGGGCGATATTGATGATCGCGGTGTGGTTCATGACAACAGCACCTCCAGTTCGCGGGCAATATCGCTGAGCATGTGGGCACGGCGGGTATCGTAGGAGCCGATCTCCGGCACCAGCACGGCGAGAATTCCGGGCTTGTCGAACTGTTCGACCGCCATGGTGCCGTCGCGGTCCAGGACCTTGGCGAGGGCCTCTTCCAGGATCGCCACGCGCTGGGATATTGTCTGATCGTCGCGGAGTTGCATTTCAGCCGTCCTTCGAGCAGCGGGCGCACCGCCCATCGCTCTCGGCAGTGGGCTTAAACGCACGCTCGCAGAGCCGGCATGTCTCCATACCGGTCTCAGGCGATGGCGCCGGGTCTGGTTTCTTCTGATTACGGCACCAGGCGCCGTACTTGGCGCGCAGCTTGTACACGTTCACATTGAGCGCGGCAGCGATCTTCTTCATGTCGCCGCCATTGGCCAGCGCCTGAAAGGCCTGCTCCCAATCCGCGTCGCCCGGCGTGGCCCATTCCGGCCTTTCCTCGGGCTCAGCCTTCGGTTCGGCAGGCTGCACTTTCACCATCAGTTTCGCGGCCGTCTTTCCGGAGCTGGACCTCGCCTCCGGAACGGGCTCCGCCTTTGGCAGATTCAGCTCGGCTGCCCTGCTGGAGGCCACCGGTTTTGCCGCGCCGGTCTCCGCCAGGATCCCGTAGTAGCGTTCGGCATGCGCCAGGTCCCTAAAATTCGCAATCACGACCGGGATGATCTCGACAAGATCGACCGTGCCGTCGTCTCGGGTCTTCAGCTCATATCCCATTTTCATTCTCCGGCTGCTCATCAGGTCCGGGCCACCACGCCCGCACGACGCCCCGGCGGGGCGTTTCGCTCAGGTCTTGGGTTTCGACACCTTGAAGGTCAGGCGGCGCGAGGCGGCGATCTCCACGGGCTCGCCGGTGCGGGGATTGCGGCCGGTGCGCGCCGCGCTCTCCTTCACGACGAAGCTCCCGAAGCCCTGGAGGGTGACCTTGTCGCCGGCGTCTGCGCGATCAGAGATTTGTTCGAGCGTCGCCTCCAGCATGTCTTTCACGGCGGCCTGGCTGTGGTTCAGCCTCGCGGCGACGTCCTTGATGAGATCGGATTTCGAATAGTTGGGCATGATTTTTCCCTTTGGGTTGAGATGCCCCCCGGCCGGACCACCCGGCCGGGGGCGGGGGTCAGGCAGAGCCGACTTTGGCTTTGACCTGCCTGATCCAGTTGCGGCAGGCGCCGCATAGACCGGAGGTAGAGGAGGCGCGAAACCCGAGCATCGAGATGCTTGTTCCGTCGAAGCTCTTCCGGATGTTCGCCTGCGCATCCGACCGCGTGGTCAGTTCGAGGCCAAGGGCGTCCTGCTCTTTCCGGAACTCAGCATGCGACGCGGACCAGTCCGGCCCGGCGATCTCCGGGAGCTGTTCCAGGCGTGCCGCAAGCTGATCGGAAACCCGCAAGACATAGGCCGCGTCGTGGCCGTTCTTCATGGTCCGTCCCATCTTCACGCCTTCGCCAGGTCGATGGTGACGGTCTGCCAGGGTGCGTCGAAGCTCTCGCGGGTCTGGATGCGGTAATAGGTCTTCGATCCGACCACCCGGATGGCCTGGCGGATCGCTTCCATCGCGCGGTTCCAGCGCGAATCGTTCACGTCCATGCGCAGCAGCGTGAAGAGCAGCGCCCGGTTCACCTGACCTTCCTTGTCGGTGTTGAACGTCTCAGTGATCAGCGCGCGGATCTCGGGGCGGCTTTCTTCGGACCATTCGTTGAGGCACTCGTCGAGCAAGCTCTTGGCCACCTGAAGCTCCGGGCCGAAGTCGATCAGATCCGCAACACGGACCTCGACCTTCATCAGCCCGTCATGGGTCTGGTAGGTGCGGTTCCCTTTGGGTCCGCCCTTCGTCAGCTTGTATTCCTGCGCGAGGATCTCATCGAACGCCCCCAGATCCTCGAAGGTGTGCGCCTTGAAGCGCTTCACCTGGTCGGAAAGGGCCAGAGCATACCCCATGATCTTGCGCACCGTCTCGTCTTCCAGAAGGTGCTGCGGGCGGATCAGCTCGATTGGTGTCAGGTTGCCCTTGGCATCGGCCATGTAATCCTTGCCGTTGACCGGGATACGGCCGTCCGGCACCGGCGCGGGGGTGAAAGTCGTGCTGTGCTGGCTCATGTTTCAGGTTCCTCGAATGTGATCAGGAGGGTTTCGGGGGCGGGTGCCCCAGGCGGGATCGGCACGAGACCGAAGAGCGCAAGCGCCCCGGCCATCGCTTCTGTTTCTTCCATGCTGACCAGCGTGGCACCGCGCGGGCCGAGTTCATCGACCTTGCCCAGGCCTCGCGCGGCGTGGATCAGCATTTCGTTCAGGGTCCAGCGCTCAGGCATCGGTGCCCCCAACGACCTGGAGAACGGGATGACCGCTCTGGCGCTGGCGCATGTCGCGCACGGTGAAAACCAGCTGGATGAATTCGGCGCCGAGGCGGGCAAGCGCCGCGTCCTCGGTCCGCGTTCCAATGGGGTGTTCCTGCGCCAGCAGAGCCGCTGCCGCCACCAGGACCACCGCACCGCGTTCATCAGTTGACGATGCGTTCACAAGCTCCAGAAACTGTCGCTTCGCCGCGTCGCTGAAGTCGATGCGGTCGATCTGTTCCGTGAGAGACGGTCGGGTCATCGTGCGCCCTCCTTTCGCTTTCGCGGGCACGCATTGCAGGCGCGGAACATGCGCTGCCGCGCGCTATTGACGTTGGAATAGCTCCGGCTCTTCTGCTGCCAGTCACGGCAGACATTTGCGCGGATCTCGCCCAGGGCCGGGCAGCGCACCGTCGCGCGCTCGAAGACGCCGCGCACGACCTCCTCGACGGCTGTCATGTCGCCCCGGTACTTGTTGCGCAGCACGGCCGACACGAGTGAGGCGGACCGGTTCAGGCGTGCGGCGACCTTGTTCTGACTGGTCTGCGCGCATTCCGCTGCCAGGCGCTCCACCCAATCCGGCATCTCGCCGCCCCAGGCGGCGCGTGCGGTGTCCATCGGGCCCGTCATTCGCGCCCCTCCGGCATATACACTTCGCGGGTGTTGGGATCGTAGATGCGCTTGACCCGCTGCACCTGCGGCGGCTTCGGCCCGGTGTTCCGGATCAGCGAGTAGCTCGCGATCTGGCCTTTCGCCGGATCGGCTTTTTTCAGGACGCGCAGATAGCCGGTCGCCAGCAACATGGAGCAATAGCTCTTCGCCGTACCCTCCGGGATCTCGACAGTGGCAGTCTCAATCAGGTCGCGATAGGTGAACGTCTTGAGAATGCACATGCTGCGCCAGAGCTGCTCGGTGCTCTGGCCCTGCACGACCGCCGAGCCATCCTTGCGCAGGCGCGGCGCGTGATGCCCCGTATCGCGCAGCATCTGATAGGTCGAGAACTGGCCGCGGGCCTCCGCCGCAGCGTGCGAGACATAGCTCCCGGCCACCAGGCACCCCAGATAGTCACGGATGGTCTTGGGGTTGGCGCCGGTCGCGGCGACCACATCTTCAACCGTGAATGCATCCGATTTCTTGCGGATAGCCTGCCAGATCTCCTGGCGCCCGGGCGTGCCTGCACTGGCGGGTCTGCGCCCGCTCTTTCCTGCCTGTGTCATCAGATATTCCCCCTCGGACGCGGGGCTTCTCCGGTGAAGAACTCGACGTCTTTCACATCGGCCATACCGATGACCGTCAGATCCTCGCTCAGCGCGTGTTCGGAGAGCTTGCGCAGGTTCACGACGATCCGCCGCGCACGAGCCTGCGACCTCTCAAGGATCAGTTGCAAGACCTCATCGGAGATCTCAAGTCCGGGGCATTTCAGCCGCGCGAGCAGGCCAGCTTCGCGCAGATCGCAGGGCTGCGCCTGCACCCAGTCCAGCATCCGGTTGTGAACGCGCTCCCAGCGGGCGAGCGTCTGCGGGAGCATCTCCTCCCCGATCAGGATGACCGTCCCCCCAGCGGAGCTCTCGTAGAGATCGCGCACGATCCCGATCAAGCGGGGTTTCGCGAGAAGATGCGCCTCATCAAGGAGCAACGGGCGGCCGGATTTGGCAAGCTCCTCGCCGGCCTGCTCGACCATATCGCCGATGGTGCCACGCGGCTCTATCCCCATGGCCTCGACGATCTTCGAAGCGAACTTCCGCGCCGACCAGCTCTCTTTCATTTCGACATGGCAGCAATCGTATTGATTGGCATTCCATGCGGCGGCTTTGGTTTTCCCAAGACCGCTCGGCCCCGAAAAGCATGCCATGCCCGGCAGATCGTCGTCGCGGTTCCGAACCCGTTCGATCAGCTCCGTCAGCAGCATCACATTGCGCAGTGGCGCGACTGTCGTCACCCTGTTGACCATTCCTGCTCCGTCCATCATCTTCTCCTTGCTTCGTCATGCCGCCGTGGGGTCAGCACACCCCCGGCGGCTCCTTTGTCAGTTGATCGCCTGATCACCCCAGCTGTCGTAGCTCAGCCGTTGAGCCCGGTATTTCGGGAGCTTCTGCATTCGCGACAGGAACTCGGCGTCCTCCTCCGAAATCGGCTCGCCGGCCTCAGACCGCCGCTCGATATCCAGCGCACGGCGGAACCGATCTTCTGCAGTCTCGGTCTTGGCCTCGGGAGCGGGTTTCGGCTTGCCAAACTCGGCGGTGAACACCTTCAGGCGCTCGTCCGCCGCCGTATCCGGCACCGGCAGCGATCTCTGCACCAGCGGTTTGCGATGGCGCGCGGGCGCCATCTCCACCACCTTGGCCTCGACAAGCGGGGTTTCCGGCTGGGGCAGACGGTCGAGCTCCGCCGCGATGTCCTGCACCGAGACGGGCCGCATGGCGTCGAGCAGGGCCTTTTCGGCTTTCCTGCGCTGACGCTTCACCTTGGCGTGGAGCTTGGCGCCGACGAGGTCGAAGAACCCGACCTTCTGGCTGCACTCAGACATGCCCATAAACGCGCCAGCCAGAGAGTAGATGTAGACCCCGGCGTGCAGGTTCTCCGGATCGAAGCGCGCGACCACCTTCTCGCCCGCGTGTTCGTTCATCCAGTCGGCCCAATACTTATTCCGGTGCAGCGTCAGCTCGCCATGGGTGCGGTGCAGCTTGCGCACCTCCTGTCCCATAAGCCAAAGCCGGTGCTGTTCCGGCGTCGCCTTGCGGATCGGCGCGCTGGCATAGCTTTCGGCAAAGGTGTCGTCGAAGCTGCGGCCCTTGGCGGTATCCGTCAGACGGCCCTGACGCGCATTGTGATCGCGAATGCCCTCATCGAGAACGCGCAGGAAATCCTCCAGCGGGATCGCCCGCGATCCGTAGTCCTCCGGCTTTGCATCGGGCCGCTTGCCGACATAGGCCCCCGCAAAACGCGGATCGAGCGCAATCCGATCGGCAAAATCGCGGAACCCCCGTTCAATCGGCTTGGCTTGCCCGTGCGCTGGCTGGGCCCAGTGGATCTGGATGCCCATCTGCGGCAGCACGCCGAGCGCATCGTCGTCCCGGATTTTGAAGCGGAACCGCGTCGGCACGCCGCCGGTCAGCCATTTGTTCGCGAATTCCCGACCATTGTCGAAGAGGCAATGGTGCGGAATGCCCCAGGTCTCGACCAGCTCGCCAAAGGCCGACATGACCGCCACCTTGTTCGGGTCGAGATCGACGCGCCACGACAGGATCTTGTTCGAATAAAGATCCTGAAACCCCACGATCTGAGGCCGCACCGGCTTCTCGATCCCCGGCCACTGCACGAAGACGTCGATCTTGTGGCAGTCCGCATTGACCCCCTCCAGCGCGGTCAGCGTCGAGCGGTCACGGATCTGGGGCGGGAAGCACTTCGCAAGCCCGGCTTCACCCTCGCGTGCAAACACCTGGGTCACACGCGGAACGTTCTGATCGAACCAGCGCCGCGCGGTGCGCGGGGTCAGATAGGCCAGTCCCTTGGCTTTGCAGATTTTCACCGCGCGCTCATAGGAGCTGGTGAAGCTGTGCGGCCCGAGGCGGAGATAATCGCCCTTCAGCAGATCGAAGAACTCGGCCGAGGCCCTGGCGGTCACGCCCTTTTTCGAGGAGGCGCGGTGTTTTGGCGCGAGATAGGCCAGCCAGTCCGCCGGATCCACGCCCTCGATCCGCCTGTAGAGGTTCCAGATCGTCCGCTCGCTACACCCGTGCTGGCTGGCAACCATCCCGACGGCAAGGTTCTTCGTCATCGCGCGGCAAGAGGTCTCGACCTCCTGCACGATACGCAAGTTGCAGCGTGCTTTGTCCTTGGTCTTCTCCGGCAGCCCGTCGAACCACGCCCAAACGTCTTCTCGCCCGGTCGAGCCGCCCTCGGACGTCGGTGCGGTCGCGCGTCCGATCAGCTCGCGCTGTGCCCGCGAGGGAAAGAGGCGCCAGTGGTACTCCCAGCCGCCGCCACGGCCCGCCCGTTTGCGAGCATGCTCTGGATGTGCGCGCCAGTCGTCGCGCTTTGCCTGTGCCTCAACCCCCTGACGGGAATTCGCGAGGTCGGGCAGTGCCTGGGCGGCGATTTCGGCGGCGGTCCACCATTCCTTGGTCGGGGTCAGCGTCATTCGGCGGCGACCTCCGGCTTCGGCATCAGCTCCGACACGTCCTGGCCGAACTCCTCCAGGAACCGCCGCCGAGCCGCCGCCGGCGCCCGCCTCCAAGCCTCGGCAAGCGCCTGATACGCCTTGTCCGTCGGGTTGACTGGCGCCGGGGCTTTGCCCTCTTCATGCGCGATATGGCGGCGGGCTTCGGTCGCGGATTTCGCCTTCCCGTCGAAAAGCGTCAGCACTACACGCCGGCGCTCTGCCATTTCTCCGATCTTGGAGATCTCGGTCAGATCCTTGAGCGTGACTGGGCGCGGCGCGCGGCGCAGCAGCCCGACCTCTTCGCCTTCCAGGGCGACGCCGGCGGCGATGATGCGCTCGACCTGCCGCTTGGACATGCCGAATTTCTCGGCAGTCGCGGTGGCGAACGACACGATGTCGCTCGCCAGCTTTCCGGTATGCTGGTTGCCCTTGAACGCCTCAGCGCGCGTCTCCGGATGCAGCTTCTCATAGACCCGCTTGCGCTCGGCCAAGAACACCGCCGTGTCGAGCGCGTTCATCTCGGCACCGGCGAGGTTGTCGTCGATCTCCATCAGACGGGCCCAGTCATCGGTGACGTCGGTCCAGACCTTCGCCTCGATATCGTCCCAGCCAAGGCGCCGCCCCGCCTCCAGGCGGTGACCGCCCGCGATCAGGGCCAGAACACCATCCTTGCGCTGGCGCACATGGATCGCATCCTTCATCACCCCGATCTCATTGATCGACGCAATGAGGCTTTCGACACCGGCCTCGGTCACCGGCCGCAGGCGTTTGCTGGCATCCACATCGGCGATCCGGACGCGGGTTTTCTGCATCAGTCGTGGTTCGGCCATCAGCTGAGCCCCCATGCGATGAAGGACAGCCCGATCATTCCGATCACAGCGCAGATACCGGCCAGCAGATCGCCCCAGACACCTTCGGAAAACCGCCGCTCAGCAGCGCGAAGAGTTGCCCAGGCCGCGCGCAGGGAGGAGGAGAGGCGCGGCCTGGGCGCCCCGGCGGTGCCTCGGCCGCCGGGGTGACGATCGAAGACAGGTCCGTGAGTGGTGTCGATCGTCATATCGAGAAACGGGGCTTCATCAGCGCCGGCATGCAGCGCCTCGGCGGTCAGCGCATTGGCGTGATCGCTGACCATGCGCCCGGCACGTTGCACCGCGCCGAAGCTTTCCGGCTGGCGGGCCATGCAGATCAGGGTCACGCCCAGGGCAACACGCTGTTCATCCGGAAGCATCTGCCCGACCTCGCGGGCTCGCTGAATTACATCGGCATGACAGGTCAGCATGTGAAACCTCCGAAGGAAAAGCGCGGGAAAAGGGCTTGCGCCAGGCCACACGAGCGAGCAGGTGCGGCGCGCGGCCTGACGGGCTCACGCAGGACAACGGCAGCAGCCCGGCGGAGACGGATGTTGGGCGCAAAGCTCATGCGACCCCCCAGATTTTGTGCTATGCGACTCGGGGACCCTTTGCGGAACCGGAAGGCGTGCCAGCGCCTCCCGGCTCCTACACCCCCTTCTGCCAGAACCAGAAAAGGATGATTCGAAATGCTGGAGACCATCACGACACTCGTCTCACTGACCAAGGCCGCGATCGGGACAGCAAAGGGGGCTGTCGACCTCGGAAACAGCATCAAGGAGGTCGTCGACAAGCCCGACGTCGACACCACCGCCCTCCGCCAAACAGTCTCTCAGCTTCTCGACGAACTCATCAGATTGCAGGCCCAACAGCTGACGATGCAAAGCGCGGTTGGACAGCTTAGCGAGGAACAGCGACGCATCGAGCGCTTTGAGCGCAATGCCGACCGATACATGCTCAAGCGGACGGAACAGGGGTCGCTTGTTCGCGAGCTCAAGGCATCTCACGCCGATGGAGATCCCATTCATTGCGTGTGTGCAGAGTGTTATGAGAAACAGGTCATATCTTTCCTGCAACCGGTCGCGCACAACACCTTTGAATGCGCGCGCTGTAAAAGCCGCGTCTTTATGCCCGACGGGAACGACATCGGCATTCGCGTCGCTCGATCTCCTCTCAGCACCCGATGGGATATCCATGACCCTTACGGTGACGAGTGACGCGGGCTGCGGTTCTACAGTGCTTTTCTTGTTGTTCTCAGCCATCACGACACCTCTCCTTCGGGAATGAACGGGCGCTCGATCCCGGCAGGCC
Source organism: Salipiger abyssi (assembly GCF_001975705.1). Taxonomy (NCBI): domain Bacteria; kingdom Pseudomonadati; phylum Pseudomonadota; class Alphaproteobacteria; order Rhodobacterales; family Roseobacteraceae; genus Salipiger; species Salipiger abyssi. Next base: position 3,215,529 of record NZ_CP015093.1, read on the forward strand.
AGGCGGGCTCACGCGGGGCAACGGCAGCAGCTTGGCGGGGAACGACACCCCCTAAACTGGACCCCCGGGCCTCCCGGCCGCGACTCAGGTCAGTTTCGGTTTTGCGGCGGCGAGAGGTGTAACCAGCACCCCCCGCCACCTGAGCCCCTGAGTACCCAAACCACCCAAGGACTGTTCGAATGAAGAAGCCGAACGAAAAGAAACCCCTCCCCAAACTCGACGAGCTGATGGCAGACATCGGCAAAAACCCGGACATGGCCAAAGCAACTATCGGCGGAGTTGTCCTGGGCCTGATAGGCAGAGGAGAGGCGGTATCGCTCGACGCCATCAAGCTGGAGCTTGAAAAGACTGCGAGCGGGTCTGGAGACGGCAGTGGGCCAAGCGCGGCCCTGGCAAGAGGCGCCCTAAAGGTCATCGGCGAGATCCCCCCGTCACGGGAAGATTGATCTGCAAGACCAGCGCGACAATCAGAGCAATGAACGCGTCGTCGCCTCCCAGCTCTTCGTTGCGTCTGCCGCGCTCTGCGAGAATGTCGCGGAGCGCGGTCCAGGGGTCTTCAGATCCCTCGATATGCGCGACCGCTCTGGCGAATTCGCCTTCGAAACACTCGGCCATCACGACACCTCTCCTTCGGGGATGAACGGGCGGTCGATCCCGGCAGGCCAGGCCGCGCCTGCCGGCCAGATCGACGCGAAGTAGTGGCGCCCCACATGCGCTGTCAGGGGATGAAACCCCACCGCACCGCGCCGCACGCGCTCCAGGGCGCTCAGAGTGGACTTGCGCACCCCGAAAGCCCCTCTACGCCACTCGTAAAGCGGGCCTCGATATGCCGGGCCATTGGCCTCCTTGAGGATCACGCCGGTGAGTTCGGTATAGGCTCGGTCAAGCGCACGAAGATCGTCAGCCGCCCGACCGTGTTCGGGAGAGCGGGCTTGGCGGGCGCGGTCCGGTGGCAGGGAATGCATCGCCAGCCTCAGGACAGCCATGCTGCCGCGCAGCTCGCAAAGCGCCTGCGACAATTCGGGACGGATCACAGGGGCAGCCATCACGCTGCCTCCTGAGGCTTGGATTTCGACGGGCGAGGGATGTCCTGCGGCCATTCCAGATCGGCGGGCCAATTCTCCGAAAACCAGCGGATCGTTTTCGCTAAGCGAGCAGTCGTCATGTCGGCCTTACCTTTGCGGTAGAGCCGGAGCCGCTTTCCATCACCCAGCGCGTATGTGGACACGGTCGACTCCTTTAGGCCGGTATGTGCCGAGTACGCTCCTGCAAGCGCTGAGATCGTTGAGATGTCCTGTGTGCTCATGTTCGCCTCGGTATCGTTACCGCATATCATGCACGGTAACGATACCGATAGTCAAGCAAGATTATTTTCGGTAACAATACCGAATCAATGGACGCGCAAAATCAGCTGATTCAGGCAATCGAAGCCAAGCTCGCAGAGCTCAAGTTGCGTCCGTACGCGGCGGAGCAGCGCTTTGGCTTACCAGCGGACACACTGAGGAACATTTTGCGTGCGCCGGTTAAACCGGATAGCAAGAAAGCTGGCCCAACTCTGGCAAAGGTTGCGGATGTTTGCGCTGCACTGGGACTGGAAATTTATATCGGCCCGCCGCGCGAGACGGGTATGCCACCACCACCACCGCCAGAGGGTGCCTTCGCCAACGTTCCTCTTCACGAAGCCAGTCTCGCGGCTGGGGCCGGTTGGGAAAATGGTACGGAAGAGATAGTAGACTACCTGGCCTTCCGCAGGGATTGGCTTCGAAGGATCGGTGTGGCGCCTACGAATGCGGCACTAGCCCGCGTTGCTGGCGACAGCATGCAGCCGACTATCTGGGCTGGTGACATGGTGCTGATTGATACGACAAGGACCGAAGTCGCGATACGAGGTGGGACTTCGTCCCGACGCCGCAGCCCGATCTATGCGATCCTCGACGATGGCGCCGCTCGCGTGAAGCGCATTGAGCGCCCTCGCGAAGACCAGGTCATTCTTCTGTCCGACAATCCAGATCATGGCCCTGAATTTACCGACGTGCAAACCCTCTCCATCATCGGCAAGGTGATGTGGTGGGGGCATACGAGTAAGGAGTGAAGACCATGTCTCGAACTAAGGTGTCACGTAAGGTATTTTCTTGCGGCCTGCTCTTAAGCGCATGGCTATCACCACAAGTCTGCGCTGCGGATTGGCAGTATACGTCTTGGGGGGATGCGCCAGATCAGGTGGTTGCCGCTGGTCCTGACATGGCTGATCTCAAACTTAGTGCAACAGGGGCCGATACCCCCTTTGGAAGGGTCATGATCAATGGATCTTACGCTGCAATGGGTTTGCACGGATACGTTAGCTTCGCATTTCACGAGGACCAACTTTCCGGCGTAATCTTCAGGTTCGCAGGCAAGGACAGTGTCAGCGTGCTTATGATGTTGCAGGATCAATACGGAGCACCGGACATGGAGCCAACCGCCATCAGAGGTCCGGAACAAATCTGGTTCTGGCGGGATGAGGCTTCGGGTAACAACGTGCGATACATCCATGTGCCCGCCAGCCTAGAGCCAGACGCTCTGGTCTATACTCCAATTTCGAGCGGTGACCTGTCAGGGCTTTAGGGCTGGCGTTTCCGCGAAAATCCGTTGCATGTTCGGCGGCAGGGCGCGGCGCTCTGCCCCACACTCAAGATGCTGATGCTTAACGGCTTTTCGGAACATGCAACGCCTCATGGCAACATGCAACGCCGTTTGCATGTTCCGACACTTGGCGGCGGCGCTGAAGATCCTGCAAGATCCGCCTCAAACGCCTTGTTTCATGGGCTCTGACACGCTCCCGGCCGCCTTTGCACGCGTCACCGTCAAACAGCTCTGCATCGCCCTTTCAGGCCCGTTTTCCGGTCTACTGAAAGACATCCTGCACAGCGCCCACGGAGCGCCCGAATCCTCCCCAAACGCCTTTTTTACAAGGCCCATCCGGATACTTCCGAGGTCATTCCGCCTCTTCCGGCATCACTGAAAGAATGTCTGTCACAGTACAAGCGCAACAGAGTCGCGTTCAGCTGCCGGAAAGCACGATGTCAGCTCTCGATACGCGGACTGCCCTTGCGCTGAACCGGCGCCTCCGGATCCGCCCAGGAGACCCGCAGGCTGACCTCGCAGCGGCCGTCTTCACGTTCGGCCTTGATCCGCAGGTTCAGCAGGTCGGCGGTCTTCAGAACAAGCTCTTCCTCGCCGTCGCCCAGATGCATCTCGCCCTTCGAAAAGCCCTTGGACAGCGCCGAGAGCAGGGTCTTGATCGTCTTCGCGTCCTGAAGCGACTCGTGGGTGAAGCGGCGGTTTTCGTCGGCCACGCGGCTCTCCTGTTTCAGCTCATGCGCTCGGGGGCGAAATGTTTCGCCGCCGGGTAATCCCGGCTCAGACCGATCACATCCCCGCTGGGAAAGATCAAGGTCGCGCCGGCGCCGATGCCGTCGAGCCCTTCGAGCGCGCGGGAGGCGCGGTCGAGCGTGACATCGCCCTCCAGATGCAACAGCCCGCGCTTGGCCAGCAGCCGCTGGCCGCTATGGCTGTTCACATGGCCCTGAACCACCATGTGAATGCCCGCGCGGTGCAGCGCGGTGACGCCGCGATCCGTCAGGTCGCAATCGGAGGCGCGGTATTTCGTGCGCACCAGATTGGCGAGCGGGCCGAAATAGAAGCCGAGCGAGGCGCGCTCGGCCTCGGCGCGGTAGCTTGCGTTGACCGCCGACGGCCCCTCGGTCGCCAGCAGGGCGCACATGATGTCGCAGAGCCCGGCATGCACAAAGAGCAGAGAGCCGCTGCGCAGCACCACATCCATACTGTCGTAGAACCAGGCATAGGCGCCGCCGGGTTCGAAGAACACCTCGTGGCACTTGAGCGCGGCGGCGAGGATGTCGCGGCAGCTCAGCCCGCTGCGGGCGCGGTCGCGGTCGAATTTGCCGAGCTTTTCGGTGAGCTTGGCGATTTCCTTGTCGATGAGCTTCGGATGTAGCTCGGCCTCAGCCGCGCGGGCGAAACGCGCGGGCCAGTCCGGTCCGGGCAGCAGGCGGGCGCGGCAGCGTTCCTCATCGGGCAGGGCGGTAAGATCGGCATCGGTGACGAAGCGGTCGCGCACCTCGCGCAGCGCCGGCAGGATCTTGCGGCCCATGCGGGCAAAGAGATGTTCGGTCAACGCCGCGCGCGGGCCACGCAGTGCCGCCACCGCCATCCGCATGCGCAGATCGTGATTGCCGGCGAGGATATGCAGCTCGGCGCCGGTGGCGCGCAGCGCGGCGAGCGCGTCGAGCAGGGCGAGGTTGCTCGGCCCCTTGTCGAGACTGTCGCCGCCGAGCACGATCCGCGCCTGTTTGCCGAAGGCGGTCAGCGCGATGCGCCCGCGTTCGCGGCGGATGACGCCGCCGGCGATCAGCGAGCGCAGGAAGCCTTCGGCATCCGCATGCGGATCGGAGACGAAGATCACCGGACGTTCGGGCCAGCGCCAGCCGCCATGGGCGCGGGCGCGGTCGAGACAGGCGGAGATCTGCGGATGCGCCTGCGTGCCGGGCCAGGGCGCGAGATCGCGCGGCAGGTCGGCAAGGCAGGAGTCGGTGTCGAACATGGGCGGCAGCAGCGGCGCGGCTGGCGGGCGGAGATGCGGCTGATAGGTCAAGAGCGGGCCTTTCCAACGCGGCCGGATCCCGTCAGTCGATCGGGGCCTCGCCTTTGGCCCTGACCTTCCATTCCCCGGCCAAATGACGCCATCTACCATCGCTGTCGTGACAGATCAGTGACGGTCTTGCATGAAACATGGAAAGCTTCGGGATGTCGTCAAGCGCCAGCAGGCCAAGATGGTGGCAGGCATGGCGGAACGAGGCGCCGTGGCCGACATGGATCGTGAGCATCCCGGGCCGGGCGATCGCTTGCAGGTGGTGGGCCACGCGCCGGCCTGCCTCGGTGAGGCTTTCGGCACCTTCCAGCGGCAGGCGATAGTGGCTGTTGGATTTCCAGCCGGGGGGTGGCGGGCCATAGCGGGGGTCGTCGCGCAGCACCGCCTCGATTTCCTCCACCGTCAGGTTTGCCGCGCTGCCGAGGCCGCGCTCGGCCAGCGCCGGGGTCTCCTTGATCTCGGTCACGGCGAGGCCATGTGCGCGCAGCCCGTCGCGCAGCGCATCGGCGGTCTGCCAGGCGCGGAGCTGGTGGGAGCAATGGATGACCGGGGCAGGAGAGAGATTATGCTCTGCAATCATCGCCGCCAGCATGTCGGCCCCGGCGCGGGCCTGGGCCAGCCCCTCCTCGGTGAGCGGGAAAGGCTGGCGGGCGGAGGGCGCGCCGGGGCGCTGGTGATAGGCGCCGTGGCGCAGGAAGGCGATATAGGCGGGCTCAGCCATCGAAGAGCTGCCGGCCATGATCGGCAAGCGCGTCGAAATCGACGCGGCCCGAGACCTCGAAGACCCGCACCCCCGCCAGCGCCGCGAGATAGCCGGCGGGATCGGGGGTATTGCCGTTCGGTTCGAAAGGCCCGTCGCGATGCTGGTAGAACGGGCCGGGGCTTTTCATGATGGCGCCAAGCAGGTCGGGCCGGTCCGCGATACTCACCTCAGTAAGCCGCGTGGGCGCGTCGCTGCCATGCTGCCAGTTCAGCACCCAGAAATCGCTGAGCGGCGCGTCGTAGCGGATGCGGCCGGGGCCGTAGATCTCGGGCACGATCAGGTCGTGTTTCTCCTCCAGCGCCCAGAGCTCGGCGGGCGGCAGCGCGGCAAGCTCGGCGCGCCGTTCGGGCGAGAGTATGCCGTGCAGGCGCGGGTTGCCGAGGATGGTGCCGGGGTTAATGCGCGGATGCTTGGGAATCCCCAGCGCTTGCGGCGGATCGCCGGCGCGGATCAGCACCCGGTCATTGCTGACAAAGCGTGTGCCGGGGATCTCCATCATCCGCAGGATCGAGGTGGATTTGCCGCCGCCCGAGAGCCCGGCAATGGCCAGCGTGCGCGTCTCGCGCGTCACCGCCGCCGCATGGCAGAGCTGCCAGCCGTCCCGCAGGCAGGCGGAGAGGATCTGCGTGTTGATGAAATTGATCACCGTGCTGACATTGTCCTCCAGCGGGCCGAAGGCCATCGCCGCATCGGGCGCCTGAAGGAAGGTGACGCCGCTGCGCACCTTGCGGATCAGCCGCGCGCCCTCGAGATCGCAGATCGCATCCTTGCGGCCCGCTTTGCCGGGCTCGCGCTGCCAGGCGGTCCAGTCGGGCTCGGCCGCCAGCGCCTGCCCGGGCAGCAGATGCACGGCGATGTCTCCGGGCGTGTCGCTCAGCGCGTCGGCGAAATAGGCGGTCAGCGCGTCGCGCAGCGTACCGGGACAATAGACAGAGAGGGTGACCGCGCCGACATCAAGGTGAAAGGGCGCGGCGCTCTGCGCCGGGGCGAGATCGAGCCGGGCGAGTACATCGGCGGCATTTCTCATGTCGAGACCTCCGCCAGCACATGCTCGGCCACCAGCGCTGCGGCGTCGATGCCGCAACCCTTCTGCGCGCCGCTATAGCCGCCGAAGGCCGAGACCTCGAAGACGATCGGCCCCTCCGGCGTCAGCGCGATGTCGACGGTGGTGAAGGTGAGCCCGAAGGGCGCCTGCGCGCGGCGGCCCAGCTCGATCAGCTCGGGGCTCGGATCGTAAGGCGCGTATTTGCCGCCCGAATGGATCGTGGTGTTCCAGCTTCCGGTCTGGCTGACCCGCGCATAGGTGCAGAGATAGCGCCCGTCGAGAAACACCATGCCAAGGTCGTGGCCGGAGAGATCCGCCTTCTTCTGGATATACATCACCGGGTTCTCCGCCCGGAACGCGGCGATCTGCGCATCGGCATCCGGGTCGCCGTCTTCCAGCAGCAGCATGCCGCGCGCCTTGGTGGAAAAGAGCGGCTTGAACACCGCCGCGCCGTAGCGCGCGAGGGCGGCGCGGGCGGCGGTCTCGTCCTCGCTGATCGTGGTGGGCGGCATCGGGATATCCGCCACGCGCAGCGTCATGGTGCAGGCCAGCCGGTCCATCAGCCGCAGCACATTCTCCGCCGGGCTGAAGATCCGCACCTCGGCGGCCTCGGCCATGCGCAGCATCTCCAGCCGGTCGAGCGCGTCGGGGCTGTAGTCTTCGGCGATCTTCTTCAGCACCAGCCCGTCGAGCGCGCAGAGATCGACCCCGTCGCAGAGCAGCGTGCCGGCGTCGAGATCCAGCACCGCGCGTGCCATGTCGATCACCAGCCTGTGGCCGGTGCGCGCCTGAAGCGCGTCGGCCAGCGCCTCGGTCGACCATTTTCCGGGGGTGCCTATGACCCCGATCCTCTTAGTCACTGAACAGGTTCCTTATGGGCAGTCTGAACCGCGCCTCCTTGCCCTCGGGCACGGCCAGCGCGGTTTCGAGAATATAGCGGGCGCGCAGCATCATCCGGCGCGCGTGGTCCTTGTCGACGACAAAGCGCGTCGAGCTGGCGAGCGAGCGCGCCAGCCCCAGCGCCAGCCGGTATTCAAAGGTCGGATCCTTCTGCCGTCGGGCGAATTTCGCCGCCATGCCGTGCATGTCGGTGGCGACCCGGGCGATGCGGGCGCGGGTGCCGGCATCGAGCACCTGAAGCCGGTAGTTCGACACCATGAAGACCGAGACATCCTGCACGTAGTCCATATAGCGCGAACGGTGCAGGTCGATGAAGCGGATCTTGCGGCCCACCGGATCGTAGATGACGTTATCGAGATTGAAATCGCCATGGATATAGACCGAGAACGGCGCCGCCAGCGTCGCCTCGCGCCGGGCGCCGGCGGCGATCAGCGCGTCGAAGCTCTTGACCGTCACGCCGTTCACGCTCTGCGCCCCGCGGGCGTAGCGGGGATGCAGGCGGTAGACATCCTTCATGCGCCTGGCGAGCTGCTCCATCGCCTTCATCTCGGCGGGCTCGTCGGTGCGGGTCTGGCGCCAGATATCGCCCACGGTCTTGTGCAGCGCCTTCTGCGCCTCGGCCAGCGCCGCGTCGCTGGCGCCAAGCACGATATCCTCGAAGGTCTCGCCCTCCAGATGCTCGATCAGCAGCGCCGCCGATTTGCCGCGCCGCTCATATGACAGGATCTCGGGCGCGAGGCCGGGATAGACCGAATTCCAGCTCTTCACCCCGACGCGCTCTTCCTTGACCTTGCGCCGGTCGCCGTCCTTGAAGACCGCCGTCACCGTCTCGCCCTTGCCGTTGCGCAGGCTTAGGCTGGAGATGGCGCTGCCCGAGCGCGTCTCGGCCAGCGGCTGGAGGCTGATCTCCTCGTCGCGGGCAACCCCGTCGAGCACGCTGCGCAGGGTGAAATAGCGCTCGAACTGCACGGACTGGCCGATATTGATCGACAACAGCGCCTCGCTGATCGCCAGAAGCGCCTCGCCCATGCGGTGGATCTCGTTCAGCACCAGCAGCCCGTGGGCGAGGTCCTCGGTATGCTTGGTGCCCTGCATGTCGCGGGTATAGGTGCGGAACAGCCGGTCGTGGAACCCGCCGAGCTCGGCGCGGGCCTCGCCGATCTCCACCGCAAGCTTGCTGTCGCCGTCCCGCAGCGCCTCGCCGATGCGCGCCACCGTCGCGCGCACCCGTTTGAGCGGGGTCACATAGGTCTGGGGGCGCAGCAGCTTCTGCCGCTCGGCGCGCTCGGCATGATCGACGGCGCGCCGGCCCAGCCGCGAGATGAGATCGAGATTGCGCGCGATGGTATCGGCGCCCTGGAGACGGAGCCGCTTTGCCTCGGCGCGTTTGCCGCGCATCATCGCCGCGAGGCAGGCCTTGCGCACGCGCGCGGAAAGGTTGTGCGAATAGCCCGCCCGTTGCACCAGTTGCAGCGCGGTCTCGCGGCGCGGCGCCTCGAAATAGCCGATCAGCCGGGTCAGCTGCCCGTCGAGCTCGGCCAGCAGGAAGGACATGTTCTCTTCGACCGCGTCAGGCAGGGGCACAGCTCAGCCTTCCCAGATAGACCGGCGCATCGGCGCGGCTCAGCGCGAGATCGTAGCGCGGAAAGAACGCCGCGCCGGTCTCGGTCGGGTCCACCCATTCCGTCGCGATCTGGCGCTTGTCGGGCTTGCTGCCCATCCGCGGCACGTAGCTTTCCGGCACGGCGCAGGCAAAGAGCGTCTCGACCAGAAAACGCCGCGCGCCGGGGCCCTCGCGCAGCACATCGGCCACATGCAGCACATCGCCGATCACCGGCGCCACGCCGATTTCCTCGCGGCATTCGCGCAGCAGACACTCCTGCATGGTCTCGCTGATCTCCTGCCGTCCGCCGGGCAGGGTGAGATAGCGGTGTCCCGAAGGCCACGCTTTCACCTGCACGAGCACCAGCGGCCCCCGGCGGATGACAGCGCGAACTGCCGGTCGTATGTAATCGTCAGGTATCATAAGGGTCATATGCGCGTTATGTGCCCGGTGTGAAAAGCTGTAATCGGCCCCCTTCGACCAGCCGGAGATGAATTTGCCATGACATCGCTGCATGTGGAGCGCGAATTGCGGCTTCCCGACGATCTGCGGGTGGCGCGGGCGCAGAGCACGCCGCATCTCGGGCCGCGTATCCTGTTCTTCAGCGGCGGCAGCGCGCTCAACGGGATTTCGCGGCAGTTGAAGCAATTCACATTCAACTCCATGCATCTTATTACACCCTTCGACAGCGGCGGCAGCTCGCAGGTACTGCGGCGCGCCTTCGACATGCCCGCCGTCGGCGATCTGCGCAGCCGGCTGATGGCGCTGGCGGACGAATCCGTGCTCGGCCAGCCCGATGTCTATGCGCTCTTCAGCCACCGTCTGCCGAAGGACGCGCCATCCCAGGCGCTGGAGGCCGAGGTGGCGCGCATGCTCTCGGGCAAGCACCCGCTGATCGCGGCGATTCCCAAGCCGATGCGCCAGCTCATCCGCTCGCTGCTCGGCAGTTTCGCCGCCGAAGTGCCGGCAGGGTTCGATTACCGCAATGCCAGCATCGGCAACCTGATCCTCGCCGGCGGCTATCTCGACAACGGGCGGGCGTTGGAGCCGGTGCTGTTCCTGATGTCCAAGATGGTCGATGTGCGCGGCACCGTGCGTGCCATCGTCGACGAGAATCTGCATCTGGGCGTCGATCTCGCCGACGGGCGGCGCGTGGTCAGCCAGCGCCTCATCAGCGGCAAGGAGGCGCCGGCGCTCGACAGTCCGATTGCGCGCTGCTTCCTGAGCGACGGCGAAGGCGGCGGGCCGGTGGCGCGCGTGACCCTGCCGAAGCGGAACCGCAAGCTGATCGAGCAGGCGGATGTGATCTGCTACCCGCCGGGCAGCCTCTATTCCAGCGTCATCGCCAATCTGCTGCCGGCGGGGGTGGGCAAGGCCATCGCCGCGCGGCGCGTGCCGAAAGCCTATCTGCCGAGCCTCGGCGCGGATCCGGAGGCGCTTGGCCACAGCCTCGCCGATCAGGTCGCGGCGATCCTGGCGCCCTTGCGCGAAGATGCAGGCGGCGATGTGCCGGCGGCGCGGCTGATGACCCATGTGATCTGCGACAGCTCGGTGCCGGAGGCAGCGTGCGCCGAGGTCACGGCGCGCCATGGTATCCCCTGCATCCGCCTGCCGCTGAAGCGCGAGGGAGAGGCGAAATACGATCCGGCAAAGATCGCGCGTATCCTCGTTTCGCTCGACTGAGGGGCCGGAGGCGCGGCGCACATATATATGTGTGTGCGTGACACATATATATGTGCAACGGGCGCCCGCCCGTCCCAGGGCGGGCGCGTGAGTGGCTTATCGCGACGTGTCCTGCATCAGCTCGCCGCGATATTCGCTCTGACGCTCGATCATCCAGCCGGGATATTCCGCCGGCAGCCGGGTCACCGCATCGAGCGCCTCGAGCTCTTCGCCGCTCAGCGAGACATCCGCCGCGCCGATATTGTCGGCAAGCTGTTCGACCCGCTTGGCGCCGAGGATGACGCTGGTCACCACCTTCTGGTGCAGCAGCCAGGCCAGTGCCACCTGCGCCACGGTGCAGCCCTTGTCGACAGCGATGGCCCGCATCACGTCGATGGCGTCATAGGCGCGTTCCTTGTCGACCGGCGGGAAGTCGAAATTCACCCGACGGCCCTCGGCGGTCTTGCCCTCGCGGTCGAACTTGCCCGACAGGAATCCGCCGGCGAGCGGGCTCCAGACCATCAGCCCGATTTCTTCGGCGAGCAGCATTGGCGCCAGCTCGCGCTCCAGATCGCGGCCCGCCAGCGTATAGTAGGCCTGAAGCGAGACGATGGGCGCCAAACGCCGCGCCTCGGCGATGCCCACCGCCTTTACCACCTGCCAGGCGGCCCAGTTCGACAGGCCGAGATAGCGGACATGGCCCTGCCGGACCAGCGTGTCGAGCGCCTCCAGCGTCTCGGTGATCGGCGTGGCCGGATCGAAGCCGTGGATCTGGTAGAGGTCGATATGATCGAGCTGGAGCCGCGACAGGCTGGCCTTGGCCTGATCGAGGATATGTCCCCGCGAGGCGCCGCGCGCGTTCGGGCCGTCGCCCATCGGGCCCAGCACCTTGGTGGCGATCACCACATCCTCGCGGCGCACCCCCAGCGATTTCAGCGATTGCCCGAGGATCTCCTCGCTGCGGCCATTGGCATAGATATTGGCGGTGTCGATAAAGTTGATGCCCGCGTCGAGCGCGGTTTTCAGCAGGGCATCGGCCTCCTCCTGCCGGAGCTTGCCGACCTGGCCCCACATGTCGTCGGCGCCGCCGAAGGTCATGGTGCCGAGGCAAAGCTCGGAAACAAAAAGGCCGCTGTGGCCGAGACGACGATAGCGCATGAATGCTGTCCTTGTGTTGAAGCGGCGCGGCAGTGATGCGCGCCATGCAATGAATGTGGGGCCCGCTGCGCAACGCCGCGCCGCCGATCCTCGCGAAATCCTGCACGATCCTCTCATTCGCCGCTCCGGCGCTGGTCTTGGCGGCGCAATCGGGTCACTTTCGGCGCATGGACCAGTCCCGTTTCGAGTC
>NZ_CP015093.1:4132500-4246390 GCF_001975705.1 Salipiger abyssi
TGAGCCGCACATCCACCACGTCGAGCCCCAGCGACAGCGCCGAAGAGCGGGCATTGTCGCGGATGCGGTTGGAGAACTGGCGCCGGTCGGCCGAGAGGATCACGTCGGAGGTCACCTGATCGGCGCCCAGAACCTCACGGATCTGCGCGTTCAGGATGCCCGAAAGCCGGTCCTCGGCGGTGCGCACACCGCCCACGCCGACAGCCTGACGGAACTGCACCACATCGGCGATGCGGTAGCGCGCGAAGGCGTCGACCACGAGGCGGCGGTCGTCCGAGGGCGTCACCTCGATGGTGTCCGTGTCGAGCGACAGGATGCGGTCGTCGTATTTCACCACTTCCTGGATGAAGGGGATCTTGAACGCGAGCCCCGGCTCTTCCTTGACCGATTTGATCTGGCCGAATTGCAGCACCAGCGCCTTTTCACGCTCGTCCACCACGAAGATGGAGGAGAGCACGAGCACCAGCGCGATCACCAGTGCCGGGACGATAAAGGTTGTCTTGCGCATATCAGTTGCCCCCCGTCGTCGTGCGGCTGCGGTTCAACTCGTTGAGCGGCAGATAGGGCACCACACCGCCCTCTCCGCCGGTCAGGCTCTCGTCGAGGATGGTCTTGTCGACACTGCCCAGCACACGCTCCATGGTCTCCAGATAGAGACGGCGGCGGGTGACCTCGGGTGCCTTGGAATATTCCTCGCGCACGGCGGAAAAGCGGCTGGCCTCACCGACCGCCTCGTTGACCACGCGGGCACGGTAGCCCTCGGCCTCTTCGCGGATCTGTGCCGCCTGACCGCGCGCCTCGGCCACCACGCGGTTGGCATAGGCATCGGCCTGGCGTTCCAGCCGGTCGCGTTCCTGCTCGGCGGCCTGCACCTCGCGGAAGGCGTCGATCACCTCGCGCGGCGGATCGGCGGTGTCGAGGTTGATCCGCACCACACTGATGCCCGACTCGTATTCATCGAGCGTCGCCTGGATCTGCTCCATCGCGGTATCGGCGATGATGCCCCGGTCGCGGTTGAGGATCGGCGCGAGGTTGCTGGCCGCGATGATCTCGCGCATGACCGCCTCGGACACCGCCTGAACCGTCAGCTGCGGATCGCGGATGTTAAACAGCAGTTTCGCCGGATCGTTGATGTTCCAGACCACCTGAAACTCGATATCGACGATATTGGCGTCGGTGGTCAGCATCAGCCCGTCGGCGGAATTGCCGCGCCCGGCGCCGATGGTCTCGGTGCGCTCGGAGGTCACGTTCACCACTTCGGCGCTGACCAGCGGCCAGGGCGCGAAGTTCAGACCCGGATTGCCGGTCGCGCTGTACTTGCCGAGGAACAGCTCGACCGACTGCTCTTCGGGCTTCACGGTGTAAAAGCTCATGTAGCCCCAAAGACCCAGCGCCACCAGCGCGGCGATCCCCAAGGTGCCCTTGCTGAAGCCGGGCCCGCCCGAGCCGCCGCCCGAATTCGAGCCGCCGCCATTGCCGCCGCCGCGCCCGCCCATGAGCACGCGCAGACGCTCCTGGCCTTTTTTCACCAGCTCGTCGATCTCGGGGATCTGCGGGTCGTCGGGCCGGCGCCCACCGCCGCCGCCGCCATTGGGCGGCCGCTCGCCGCCCCTGTTACCACCGCCGCCCCAGGGGCCGCCGCTGTTTCCTGCCATGAAGCCTTTTCCCTTCCCGTAAAACGCTGTCGTCCTGTCCCGCTTCTACCTGTGCATTTTGCGCAGGGATTCAAGCGCTCCGAACCGGTTTGCGCATGGTCACGATCTCTTCCGACATGGTCGGATGCACCGCGACCGTGCGGTCGAAATCTTCCTTCGTGGCGCCCATCTTCACCGCGATGCCGGCAAGCTGGATCATCTCGCCCGCCCCCGGCGCGACGATATGACAGCCCAGCACCCTGCGCGTCTCCTTCGACACCACGAGCTTCATCATCACACGGTCCGGGCGTCCGGCAAAGGCCGTCTGCATCGGGCGGAAGGAGGTGGAGTAGATCTCCACCGGTTCCTGCTCCCGCGCCTCTTCCTCGCTGAGGCCCACCGTGCCGAATTCCGGCTGGGTGAAGACGGCGGAGGGGATCAGCTCGTGATCCACCGGCGTCGGGTTGCCCTTGAAGACCGTCTCGACAAAGGCCATGCCCTCGCGGATCGCCACGGGGGTGAGGTTCACCCGGTCGGTCACGTCGCCGATGGCATAGATCGAGGGCACCGCGGTCTGGCTGTACTTGTCGACCTCGACCTCGCCCTTGCGGCCGAGCTTCACCCCGATCTCTTCCAGCCCCATATCCACGGTGTTGGGCGCCCGCCCGGTGGCAAAGAACACCGCGTCGAAGACCCGCGCACGGCCATTGGTGGCCTTGACCCAGATCGGCCCGCCGCGCTTACCGCCCTCGGGATGCAGCGCCGGGTCCTCGTGCATCGGGGTGCCCATTGGAATGCGCCCGTCCGGGTTGCCTTCGAGATCCTCGTCGGTGGCGCAGCGCATCTCGACGATATCGGTGCCCAGATGCAGATCGACGCCGCGATCCTTCATGCTGTCGGCGATCAGGCCGCGCGCCTCCTCGTCAAAGCCGCGCAGGATCTGCGCGCCGCGATAGATCTGCGTCACCTCGACGCCCAGCCCGTTGAGAATGCAGGCGAATTCGCAGGCGATATAGCCGCCGCCGACGATCAGGATGCTTTTCGGCAGTTCCGGCAGGTGGAAGATATCGTCGCTGACGATCCCCAGATCGGCATTCGGCAGATCGGGCCGCACCGGGCGCCCGCCGGTGGCCAGCAGGATATGCTTGGCGGTAAAGGTCTCGCCGGTCGAAAGTTCCACCGTATGCGGATCCTTCACCTTGGCGCGGGCGTCGAAACTGTCGACGCCGGAATTCTTCAGCAGCGAGCGGTAGACGCCTTCCAGCCGGTCGAGCTCGGTATTGAGGCTGTCCTTGAAGCCCTTCCAGTCGAAGGCGCCTTCCTTCAGATCCCAGCCGTAATTGCGCGCGTCCTCGACCACCTCGCCATATTCGCTGGCAAAGACCATCAGCTTCTTGGGCACACAGCCGCGGATCACGCAGGTGCCGCCATAGCGGTCTTCCTCGGCCAGCCCGACCTTGGCATCGGCCTCGCCCGCCGCGACACGCGCCGCGCGCACGCCGCCGGAGCCGCCGCCGATGACGAAGAGATCATAGTCGAAATCGCTCATGCATCGCCCCTTTGTTCGCTTGCGCGCATGGTAGACCATAGGGGGCGGGGGATTGCCAGAGCGAGACGGTCGGGAATGGGACGCCAAAGCGCGCATTTTGGCGCAGGGCGAGAGGCCCCGCGACACCCGCCCCGGACCCGGTCCGGCGCCTCACCGGCAGCGATCCCGGCTCAGATGTCCTGGAAGAGATTGTCGCTTTCGACGAAATCCACGCGGTCTTCGGACACCGTGCCGGCATTGATATCGCGGGTTTCCACCCGCCCGTCGCCATAGCCGATCACCACCTGATCGCAGATGTCGATAAAAAGCCCGTTCTCGACCACGCCGGGGATCTGGTTCAGCACCAGCGCCAGCTGGCGGGGATTGCCGATGCGCGAGACATGCAGGTCGAGGATGTAATTGCCCTCGTCGGTGATGAAGGCACGCTCGCCATTCATGCGCAGCGTCGTCTTGCGCCCCATCACATCCATCGAGACCAGCGCCTCTTCGAGCAGCGCCTGGCTGGCGGTCCAGCCGAAGGGGATGACCTCCACCGGCAGCGGGAAGGCGCCCAGCGTCTCGACCTCTTTCGCGGCATCCGCGATCACCACCATCTGGTCGGAGGCGGTGGCGACGATCTTTTCCTGAAGCAGCGCGCCGCCGCCGCCCTTGATGAGGTTCAGCTCGCCGTCGAACTCGTCGGCACCGTCGATGGTGAGATCGAGCCAGCGCGCCTCGTCGAGCGAGATCACCTCAATGCCTACCTCGCGGGCCAGCTCGGCGGTGCGCGTCGAAGTCGGCACCCCCTGAAAGCGCAGCCCCTCCTCGCGCACCCTCTCGCCGAGGCAGCGCACCAGCCAGGCGGCGGTGGAGCCGGTGCCGAGCCCGACACGCATGCCGCTCTCGACGAATTCGGCGGCGCGTTTTGCGGCCACGAACTTGGCCTTGTCGATCGGCGAAAGCTCTCCGGTCATAGCGGGCGACTCCTCTGCTGCTGCGGCGGGCTTATAAAGGCAATGCGCCGGCGGTGCGAGAGGCAAAACCGGCGCAGTGGCGCCATCAGGGCCGGATTGAGAGCCGGTCCATGCCGAGCTCGTAGGGCGCGCGCGCCGAGGCCGGAAGCGGCGCACAGGCCGCCGCGGCGCCCAGAATGGGATCGCCCTCCTCGAGCACACCGAATTCCTCGAAGAAAGACAGATCGCCGAGGACCTTCTTGCCGCCGGCTTTCAGCCAGGTCTTGCGCAGAATCTTGCGTCGAAAGCGCAGCGTTTGCGGCTTTTCATGCGCGGTCATTCCGCACAGCACCGTCTGCCCTCCGAGCTCGCGCACGGAATAGACCAGATGAACGGAGCCATAGGCCTGCCCGAACGTGATCCCGAAGACCTCGAACCTGTCATCGACCAGCACTGTCGGGGTATCGGCGGTTGCGGCCTGCGCACCGAGAGAAAGCGTGGCGACCAGAGAAAGCGCGGCGATTTTACTGAAAAGAGATTTCATTTCGTACCTTTAGAGACACATCGGGATGGCCACCATAGCGGCCGGCAGCGGCGGTGCAAGCAGGAGTGATCAAAGCGGCGCGGCGCGGGCGCCGCACAGGATATCTCGCCCGCCCGGGCGGGCTCGGGCCTCTGGCGGAGGTGACGCCCTGCTGCCGGTGTCCTGCCCTCAGGGTCTCGTGGTTATGGCGTATTTGCAAAGAGAAGAAGACGCGGGCAGCTACGAGGCCCGGTACATGATGGTCGTGGGATCGCTGTGGGGGCTGCCGTCGGGGGCGAGCGCGTAGCCGGGGATTTCACCGGCGACCGCGAAGCCGCAGGCGGCATAGAGCGGCTGGGCGGCGTCGCCGCTGCGGGTGTCGAGCGTGATGAGGCTGCGGCCCTCCTCTGCGGCGCGGGCGAGCAGCGCCTGCATCAGCGCCCGGGCAATGCCGCGGCGGCGATGAGACGGAGCGACCAGCATCTTGGAGACCTCGGCGCGGTGGCGCTGGTTGGGCATCGCGGCAAGATCGAGCTGCACCGTGCCGACAAGCGCCTCTCCCGCGAATCCGGCCCAAAGGATGCGATGGCCGCCGCGCAGTGCCGGCAGCACAGAGTTGGTCCAGAACGCCTCCGCCTCTTGCTGCGGAAAGGGCATGACGAAGCCGACGCTGGCGCCGTCCTCGACGCAATGGCGCAGCAGCGTGCCGAGCGCCGGGATCTGCGCCTCGGCCTCTGCGGCGAAAAGCTCGCGGATCGTCAGGCTCATGGCGTCACCAGCACGAGCACATATTTCGCGCCCTTCTCTTTCGGCGTCTCGAAGACCGAGGCGCCGGTCAGCCGGTAGCGCAGCGTGTCGCCGGGGCGCAGGCTGTATGTCTCGCCCTCCAGCGTTACCTTCAGGCGGCCCGAGACCAGCAGCAAATGGTGCTCCAGCCCCGGCACCGGAGCCGCGTCATAGGCGATGCGGCTGGCCGGTTCGAGCCGGCAGTCCAACACCTCCGCCGCCAGCGCCGCGCCGCCGGGCGAGGCCACGCGCCGGGTGAAGCCGCCATCGCGCCAGACCGCCTGATCGTCGCGGCGCAGGAGCGGCGTGAAGCCCTCCTCCACCATCGCCAGCAGCCGCGACATGGTCATGCCATAGGCGGCGCAAAGCTTGCCCAATACTTCGGCAGTCGGGCTGACCTCGCCCTTTTCCAGCCGCGACAGGGCGGCGCGGCTCACCCCGCTCTGCTCGGCGAGCTGATCGAGCGTCAGCCCGCGCTCGGCACGCAGCCGGGCGAGGCGCTGCGACAGGCGGTCGGTCAGGGTTTCGGGCACGGGATATCTCCGGGAATCTTTCTCATATCCGGGATATTACCGCACCCTTGGGACCGTGCAAGAAAAACTGCATGCGCGCACCCGCGCGGTTTTTTCGGCACCCGTGGCTTGAGCCCTTTGACACTCGCGCTAGCTCTGGATAGTGTACAAGAAAGTTTAACACTAAACTAGTTGGGGAGGAATCGCCATGGCCGCCCGGAAACCCGCTGCCAAGCCGAACGTCTCGCCCGATGAGCTGCGGCAATATTACCGCGACATGCTGCTGATCCGGCGCTTCGAAGAGAAGGCAGGCCAGCTTTACGGCATGGGACTCATCGGTGGGTTCTGTCACCTTTACATCGGTCAGGAAGCCGTGGTGGTCGGGCTCGAAGCCGCCGCCGAGGAGGGCGACAAGCGCGTCACCTCCTACCGCGACCACGGCCACATGCTGGCCTGCGGCATGGACCCCAACGGCGTGATGGCCGAGCTCACCGGCCGCGAGGGCGGCTATTCCAAGGGCAAGGGCGGCTCGATGCACATGTTCAGCCGCGAGAAGCATTTCTACGGCGGCCACGGCATCGTCGGCGCTCAGGTGCCGCTGGGCGCGGGTCTCGCCTTTGCCGACCAGTATCTCGACAACAAGCGCGTCACCTTCACCTATTTCGGCGACGGCGCGGCCAACCAGGGCCAGGTTTACGAGACCTTCAACATGGCCTCGATCTGGAAGCTGCCGGTGGTCTTCGTGATCGAGAACAACCAGTACGCCATGGGCACCTCGCAGAAGCGTTCGACCTCTACCGAGGACATCTACACCCGCGGCGCGCCCTTCGGCATCCCCGGCGAGCTGGTCGACGGCATGGACGTGCTGGCGGTCAAGGCGGCCGGCGAGAAGGCCGTGGCGCATTGCCGCGAGGGCAAGGGGCCGTATATCCTCGAGATCAAGACCTATCGCTATCGCGGTCACTCGATGTCAGACCCGGCGAAATACCGCACCCGCGAAGAGGTCCAGAAGATGCGCGAAGAGCGCGACGCGATCCAGCATGTGCGCGACCTGCTGTTGCAGGGCAAACATGCCACCGAGGACGACCTCAAGGCGATCGACAAGGAAATCAAGGACATCGTGAACGCGTCCGCCGAGTTCGCCAAGGAGAGCCCGGAGCCGGCGCTCGACGAACTCTGGACCGATATCTACGCCAGCGAAGTGCCGCAGGGCGACGCGATCGACGCCTGAGGCAGGAGGATACCCGACAATGGCAACACAGATTCTCATGCCCGCGCTCTCGCCCACGATGGAAGAGGGCACGCTGGCAAAATGGCTCGTGAAGGAGGGTGACACCGTCACCTCCGGCGACATCCTCGCCGAGATCGAGACCGACAAGGCAACGATGGAATTCGAGGCGGTCGACGAGGGCATCGTCGGCAAGCTGCTGATCGAGGAAGGCACCGAGGGGGTCAAGGTGAACACCCCCATCGCGGTGATGGTCGAGGAAGGCGAAAGCGTCGAGGATGCCGAGGCCCCTGCCCCGGCGACCGAAGCGCCCGCCGCCGAAGAGGCCCCTGCCGCCGCTCCGGCGCAGGCCGAAGCGCCGGAAAGCAAGGTGCCCGCCGCCGCGGCCTCGCCCGACTGGCCCGAGGGCACGGCGATGAAGAGCCAGACCGTGCGCGAAGCACTTCGCGACGCCATGGCCGAAGAGATGCGCGGCGACGCCAATGTGCTCGTCATGGGTGAGGAAGTCGCCGAGTATCAGGGCGCCTACAAGGTCACCCAGGGGCTTCTCGACGAGTTCAGCGCCAAGCGCGTGATCGACACGCCGATCACCGAGCATGGCTTTGCCGGCATCGGCGTGGGCGCGGCCTTTGGCGGGCTGAAACCCATCGTCGAGTTCATGACCTTCAACTTCGCCATGCAGGCGATGGACCAGATCATCAACTCGGCGGCCAAGACGCTTTATATGTCCGGTGGCCAGATGGGCTGTCCCATCGTGTTCCGCGGCCCGAACGGCGCCGCCGCCCGCGTCGGCGCGCAGCACAGTCAGGACTATGCCGCCTGGTACGCGATGATCCCCGGTCTGAAAGTGGCGATGCCCTATTCCGCAGCCGACGCCAAGGGCCTGCTGAAATCCGCCATCCGCGACCCGAACCCGGTGATCTTCCTGGAAAATGAGATCCTCTACGGGCGCAGCTTCGATGTGCCGGACATGGACGATTTCACCGTTCCCTTCGGCAAGGCGAAGATCTGGCGCGAGGGCAAGGACGTGACCATCGTCAGCTTTGGCATCGGCATGCAATACGCGCTGGAAGCGGCTGAAAAGCTTGCCGAAGACGGCGTCGAGGCCGAGGTGATCGACCTGCGCACCCTGCGCCCGCTCGATTACGGCACGGTCATCGAGTCGGTGAAGAAGACCAACCGCTGCGTCACCGTCGAGGAGGGCTTCCCGGTGGGCGCCATCGGCAACCATCTGGGGGCCTATATCATGCAGAACGCCTTCGATTATCTCGATGCGCCGGTGATCAACTGCACCGGCAAGGACGTTCCCATGCCCTATGCCGCCAATCTCGAGAAACACGCGCTGGTGACCACCGCCGAGGTGCTCGAGGCGGTCAAGCAGGTGACCTACCGGTGAGCCCGGTCGAGGTGATCGGGCGCGACGTGGCGCGCGAGGCCTATCGGGTCCGGGTGGATGCCGAGGGTCTCGCCCGCACCGCGCTGGTGCCCGAATGCCTCATGGAAACGCTGCGCCCGGGCGAGCGCCCGAGCCACCAAGAAGCCTATGAATGGATCGCCGCACATCGCGGCAGGATCGAGAAGGCGGTGATCGCGCGGGCAGCGGCCCGCACGCCGCGCCCGCCCTACGATCTCGTGACCCTCGCCGAGGAGAGCTGAAGACATGCCCACCGAAATCCTGATGCCCGCCCTGTCGCCGACCATGGAGGAAGGCACGCTGGCCAAATGGCTGGTCAAGGAAGGCGACACCGTGAATTCCGGCGACATTCTCGCCGAGATCGAAACCGACAAGGCCACGATGGAGTTCGAGGCGGTGGACGAAGGCACCATCGGCAAGATCCTCATCGAAGAGGGCTCCGAGGGGGTGAAGGTCAACACCCCCATCGCCGTGCTGCTGGAAGAGGGCGAGAGCGCCGACGATATCGAAACCTCCTCCGCCCCTGCGCCGGCAGAGGAAAAACCCGCCCCGGCCCCCGCCGCGGACGAGAAACCCGAGCCGGGGCCGCAACAGGCGGCCGCGGCGGCGACCCCCGCCACCCCTGCCCCGGCGGCGCCCGAAGCCGCCGATGGCAGCCGCATCTTCGCCACCCCGCTGGCGCGCCGCATCGCTGCCGACAAGGGTCTGGACCTGACGCAGATCAAGGGCTCCGGCCCGCATGGCCGCATAGTCAAGGCGGATGTCGAGGGCGCCAAGGCCGCCCCCGCCGAGAAAGCTGCGCCCGCGGCTGCCGAGGCGCCCGCCGCCAAGGCCGATGCGGTTGCCATGCCCGCCAGCCCCGGCGCCGAGCAGGTCAAGAAGATGTACGAGGGCCGCGACTACGAAGAAGTCAAGCTCGACGGCATGCGCAAGACGGTGGCGAGCCGCCTCACCGAGGCCAAGCAGACCATCCCGCATTTCTACCTGCGCCGCGACATCAAGCTCGACGCGCTGCTGAAATTCCGCAGCCAGCTCAACAAGCAGCTCGAAGGCCGCGGCGTGAAGCTCTCGGTCAACGACTTCATCATCAAAGCCTGCGCGCTTGCCCTGCAATCGGTGCCCGACGCCAATGCGGTCTGGGCCGGCGACCGGATCCTCAAGCTCACCCCCTCCGATGTCGCGGTCGCCGTGGCGATCGAGGGCGGGCTCTTCACCCCGGTACTGAAGGATGCCGAGATGAAATCGCTCTCGGCACTCTCCGCCGAGATGAAGGATCTCGCGGGCCGCGCCCGCAACAAGAAGCTCGCGCCGCATGAATATGTCGGCGGCAGCTTTGCGATCTCCAATCTGGGCATGTACGGCATCGACAATTTCGACGCGGTCATCAACCCGCCGCATGGCGCCATCCTCGCCGTGGGCGCGGGCGTCAAGAAGCCGGTCGTGGGCGCCGATGGCGAGCTGACCGTGGCGACGGTGATGTCGGTGACGCTCTCCGTGGATCACCGGGTCATCGACGGCGCGCTGGGGGCCGAGCTGCTCCAGGCCATCGTCGAGAACCTGGAGAACCCGATGGTGATGCTGGCCTGACCTGTCTGCCAGACCGCATCGCTCGAAACGCCCGCCGCCCACCGGCGGGCGTTTCCTTTTCCGGCGTGCCGCATGGCATCTATGCCTCTGGCTCATGCCGCCCATGCGACGGGCGGGCTTGCCGGCGCCCCGCCGCGCCGTTAGCGTAGGACATGCTGCATCGCGGCAGGGCCGGCATGCCCGAACCGCGCGCAAACCCCGACATGCCGGAGACGTTCCATGGTCTATACCGACCGCCAGGCCCGCCTGACGATCCTGTCCCTCGCGCTCGGTGCCTTCGCCATCGGCGTCACCGAATTCGCCGCGATGGGGCTCTTGCCCTATTACGCCGCCGATCTCGGCGTGAGCGAGCCGCGCGCCGGCCACGCGGTCAGCGCCTATGCCATCGGCGTGGTCGTCGGCGCGCCGGTGCTGGCGGTGCTGGGCAGCCTGCTGCCGCGCAAACTGCTGCTGGTGCTGCTCATGGCGTTCTTCCTGCTGGCCAATGCGCTCTCGGCCATGGCGCCGGGCATCGACACGCTGGTGGTGGCGCGGGTGCTGGCGGGGCTGCCGCATGGCGCCTTCCTTGGCATCGGCATGCTGTTTGCCGCCGAGATGTCGCCCGAGGGGCGCAAGGCGGCGGGCGTGGCACAGGTGCTCATGGGACTGACCATCGCCAATGTGATCGGCGTGCCGGCGGCGGGCGCGATCGGCCAGGCCTTCGGCTGGCGCTGGTGCTTTGTCATCGTCGCGGTGATCGCGGCAGGCTCGGCGGCGATGATCGCCCGGGTCGCGCCGCAGCCGCAGGAAGCCCCGGCGGCGAACCCGCTGCGCGAGCTCTCGGCGCTGGCCAACCGCGCGGTCTGGCTGACGCTGCTGGTGGGCGCGGTGGGCTTCGGCGCCATCTTCGCGGTCTATTCCTATTTCTCGGCGGCAATGATCGCGGCGGCCAAGGCGCCGGAATGGGCGATCCCGCTGGCGCTCTCGGGCTTCGGCATCGGCGGCACGGCGGGCAATTACATCGCCGGACGGCTGGCGAGCTGGTCACGGCTCGGCGGCGCGCTGGTGCTGCTTTGCGGCATGATCGCCATATCGCTGCTCTATGCGGCGGTGATGGGCCATTGGGTGGCGATGGCGCTGGTGGTGATGGCGCTGGGACTGACCGCCGGGCTGGTGATCCCGCTCCAGATGCGGCTGATGGATGTGGCGGGCGAGGGCCAGACCCTGGCCGCCGCGCTGAACCACGCCGCCTTCAACGCCGCCAACGCGCTGGGGCCGTGGCTCGCGGGGATGGCGCTGGCGGCGGGCTATGGCTGGCAGGTGACCGGCCAGGTCGGCGCCGCGCTGGCGGCGGCGGGGATTGTCGTGCTGGGGCTGGCCTGGCTCGACGCAAGACCCCGGCGCCGGGCGCTCGCCGCAGGCTGCTGAGCCCCGCGCCACGCGCAAGATCCTTCAAAGGATCTTGCAAAACGCTTCGAAGCGTTTTGGCCGCCCGGACCGCTCAGCCCGAGCAGTTGCAGCCGGTGAGCTTCTGATCCATGTTGCGCGACGGCTGATCGCAGCCGGCATCGCCGACGATCTTTGCCGGCACCCCCGCCACGGTCTTGCAGGGCGGCACCTCTTCCAGCACCACCGAGCCCGCCGCGATGCGCGAGCCGCTGCCGATGCGGATATTGCCCAGCACCTTGGCGCCGGCACCGATCAATACGCCGTCGCCGATCTTGGGGTGACGGTCCTCGTCCTCCTTGCCGGTGCCGCCCAGCGTCACCGAATGCAGGATCGAGACATCGTTGCCCACCACCGCCGTCTCGCCGATGACAATGGAATGGGCGTGGTCGATCATGATGCCCTGCCCGATCTTCGCCGCCGGGTGGATATCGACGCCGAAGAGCTCCGAGGCGCGCATCTGGAAGAAGGAGGCGAGATCCTTGCGCCCCTCGCTCCACAGCCAATGCGCCACACGCTGGCTCTGCACCGCCTGGAAGCCCTTGAAATAGAGCAGCGGCTGGAGAAACCGGTGGCAGGCCGGGTCGCGGTCATGGGTGGCACGGATATCGGCCCGCGCGGCACGCGCCAGCCACGGGTCCGAGGCATAGGCCTTGTCGCAGATCTCGCGCAGGATCTGTTCCGACATCTCGCCATTGGCGAGCTTCATCGAGATCCGGAAGGCCAGCGCCCCCTCTATGGTGGCGTGGTGCAGCACCGAGACATGCACCATCCCGCCCAGCAGCGGCTCGGCGGCGACGGCCTCTTCGGCCTCGCGGGTGATGCGGGCCCAGACCGGGTCCAGCTCGGCGATCCTTGCGCGGGTTTCGGCCATGTTTCCCTCCGTTGCGTCCTGCCCTTATAGCAGATAGCCGCGACGGTCCGAAACGCAAAACCGTGATAGGGTCAATCGCGAAACCGCATGGGCCGCGCGCTCAGCGCCCGGGCAGGCCGCGCCGATGGCACCGCAGCGCCTCCAGCACCAGGATCAGGCAATCGGCGTAATCGGGATCGTCGAGCCGCCGCTCAGGCGCAATCGCCTGCGACAGCGCCGCCGACATCAGCGTGCCGTTGCCCCATTCCGCATGCGCCCGGCCGATGCGGCGGCGGTAGCGGTCCGCCGCATCGGCCCGCGCCACCAGATCCCGCGCAGCCCGCCAGCGCTGCCCCTGCGGCACGCTCAACAGCGCGCAGGCGGCGCAGATCAGATCGCCATGCAGCACCGGCCTCATGCCGAGAGCGTCACCCTCGCGAACGGCCCCGGCCCGTAACGCGCCGAGATCTGCGCCACCTCGATGGCATAGACGCCCGAAATCCCGTCCTGCGCCGGATCGTAGCTCCAGGCGGGCTGCGCCACCTGCGCGCTGCGCAGCACCGTCTCGCCCTGCGTCACGCGCAGCTGATAGGCCTCGCTCTCCTCGCCCAGCGGCACCTCGTGGAGCGCCCAGCTGTCACCGTCGATGCGGGTGCGCCGGATCCAGCTGACATCGACGCCGCTGCCGGTCTCGACCGCGCGCAGATGCGCCGGGCGGTAGGGCCGCAACCCGTTGCCGTCAAAGGCATGCACCTCTTGCACATAGCTCGGATCGTCATAGCCGCGCCGTGCCGGACCGATGCGGTAATGCCGCTGCTGGCGCCGCAGCGCCGCCGCCAGCGCGATCTGCTGCGGTGTGCCGTCGAGCGCCACCACCCAGGACCCCTCGGGCCAGACCTCCGGCATGAGACCGTCGGTGCCGAACTGCCCGCGCAGCCGGTGGCTCAGCATCCAGACGCCTTCGCCCGCCATCTGCGCATCGCGGAACTGAAAGATCTCCCAGGCGCCGGGCGTACCGTCGCCGATGGCCATCAGATTGCCCCCCGCGAGCAGCGCTTCGTCGCCGATGGATTGCAGCGTGCCCGAGAGCATCCGCAGCTGCAACAGCCCGCCCCGGTCGATCCGCCCGGCGGGCGCCGCCGCCAGCGGCGTCTCGGTCACGCCGATCGCCGAACGCGCGGCGATGATCTCGTTCAGCACGTAATCCGCATCCGACCCGGACTCGTAGACCGCCACCGATCCCGGCCACGGATCGGAGGTCAGCGCCACATGCGGCGCGTGCTCGACCTCCTCGCCGCTCATCAGCGGCAGATCCAAGAAGAAGGGCAGCACCTGCACCGCCGGGATGAAGGCGCGCAGGCTCGGCGCGTCGTCGGGGAAATCCGACGGCAGGTAGACATCCGGCTCGATCCGCACCGCATCCACCAGCTGATGCGTGCCGATCTCGACCCGGTCGACCCGCGCCAGCACCCGCCCCGCCTCGGCGGGCAGCGAGACCACATCCCCCGCCGCAACCGGAAGCTGCGAGGGCGGCAGCGCGAAACGCAGGCTCTCGCGCGCCACGCGCCCCTCGGCAAGCCAGCGCTCCACCGTCATCCGCGCCTCGCGCCGGGTCAGCGCCATGGAGAGCTCGGACTCGGCCACCGCATGGGTTTCCTCGTCGGGCAGCACCGTCTCTTCGGCGGCAATGGCGTGATCGCCATCCGCCTCGACAAAGCGCAGCCGCACCCGGCCCGCCATCTCCGCCTCGCTGGCCCGGCTGCGCACCAGATCGCCGTCGAGCTCTTCGGACACCGCCAGCCGCTCCGGCGCCAGCTCCACCGCATCGCGCCCGCGCCGCAGCGCAAAGACCAGCGCCCCGTCGCGCTCGATCGCATCCACCCCATGCGCCAGCATCAGCGGTTGCAGCGCGCGGCGGGCGTCGCCCACCTGGTCCACCGCATAGCCCCGCACCCAGCCATGCAACCCGCTCACATCGTAGTCGTGCAGACCCACGCTGTCGCAGATCTCCGCCACCACCGAGGCCAGCGTGCGCGACGAGACACGCCCGTTGAGCCAGTGCCCGCGCCGGTAATTGCCGCCATCGGTCCAGAGCTCCGAAAGCCCCGGAAACCACGGATAAGGCCGCGCATCCCAGGCCCAGACATAAGCGTGATCCATGTCGAGCATCGGCCCGCCATACTCCTCCGAGACCGGGTTATGCGCCGGATCGCCCCAATAGGCATGCATCGCGCGCAGATATTGCCGCTGGATAAGTTCATCTCGCAAGCCATTGGAATAATACGGCAACCGGCTTTCAGAGCTTTTCGGATCGAGGAACTTGTTGGGCTGGTTGGTGCCCTTGTCGAGCGCGGCACAACCCAGCTCGGTAAAGCGCAGGGGCTTCGATCCCGGCTCCCAGGCGGTGGGGTCGGCCTGCCGTACGCCACCGATCCGCTCGTGATGAGCATTGCCCCACCAGCCGCGCAGATCCTTGTAGCGGAACACCCAGGGCTCGTCATGCGCCCCGTCGGTGATGGGCTCCCGGCGCTGCGCCGCGCGCGCCTCGGCACTGGGGTAGTACCAGTCATAGCCCTCGCCGCCGGCAACATTGGCCATGAGGTAGTCGGGGTTGTAGATCGCGCCCCAATGCGCATCCGCATGGTCGTCGCCGTCACGCCAGTCCGACAGCGGCATGTAATTGTCGATGCCGATAAAGTCGATCTGATCGTCCGCCCAGAGCGGATCGAGATGGAAATACACATCCCCCGTCCCGTCCTGCGGATGATAGCCGAAATATTCCGACCAATCGGCGGCATAGCCGAGCTTCACCTCCGGCCCCAGCAGCGCGCGGCATTCGGCGGCCAGCGCGCGCAGAGCCGCGACCGCCGGAAAGCCACTGTCCGAGCGGATCTGCGTCAGCGCCCGCATCTCAGACCCGATGCAGAAGGACTCGACCCCGCCCGCCGCCGCGCAGAGCGCCGCCTGATGCAGGATGAACCGGCTATAGGACCATTCCGCCGGCCCGTCATAGCTCACCGTGCCGTCGCCCACGGAGAAATCCGCCGCCGTCACGGTGCCGATGAAATCCGCCACCTCGCTGGCCGCCGCCGCCGTGCCGTCGGGCGAGCCGTCACGCCCCGGCGCCGCGCTCAGGGTGATCCGCCCGCGCCAGGGCAGCGGCGGCTGGTCTTCCGCGCCGCTCCACGGGTCTTCGAGCCCGTTGCCCTCCAGCTGCTCCATCAGGATGAAGGGGTAATACATCACCTCCAGCCCGCGATCCGCCATGCGCCGGATCGCCTGCACCACCGAGGCATCGCAGGGTGTGCCGCCATAGACCGGACGGTCCTCGACGCGGGGCACCAGCTCCGCCGCGCCGCGTGCCAGCCCCGAGACTTTCCATTTCATCTTTTTCCCGTCGAACTCATCCTGTTCGATCTTGGGTTTGATCTCACATTGCCCACAGCGCAGATCGCTGCCGAACCAGCTCACCACCAGCGAGACCGCGCCGCAGCCCGGCATCTCGTCGGTGAGTTGATCCAGCGACGTGTTGAAATCCGGCGCTTCGGAGGGCGAGTTCACGTTCACCACCCCCGAAGATCCCTTGCCGTATTTCATATGTACCGGCTCCGTCGCCAGCGCATATTCCCCCGTGCCCGGGATCATCGCCACGCCGCGGATCGCATGCGGCACATCCTCGGGGTCGTCCTGCACCGGTCGCGTCACCTCGAAACTGAACTGCGGCACCCGGTTGCCGAAGGCTTCCAGCATCAGATCCTCGATCACCACATAGGCGGTGCCGCGATAGGCTGGCACCAGACCTGCGCCCTCCTCCGCCTCCATGCGCGGATCGGGCGCCTGATCGCGGCTGCCCGGATAGACCCGCATGTTCAGATCGCTGACCGGCAGCTCGGCGCCATCCGCCCAGACCCGGTTCACCCCTGAAATCTCGCCCTTGCAAAGCGCCAGCGCGAGGCTCACCGAATAGCTGTAGCTCTTCACCGTCGGCCCCGAGGGCTGGCCCTTGCCGCCGCCGCCGGTTTTCTTCTTCTTCACATGTTCGACGAATTCCGTGGCCCAGATCACATGGCCACCGACCCGCATCCGCCCATAGACCTGCGCGATGGCCGCGCCTTCGCCGGCACCGCTCAGCCGAAAACGCTCGATGCGGCCGGTCTCGACCGTCTCGGCGCCCTTGCCCATCAGCCGCTGATCCAGCGCCCGGCCGAAACTCGCGCCGATAAAGCGGCCCACCGCCGTCATCGACAGCCCCAGAACCGAACCGCCGATTGCGCTGCCTGCCGCCGCGCCGACGGCTGAGAAAAGGATCGTCGCCATTATGTCACCTCTGTTGGAAGGGCAAAGCGCGCCGCGATGCGCCGCCGCCAGGGCTGGCTCAGCGGGCTTTCGATCACCCCGTGCCCGTTATAGGCATGCACAAAGCTCGCCGCCGCGCCGATGCCCGCCTGAAGCCCCAGATGTTTCGCCACCGCGCCCTCGCGCATGCGGAAGAGCAGCACATCGCCCGGTGCCTCGTCCTCGCGCGGCTTGCGCGCCATATAGCGCAGCCCGATGCGCAGCAGCGCCTCGTCGCCCTGTGGCTCGGACCAGTCCATCGTGTAGGGCGGCGCCTGCTCGGGCTCCGGCCCGATCAGCTCGCGCCAGACCCCGCGCAACAGCCCCAGACAGTCGCAGCCCGCGCCCCGGACCGAGGCCTGATGCACATAGGGCGTGCCGATCCAGCCGCGCGCGGCGGCGACAACGCGCGCCCCGCTCATCGCCGGCTCCCGCCGCTCTGCGACTTCGCCTGCGAAGGGTGCACCATGATCCAGTCCTCTTCGGGAATATCCGGAAAGCCCTGAAAGTTCAGGATATTGTTGAATTTCAACCGACAGGTCTCAAACCGCTTGTCGCACCCGGCGAAAAGCCGGAGCATATCGCCCGCCGCCACCGGCGCGCCCAGCGGCTCCCAGAGTTCGATCAGCCGCTCACCGTTCCAGAAGCGGTCGCGCTTGATGCTGCCGCTCAGCCCCTCGGCGGCGCCGCTCAGCACCTCGAAGCGCCCGCGCTGGAACCAGCCGGCCTCGAACCCGGTGAGATCGCCAAAGCGGAAGGAGCGGTTTTCCTCGACGCCAAGCGCCGGCCCCTCGTGGAAATACCCCGGCTCGCTCAGATCGGCACCGCAGGCGGCATCGCCCAGAACCGCGCTACAGGGCGCCTGAAACACCCGCCCCACCGGGCGGTTCAGCATCTCGGTCAGCCCGCGCAGCTCGGCGTGAAACGCGCCATTCGCGCGCCGGATCTCGCCGATGCTGCCCCGGAACATCATCCTTCGCTGGTCGGTATCGCGCCAGTTCACCAGCCACGAGACAACTTCGGCCCCGTCAAAGCGCCCGGCCTCGATATCCGCCTCCGACAGCGCATCGTCGCGCAGCGCGCCCATGGCCTCGGTATTGTCCACCGAGAGCCCGGTCGCCTGTTGCAGCGCCATCGCCGTCAGCCCGGTATCGGCGCGAAACACGAGCCCGTCAAAGCTCAGATCGCGGTCGTGATCGGTGAATCCGTAGCGCGTGCCGTCGCGCCGCGTCACCGCCCAGCAGCGCGCCACCGTGGTCAGCCCGGTGGCGAGATGCACGTGAAGCTCGTCCACCCCCATCAGACCCGCACCTCCACCACCGGCACGTCGGGCGCCTGGCCCGCCTTGAAGCTCGCGACGCTGACATTGATCCGGTCGGTATCGAACCGCACCGGCACGTCGAATTCGAACCCTGCCGAGACCTCGACCCCGGCCAGCGGCGGCTCTTCGAATGTGATCACCCCGGTGGTCAGGTCGATCTCGAAATGCACGCCCTCGCGCATCTCGACATCCTGCACCGCCGCCAGCACCGTGCCGGCCACCGGCTTCGTGATCGGGCGGGCATAGGCGGCGGCGCCCGAGCGGTAATTCTTGACCAGTTGAAAGGCCCGGGTTTCGCCGTCGCCCTCGGCGATCACCTGATCGGTGGGCGTCACCCTGCCGCTGGGTTTGCACGACCGGTAATCCGCCCAGTCCTTCCAGCGGAATCCGTAAAGCTGGCCGTGCCGCGCCTCGAAAAACGCCAGCAGCGCCTCGATATCGTCGAGCCCGCGCAGCCCCAGCCCGGCGTCGTAGCGCCGCCGCGAATGCGCCCAGGGGCTGTTGCGCTCCTCGAACCCGCTGGTCAGTTCGACCACATCCGTGCGCCGCTCCGGCCCGCCCAGCGCGCCAAAGCTCAGATCCGCCGGAAATCTCACCTCGTGAAAACTCATCGCCCGTTCCTCACCTGTTGCGCGCGCCCTGGCCGAGCGCGCGGCTCATCTGCGCCGCGATCTGCGACTGGCTGCGCCGAAAGCTCTGCGCGTCCGGCGTGGTGATGTTCATCACCACCGTGACCGGCTGCGCACCGCCGCTCTGCGCCCGCACCCCGAGCTTGCCGTCCGGCCCGCGGGTCAGCGGCATGATCGCCTCGGGCCCCGCCTCGCCCATCAGCCCGGTGCCGCCGCGCATGGGAAAGCTCACCGGCCCGTTCACCACGCCGCCGCTGGCAAAGGGCATCACCCGCCCCTGGCTGAAGGAGCCGCCCTTTTCGAACCAGGAAAACCCGCTGAAGAGCCCGGCGAGATTGCCCGCCAGCATCCCGCCCACATGCTGGGTCACCGGCTTCACCGCGGCCTTGTAGGCGGTGTCGATCATCGAGCGGGCCACCTGCTCCAGTGCCTCGCTCAGCTTTGCGCCGTCCAGCACCACCGCGTCGATGGCGCGCCCCAGCCCCTTGCTCAGCGCACCCTCCAGCTTGGCCACATTGCGCCCCGTCGCGGAAAAGGTCTGGTGGATGCGCTTCATCTCGGCATCGAACCCCGCCGCCATGGCGCTGGCGGAGCCAAGCCGCTGTTCCAGCCCGGCTATCTCGGTCTCCAGATCGTCCAGCGTGTCCAAATCGGTCATCGGGCATCTCCTTTCATCTCGTCGGGGAAGGCCGCGATCAGCTCATCGAGCCGCGCCCGTCCCATCGGTGTGCCGCCGCTCTCTTCCCCCAGCATCAGCCGCAGCTCGGCGGGGGTGAGCGTCCAGAACTGCTCGGGCGTCAGCCCCAGCCCGCGCAGACCCGCGCGCAGCAGCTGCTGCCAGGCAAACCCGTCGCTCATCCGCTTTCCTCCGGCAGCATGAAGGCCCGCGCCAGCAGCTCCGCCGCCGCCTTCGCCGCGGCCATCGGGCCGCCGGCGATCTCGGCGCGCAGCAGATCCGCCGCGCTCCCCTCCCAGCCGCCGCCGCGCAGCCCGGCGACGATCAGCGCCAGCACGTCGCGCGTGCTGCACCGGCCCTCCTCGAAGCGCTGCACCAGCGCCACCAGAGAGCCCTCCTCGAGCCCAGCTTCCAGCTCGGCCAGCGCCCCCAGCGTCAGCCGCATGGCGCGCTCCTCGCCGTCAAGGGTCAGCGCCACCTCTCCCCGCCACGGATTGGCCATTACGCCACCGGTACCGGCACGAATTGCAGCGCCCCCGCCGAGGCGAGCGAGACCTCATAGGTCGCCTCGCCATTATGCGAGCCAGCATATTCGATGGAGGTCAGCTGAAACGCCCCTTCCACCGTGCCGAAATCCGGGATGATCACCTGGAAATCCGGCGTCTCCCCGTCGAAAAAGATCTGCCGGGCGCGCTCGTCCGTGCCCGCGTCGCGGAACACGCCCGAGCCCGAGATATTGGCCGATTTCACCCCGGCCCCCGCCAGCAGCTCGCGCCAGCCGCCCTGGCTCTCCAGCGTCGTCACATCGACGCTTTCCGCGTTGAAGCTCACCCGCGTCGCGCGCAGCCCCGCCATGGTCTCGAACTGGCCGTCGCCGGTCAGATCCACCTTGATCAAAAGATCCTTGCCGTTCTGGGCACCCATCGCCTTACTCCTTGAATAGAGGGATCAATCGTCTTCGACGCGGGCGCGGAAGGTCATGTCGATCCGCCGCAGCCCGCCGCTTTCGCGCTTTGCCCGCGCCTTCAGAAAGCGCAGGCTCACCAACCGCCCCCGGTCGAGCGCCAGCCCCGCGTCGTTCAGCGCATCGCAGGCCGCCGCCGCCACCGTCTTGGCCATCTGAAACCCCGCCGCGTCGGTCACCACCGCCACGGTGAGATCGTGCCAGGCGCCGCCGCCGCTCTGGTCCGAGGCATCTTTTGCCGTCTCGGAGCCCAGCAGCACGTACAGCCCCGGCAGCGTGCCCGCCGGCAGCGCGTCGTAGATGTCGCTGCCAACCAGCGCGCTCAGCGCCCCGTCGCCCGAAAGCTGCTGATACACGGCGCCCTGCAACGCCGCCGACATCGCATAGCTCATGCCGCCACCTCCTCGCGGGTCTCGCAGATCAGATACATCCCGCCCGGCTCGTGCTCGGTCACCGTGAGGATGCGGAAGAGCCGCCCCCCCTGACGCAAGCGCTGACCCGGCACCGGCCGGTTCGAGTGGCCCTGCGGCGCGGCGCGCACGGTGATGCGGAACCCGCCCACCGCCAGTGCGCCCGCCTCGCCATTGGCCTCGCGCCCCGTGCGCGGCCGGATCTCCGCCCAGAGCGTGCCCAGCACGCTCCAGCTCTCGGTCAGCCCGCCGGCGCCATCCGGCGCGCTCATCGGCGCTTCCAGCACCAGTTGGCGGTTCAGATGCGGCCCGCTCATGCTCCGAACCCCATGCGCATGGGCCGGTAGCGGGCAATGAGCGAGGTCACACCGAAGGGCATGCAGCCCTGTCCCAGCGCCGTCTCGTCGCGATATTCGTAGTAATGCGCCGCCAGCAGCAGCACCGCCTGTGCCAGATCGGCGGGCAGATCGTCGAAGCCCCCGCCATAGCCCGCGGTAAACCGGATCTCTGCCGCGCCGCCCTCGGGGATTGCCGGCAGCGCCGTGCCCTGCGGGCGCAGCCTCGGCGCCTGCCCGTCCACCTCCAGCCGGTAGCGCGCCGGGTCGATGACCTCTGCCGCTCCGAACCGATCCACGACGGAAAGCTGGCTCACCGCGCTCACCGGCGCCACCGGAAACACCGCAGCTTCCGGGTCGCGCCAGCCGTTCAGCGTCCAGACAAAGCCGCGTGTGATCAGCGCCTTGCCCGTTCGCGCCTCGATGGCCGCCAGCGCCGCCCGCAGGAACGAGCCCAGCACCGCATCCTGCACGTCGTCCTCGGCAAAGCCGCTACCCAGCCGCAGGTGGCGCTTCAGCGCCGCCACCGGAAGGGCCGCGTCGGGCACCTGTGTTTCTTCGATCAACATCATCTGTATTCTCCGCAATCCTCTCCCGACCTCCGCGACCGGGGCTCAAGGCGGGCGCGTGCCGCCCACGTTGCTCGGACGGAGGGGAGCAGCTGGACAACGCGAGTTCTTCCGGCACGCGCCCCATGAAGGCGGGTCGCCCCGCCCTCATGTCCGCGTCAGTCTCAGGCCAGGGCGCAGCGCAGCAGCTTGATCGCCGCGAAATCGCTCACGTCACCGCCGACGCGCTTGGTGGCGTAGAACAGCACATGCGGCTTGGCGCTGAAGGGATCGCGCAGCACCCGCAGATCCGGCCGTTCGGCAATGGTGTAGCCGGCGCCGAAATCACCGAAGGCAATGGCATCGGCATCGGCGCCAATGTCCGGCATGTCCTCGGCGATCAGCACCGGATAGCCCAGCAGGCGCGCCGGCTCGGCGGCGGCCAGACCGTCCGACCACAGATGCCGCCCATCCGCGTCCTTGAGCTTGCGCAGTGCGCCGGCGGTCTTGGAGTTCATCACGAATGCAGCCTTGGCGCGGTATTCCGCCCCCAGCGCATAGACCAGGTCGATGATCGCGTCGCCGCCGCCGATCCCGTCGGCCACGCCCGAGGGCACATAGCCGAGATTGCCCCAGGTCCAGACATCGTTGTCCACCGTGTCGTGGTCGAGGAAGCCGCGCGGCTTGTCGACGCCGTCGCCGCTGACAAAGGCCGCCGCCTCGGCGCGCGAGAACTTGTCGGCGATCCGGCCCGCCAGCCAGGTCTCGATATCGAAGGCGCTGTCGTCCAGCAGCCGCTGGCTGGCCTTGGGCATCGCCGAGAGCTCGTGCAGCTTGATCGAGATGCGGTCGATGGTCGGCGTGCCGGTGACCGTCGAGTCGGTGGTCTCGTCGGCCCAGCCGGCGCCGGTCTCGCCCTGGTCGATCAGCACGTCATAGGAGGTGGCCTCCACCGTCACCACGCTGGCGATGGCCCGGATCGAGGCGGTGCTGTCGAGCACCGATTTCACCGTCTCCGAGGTCACCGGGTCGACCAGATAGCCGCCATCGCCCGCCACGGCGGTCGACATCGCCTTGCCCTCCAGCGCCAGCCCGCGCAGCGCGTCGTCGTCGCCGCTGCGCAGATAGGCGTCAAAGGCCTTCTGATGCGGCGCAAAAGTCTCTGCCGTGGTGGCCAGCGCCGGGCGTCCGCGCGGGGTGGTCATTTTTGCGTCAAGCATGGTCAGTCGCTCTTCCTGTTTTTGAAGCTTCACCTGAAAGTCGGCCTGCAAGGCCCTGAAATCGCCGACGAGTCCCGCAACAGCGGCGCTCACCCGGGCGACCGGAGACAGATCTTCCCCGGTCCGAGAACCAGTCTCGGAGTTGCTCATGATCTCGATCCCGTTCGTAAGAGGCGCGCGTCAGCCGCCCGCCAGGTCCAGACGCGCGCCCTCCAGCGCCTGCGCCAATTCACGCAGCATGGCCTCGTCCGGGCTCTCGCCCTTGGCCGCCACCCGCGCACTGGGCAGCATCGGGAAGGTCACCAGCGACACTTCCCAAAGCTCCAGTTCCTTGAGGAGCCTGCGCCCCTTCTCATCCTTGCCCGCCTTCAGCGTGCGATAGCCGATCGACAGCCCGTCGATGGCCCCTGCCGCGATCAGCGCCGCCGCCTCGCGGCCCTTCTCCACCGTGTCCAGAAGCCGGCCCTTCACATAAAGCCCGCGCGCATCCTCGCGCACCTCCTCCCAGATCCCGATGGGCTGAGCCGGGTCGTGCTGCCAGAGCATCTTGACCGCGCGCCCCTCGGCGCCCAGCCGCCCCAGCGAGGCCGCATAGGCCCCCGGCGCCACCACGTCGCCGCCCTGATCGCAGGCCCCGAACAGCGAGGCATAGCCCTCGATCTTCGTGCCCTCGACCAGCACCACCTCCGCGTCGAAGCGGCAGAACTTGTGCTCAAGATCCATTCCCGTTCCTTTCCGAAATCCGCTCAAGGGGTCACGCCCGTCAGCCCGACGAATGCCTGCGCCAGGATCACCCCGGCGACCCCGTAAACCGCCAGCCACAGCCGTTTCTCCAGCCGCTCGATCAGCGCCTCGATCCGGTCGAGCCGCCCGTTCAGCGCCTCGATCTGCAAGCGGCTCACCCGCTCATGCGCCTCCAGCTTCAGCGCCGGCGCGCAGGCAAAGGGCTCGTATTCCAGCTTGCGCTCACTCACCCTCGCCGCCCTCCGGCAGCGCGGGCAGGCCCAGCATCCGGCGCTTCTCGGCGGCGGTGAGGAAATCGGCCCCCGCGACGCGCGCCCATTGCGCGTCGCGCTCGGCGGCCAGCGCCGGCACCTGGTCGAGATCCGGCGACAGCGCCACCTCCTCGCCCAGATGCGCCGACAGCCACCGCCCCACCGCCGCCGTCACCCGTGTCGCCAGCGGCAGCACGGTGAGCCGGTAGAAAGCGCGATGCGCCTCCTGGTAATTGGCGAATGTCGCCTCGCCGGGAATCCCCAGCAGCATCGGCGGCACCCCGAAGGCCACCGCGATCTCGCGCGCCGCCGCCTCCTTGGTCTTCTGGAATTCCATATCCGAGGGCGAAAACCCCATCGGCTTCCAGTCGAGCCCACCCTCCAGCAGCATCGGCCGCCCGGCATTGCGCGCGCCCTGATGCAGGCTCTCCATCTCGTCGCGCAGCCGTTCGAACTGATCGTTGCTCATCGCGCCCTGACCGTCGGCACCCGTCCAGACGATGGCCCCCGAGGGCCGCGCCGCATTGTCGAGCAGCCCCTTCGACCAGCGGCTCGCGGCGTTATGCACATCCACCGCCTGCGCCGCCGACTGGATCGGCGAGAGCCCGTAATGATCGTTCTGCGGATGAAACGCCCGGATATGGCAGACCGGCGACACCGCGCCGCCGGCATCGAACCGGTGCCGGCGCCCGTCGACCATGTAGTCATAGGCGATGGGCCAGCCATCCGGCCCCGGCACCAGCCGCATCCGGTCCGAGCGCAGCACATGCAGCTCGGCGGGCAGCCCGGCCTCGCCGCTCACCGCCTCGACATAGCCGTCGCCCGACAGCAGCAGGTGGCCATAGAGCGCCTCGAACAGTTCCGCGCGGCCCTGCGCCGGGTTCGGCGCGCTCACCAGCGACAGCAGCGGATGCTCGGTGTAGCGCTGTTCCCGGTCCTGAAGCACCAGCGGCAGCGCCGCGGCGGCCTCGGCGATGAGCTTCACCGCGCGAAACCCCACCGGATTGCCCGCAAAGCCCGCGCGGGTCAGCGAGCCGCTGTCGCGCGGGCTCCAGGCCACGCGCCCGGCGCTCGCATAGGCCATGACCGGCCCGGTGGCCGAAGCCTTGACCTCCGGCACCGGCGCCGCCCCGCTGTCCCTGCGCAGAAAATCGAATACCATCGCCTGACGCTCCTTGCTCATGTCCGCTTGGGGCCGTCGCGGGCCCTCATCGCCTTCGAAAACCACCCTAGGAAAAGAAGGTTAAGGCGCTCTGCCGGCAGCGCCCGCTCGCGGCGCAACACCCCGCTCAGCGAAACCCGGCTATGCAGTAGACGCCCTAGCTTGGGGCGCTAACTCCGGGTTAGGCTCCCCGGATACCCGCGCCTGCGCACAAGAAACCTCCGGGACATACTGAATGACTGCCGAGCCTCCGCCCGATCTCCGCCCCCTGTTGTCCGAGGATGCCGAGATCGCGGCCGAGATCTTTCTCGATGCAGTCCTGAACGGCACCGCGCCGCATTATTCCGAGGAAGAGCGCCGCGCCTGGGCCGGCCCGCGCGCCGATCCCGAGCGCTGGCGCGACCGCATCGGCGGCTCGGTCGGGCTGATGGCCGAGCTGCGCGGCGTGCCGGTGGGTTTCATGACGCTGGTGATGCCGGGTCATATCGACCTGGCCTTCGTGCGCCCGGGCGCCGCC
The DNA here is from genome assembly GCF_001975705.1 of Salipiger abyssi. NCBI lineage: Bacteria > Pseudomonadati > Pseudomonadota > Alphaproteobacteria > Rhodobacterales > Roseobacteraceae > Salipiger > Salipiger abyssi. The sequence goes on from NZ_CP015093.1 coordinate 4,158,056, forward strand.
GGCCACGGCATCGGCAGCGCGCTGCTTTCGGCGCTCACCACCATCGCCCGCGCCGGCGGCGCCAGCGCACTGACCTCCGATGTCAGCAAGGCCGCGCGCGCCTTCTTCGCCCATCACGGATTCGAGCTGCTGCGCGAACAGAGCATCACCCGCCGCGGCGTCGCCCTGACAAACTACGCCATGCGCAAACCCCTGTAGGGTGGGCTTCAAACCCACCCCAGACGCGCAAAGCCTGGCAAACCGCCCGTGTTACAACACCCGCAGAGCCGGCCGCTTCCAGCCCTGCATCGGCGCCACCACCAGCTCGGTCAGCGCCCAGACCAGCGCATCCACCCGGTCGGGCGAGCCCTGCCCCTGAAACCCCGCCGCCGTCATCAGCCCCATCTGCTCCTCAAGCGCGGCAAAGCCGCCCGCATGCCCGACACGCCCCTGTTCGTAGAGCGCCGCCACCGGCTCCGCCCGCGCCACCTTGCCCCGCGTCGCATGCACCTGACGCAGCGCGATCTGCGGCGCCACCTGCCGCAGCACCGTCTCGACCATGGCGCCGCCCTGATTGACCTCGGCCACCACCCGATCCGCCTGCCAGCGCTCATAGGCCGCCACCGCCGCCTCCGCCCAGCCCGTGGGCGAGACGCCCTGCACCGTCGCATCCTCCAGCACGACCGCGCGCCAGCTCTGCGGCGGCCCCTCGCAAAGCACACCGGCCACCACGATCCCGCAAGCATCCGAGGCCTTGCCCGCCCCCGCCGGCGGGTCCACCGCCACCACGATCCGGTCAAAGCGCTCGGGCACCGGCATGCCCTGCGCCCGGTCCAGCATCTCCGCCGTCCAGAGCGCCCCGTCCACATCCGAGACCAGCACCCCGTCGAGCTCCTGCCGCGCCAGCCGGGTATTGCCGTAGCGCGCCCGCACCTCCTCCAGAAACGACGCCGCCAGATTGGCCCGGTTGGCCTCGGTCTTCGCCCGCGTCACCACCGTGCTCCCCAGCGCCAAGAGCTCCTTCAGCACGCCGACATTGCGCGGCGTCGTGGTCACGCAGACCTGCGGCGTCTCCCCCAGCCGCAGCGCGAATTGCAGCATGTCCCAGGTCTCGCGCGCCTTCTTCCACTTGGCCAGCTCATCGACCCAGGCGGCATCGAATTGCGGCCCGCGCAGCGCCTCCGGATCATGCGCCGAAAACACCATCGCCTCCGCCCCGTTCGGCCACACGAGACAGCGCCGCGTCGCCTGCCACTCGGGCCTGCGGTCGGGCGGCGAACAGGCCAGCAGCCCGCTCTCGCCGAACACCATCACCTCGCGCACCTGATCCAGCGTCTCGCCCACCAGCGCCACGCGCTTGCAGCGCCCCGGCGACAGCGGCAGCGCGCCCTCGACGCAGGAACGCACCCATTCCGCCCCGGCCCGCGTCTTACCCGCGCCGCGCCCGCCCATGATCACCCAGGCGCGCCAGTCGCCCTCGGGCGGCAACTGATGCTGCATCGCCCAGAACTCGAACAGAAAGGGGAGTGCCAGGCACTCCCCCTCCGTCAGCTCATTCAGAAACCCCTCGCGCACCGCAGCACCGGCGGAGGCGAGCCATGCGGCACCCGATCTCATCGCGCGCCCGTTCGAGATCCAGAGCCCAGTCTCCGGCAATCCCCTTCTGTTTTCGTCTGACATTGGCGATCTGCGCCTCCGTTTCATGCGACGCCCTCATCCAGTAGCGGACATCGCTCATCAGCTTGCCCGCCTCGGTCTTGGACACCTCCTCCCCGTCTTCGATCTGCGCCTTGAGGCGTCTGATTTCCGCGCCGAGCTCCTGAAGAACGCCGACGATCCGGTCGCGCTCGTCTTCGAGTCGCGACATTTCCTCTTCGAGATGGATAAGGATCATGCTCGATACCTTTCTTGCCTGTGGGTCTCCGCCCGAGGCAGCAGGACGACCGTCACCCTCTTTCGAAGACAACGGAAAAGACACCCGCCGGGGGCCTGTCCCCGGCGCCGTCCACCCAATGCGTCCAGCATGGCAAAACTCTAGCCGCGACCGCGCGCCCGGTCAAATTTTCGCACCGAACGCCATCCCCTAAAGCGCTGTTAAAACTTATGAATTCCGCATTAACCACCAAAGCGCCGCAGCTTCATCTTTCGTAAAATACTCCCGCCGGAGGCCTCCGCCACCGGCCACAAAGCGCCACCCTCAAACAAAAAAAGGGCGCGGCCCCAAAAGGCGCCGCGCCCGCAGGGTGGGGTTTCAACCCACCGCAGCTTTCAGCAAACTCACTCGATGCGGTTGAGCAGCTCGCCCAGCGAGGCTTTCGCATCGCCATAGAACATCCGCGTGTTCTCCTTGTAGAAGAGCGGGTTCTCGATGCCGGAATAGCCGGTGCCCTGACCGCGCTTCGACACAAACACCTGCTTGGCCTTCCACACTTCCAGAACCGGCATGCCGGCGATGGGCGAGTTCGGATCTTCCTGCGCAGCCGGGTTCACGATGTCATTGGAGCCAATGACGATCACCACATCGGTGTCGGGGAAGTCGTCGTTGATCTCGTCCATCTCCAGCACGATGTCATACGGCACCTTGGCCTCGGCCAGCAGCACGTTCATATGCCCCGGCAGACGCCCAGCGACGGGGTGGATGGCGAAACGCACCTCCTTGCCCTTGGCGCGCAGGCGCCGGGTCAGCTCGGCCACGTTCTGCTGCGCCTGCGCCACCGCCATGCCATAGCCCGGCACGATGATGATGCTGTCGGCCTCGTCCAGCGCGCCGGCCACACCGTCGGCATCAATGGCGATCTGCTCGCCCTCGACCTCCATCGCCGGGCCGCTCGTGCCGCCGAAGCCGCCGAGGATCACCGAGATGAAGCTGCGGTTCATCGCCTTGCACATGATGTAGGACAGGATCGCCCCCGACGAGCCCACCAGTGCACCGACCACGATCAGCAGGTCGTTGCCAAGCGAGAAGCCGATGGCCGCCGCCGCCCAGCCGGAATAGCTGTTCAGCATCGACACCACCACCGGCATGTCGGCGCCGCCGATGCCCATGATCAGATGATAGCCGATGAACAGCGCCGCCAGCGTCATGATGAAGAGCGGCAGGAAGCCCCCGGTCGACACGTACCAGATCAGGCAGAGCACCGAGATCACCGCCGCCGTCAGGTTGAGCAGATGCCCGCCCGGCAGCTTTTTCGCCGCGCTCGTCACCTTGCCCGCCAGCTTGCCGAAGGCGATCACCGAGCCGGTGAAGGTCACCGCCCCGATGAAGATGCCAAGGAACAGCTCGACCGACAGGATATTGAGCTCGACCGGCGTCTTATGCGCCACCAGCTCGGCAAAGGTGCCATGCACCTCGGCGCCGGCCTCTTGCGCGCGTGCCACCGCCTTCATGGTGAAATGCGCGTTGAAGCCGACGAACACCGCCGCCAGGCCCACCAGCGAGTGCATCGCGGCCACAAGCTGCGGCATCTCGGTCATCTCGACCTTCTTGGCCACATAGACGCCGATGACGCCGCCCGCTGCCACGAGAATGACCGAAAGCCACCAGAGCCCCGCACCGGGGCCGATCAGCGTGGCGAAGACCGCCAGCGCCATGCCGACGATGCCGTACCAGACGGCGCGCTTGGCGCTTTCCTGGCCCGAGAGCCCGCCGAGGCTCAGGATGAAGAGCACCGCCGCGACCACATAGGCCGCCGTCGTGAATCCGAATTCCATTGTTCTGCCCTCCCCCTTACGACTTCTGGAACATGGCGAGCATGCGCCGCGTCACGAGGAAACCGCCGAAAATGTTGATCCCGGCCATGAACACCGACAGCGCCGCCAGCAGGATCACCAGGAACGAGCCCGAGCCGATCTGCATCAGCGCGCCGAGGATGATGATCGACGAGATCGCGTTGGTCACCGCCATCAGCGGCGTGTGCAGCGAGTGGCTCACGTTCCAGATCACCTGGAAGCCCACGAAGACCGCCAGCACGAAGACGATGAAATGCTGCATGAAGCTCGCGGGCGCCACGAGGCCCACGCCCAGCAGCAGTGCCGCACCCACCGCGAGCAGGGTCACCTGGCTCCGGGTCTGCGCCTTGAAGGCCGCCACTTCCTGCGCGCGCTTCTCTTCCGGCGTCAGCTCGGGTGCCTTCTCCTTCGGCTTGGCGGCCGCGATCGCCTTGGTCTTGGGCGGCGGCGGCGGCCAGGTCACGTCATGCTTGTGCGCGATGGTGGCGCCGCGGATGACGTCGTCTTCCATATTGTGATCGACCGTGCCGTTCTTCTCCGGCGTCAGGTCGGTCATCATGTGACGGATATTGGTGGCGTAGAGGCTCGACGACTGCGTCGCCATGCGGCTCGGGAAATCCGTGTAGCCGACGATGGTCACGCCATTGTCGGTGACGATTTTCTCGTCCTTCACGGTCAGCTTGCAGTTGCCGCCACGCTCGGCGGCGAGGTCGATAATGACCGAGCCGCGCTTCATGCTCTCGACCATATCCGGAGTCCAGAGCTCGGGCGCCTCGCGGTTGGGGATCAGCGCCGTGGTGATGACGATGTCCATTTCCGGTGCCAGCTCGCGGAACTTGGCCAGCTGCGCCTCGCGGAATTCCGGCGAGGAAACAGAGGCATAGCCGCCAGAGCTCGACCCGTCCGCCTGCTCTTCCTCGAAATCGAGATAGACGAATTCCGCGCCCATCGACTCGACCTGCTCGGCCACTTCCGGCCGCACGTCGAACGCGTAGGTGATCGCGCCCAGCGAGGTCGCGGTGCCGATGGCGGCGAGGCCGGCCACACCGGCGCCGACGATCAGCACCTTGGCGGGCGGCACCTTGCCGGCGGCGGTCACCTGCCCGGTGAAGAAGCGGCCGAAATTGTTGCCCGCCTCGATCACCGCGCGATAGCCCGCGATATTGGCCATCGAGCTCAGCGCGTCCATCTTCTGCGCGCGGGAGATCCGCGGCACCATGTCCATGGCGATGACAGACGCGCCCTTGTCGGCGGCCTCTTTCATCAGCGCCTCGTTGGCGGCCGGCCAGAAGAACGAGATCAGCAGCTGACCCTCGCGCAGCCCGGCTGCCTCCTCATCGGTCGGCGGCTGCACCTTGGCCACGATCTCCGCCTGCGCCCAGAGCGCCTGCGCATCGTCGACCAGCGTCACCCCCGCCGCTTCATAGGCGGAATCCGCAAACCCGGCCTTCACGCCGGCGCCCCGTTCCAGCAGGCACTCATAGCCCAGCTTTTGCAGCTGGCCCGCCGAGTCCGGCGTCATCGCAACGCGATTTTCACCTGCCGCCAGTTCCTTTGGCGTCCCTATCTTCACGTTTGTCGTCCCCCTTAGGATCTCCTGAGACATGTCTCTTGCCGTCGCGGCACATGCCAATTGATACCGTGTCTACAATCCAGACCGGCCGCTCACAACGTCATCGCGTCGGTTAATCACATCCGGAGACGGATTTAAAGCCACCTTCTCGTTTGTTGCGAATATTTAGCATATCTCGCAAGAAACTTTCGCTGCAACCGCATCTCCTCGGGTTCGATAAAGCGTTTCTCGATCACCCAGACAAAGACCGGCAGCAGCGGTAGCGCCAGCACCGCATCCCAGAACAGAATGAACCCCGCAAGAATCATGCCATCGCCCAGATAGATCGGGTTGCGCGTGCGTTTGAAGATGCCGCTGGTCACCAGCTGCGCCGCCTCGTCATGCGGCATGAAACTGGTGTGATGTCGCCGCATCTCGGCCAGCGCCAGCGCCGCCAGCAGCGCGCCACCGCCCACCAGCAGCCCGCCCAGCAGATCCGCCCAGACCGGGCCAAAGCTCAGCCCCATCGGAAAGCGATGCGCCTGCACCCAGGCCAGCGCCAGGCAAACGGCCAGCCAGACCGGCGGAATATCGACCCATTTCCGAAACATACCCGGCATCCTTCATGCAGCATTCCGCCACATGTCAAACCAAAGCGAAGCCGCCCGCAAGGGCGAATGAGCCGGTCACTCCCATTCCATCTCCTCATACACCCGGCCCGCATTCTTCGTCGCCAGCTCCTCGAATGTGTCGAGCCCCTCCCAGGTCGACTGATCCACGTAATAGGCGCTCGCCAGATCGCCGCCCTCGTCGATATGCACGCGGATCTTGGCGCGCAGATCCTTGAGGTAGTCCGAGGTGAACCGCGTCACCTGCGCCATATTCGTCGGATGCCCATGGCCGGGGATCACATAGGTCGCCCCCAGCGCAGTGAACGGCCCGTCAAAGGTCTCGATCCAGCAGCTCGTACAGGTCTCGGCAAAGATCGGCGGCATGCGCTCATGAAAGGCGATGTCACCGGCGATCACAATGCCCCATTGCGGAATCCAAACCTGCGTGTCGCCCGGATCATGCGCCGGCCCCAGATGCAGAACCTCCAGCGCCACCTCGCCCATCTCGACGGTGTATTTATCGGAAAAAGACAAGTTCGGCACGGCAACCCCCGTGCCTTCAGCCTTGTCACGGTTGTAATTCTGCATGCCCTGAAGGATGAAATCGCCATCCTTCTCGAACACCTCGATGGCATCCTCATGCGCGAGGATATCGACCCCCAGCTCCGCCCAGTAGGAATTGCCCAGCATCGCGTGGCCCTGGCCGTTCTCGTTGATCACCAGCTTCACCGGCTGATCGGTCACCGCCTTGATCTCCTCATGCAGCGCCGCCGCCAGCCGTGCCGAGGCGCCGCCATTGATCACCACCACGCCATCGCCGGTCACCACAAAGCTGAGATTGTTGTTATGACCCGAATTCTCATAGGTCGGCGGCGCCGTCGCACCGATCGCGCTCCAGACATGCGGGATCACCTCCACCGGCTTGTCGTAAAGCTCCGACTGCGGATACTGGTCCGCAATATCCTCATGCGCGGCGGCCGCCCCCGCCAGCAATACCGCCCCGATCGTCACTCCAACTCGCATGGTCGCTCCTCCCTCATGGCTACCGCGCATGACATTCACAGATGCGAATAGGTATGACAAGCCGCAATCCGGCGGCTTGCCCCCGGCGCGAAACGGCGTCAGGGTCTGGCGAAGCAATTGCGCCGGAGGAGCGTTTTGACCGATTTCGCCTGGACCCGTAACCAGTTCCATATTCCGCTCGGCCTGATCTATCTCGACGGCAATTCCCTCGGCCCCCTGCCCAAGGCCACACCCGCGCGGATGGAGCGCATGCTCTCAGAGGAATGGGGCGAGCATCTGATCGGCGGCTGGACCAGCTGCAGCTGGATGGACATGCCGCGACGGCTCGGCAACCGGCTGGGCCGGCTGATCGGCGCCGAGGAGGATCACGTCGTGATCGGCGACACGCTTTCGATCAAGGTGTTCCAGGCGCTCGCCGCCGCGCTCCAGATCTGCCCCGAGCGCCGGGTGATCCTCTCGGACCGGGGCAATTTCCCCACCGATCTCTACATGGCCGAGGGGCTGATCCGGCTGCTCGGCGACCGTCACGAGCTGCGCCTCGTCGCCCCGCACGAGCTTGAGGACGCGATCACCGAAGAGGTGGCGGTGCTGCTGGTAACCGAGGTCGATTATCGCACTGGGCGGCGCCACGATCTCAAGGCGCTGACCCGCAAGGCGCATGACATGGGGGCGCTGGCGATCTGGGATCTGGCGCATTCCGCCGGCGCCCTGCCTGTCGATGTCGCCGCCGGCGGCGCCGATTTCGCCGTCGGCTGCACCTATAAATACATCAATGCCGGCCCCGGCTCGCCGGCCTTCATCTATGTCTCTCCCGAACATGCCGAGCACGCCGACCCGGCGCTTGCCGGCTGGCTCGGCCATGCCGCCCCCTTCGCCTTCGAACAGGGCTACCGTCCCGGCGAGGGCATCGAGCGCATGCGCGTCGGCACGCCGCCGGTCCTGCAAATGGCCGCGCTCGACGCGGCGCTCGACGTCTGGGACAAGGTCGACATGAAAAAGCTGCGCAAACGCTCGCTCGCCCTCACCGGGCTGATGATCGAGGAGGTCGAGCAGCATTGCCCCGGGCTGAAACTCGCCACCCCCCGCGACAACGACGCGCGTGGCAGCCAGGTCTCGTTCCGCTCCGAACACGGCTACGCCATCATGCAGGCGCTGATCGACCTCGGCGTCGTCGGCGATTTCCGCGCCCCCGACGTGCTGCGCTTCGGCATCACGCCACTTTACATCGGCGAGGACGAGATCCGCGAGGCGGTCGAGGTTCTGGCCCGCGTCCTGCGCGGCGCGCTCTGGGACCATCCGAAATACCAGCGGCGCAAATCGGTGACCTGAGCCGCCGCCTCACCCCCCGGCGCGCCCCTGCGCGTCATCCGCCACAATCACGAAACCGCAAGCGCCGCTTGAAGTTGCCCCCCGGGCGCGTAGGTTGACGCTCACATTCAGAGTTCAGACCGGAGACTTTGCCGATGAAGACACTCGCCGCGGCCTGCGCCGCCCTGGCTCTCGCAGCGCTCCCCGCACTGGCCGAGGACCAAGAGCCGGTCACCACCTTCACGCTCGACAACGGCATGGATGTGGTGGTGATCGAGGATCATCGCGCCCCCGTCGTCGTCCAGATGGTCTGGTATCGCGCCGGATCGGCGGACGAGACGCCCGGACGGTCCGGCGTTGCGCATTTCCTCGAACACCTGCTTTTCAAGGGCACCGATACGCTGGCGCCCGGCGAGTTCTCCCAGGTCGTGGCCAAGAATGGCGGCACCGACAACGCCTTCACCTCCTACGACCAGACCGCTTATTTCCAGCGCATCGCCGCCGACCGGCTCGGGCTGATGATGGAGATGGAGGCCGACCGCATGGTCAATCTGCGGCTCGACGAGGAGGACATCCTCACCGAGCGCGATGTGATCATCGAAGAGCGCAACATGCGGGTGGAAAACGACCCCGCCGCGCTGATGCGCGAGCAGCTCGGCGCCGCGCTCTATCTCAACCACCGCTACGGCGTGCCGATCATCGGCTGGCGCGACGAGATGGAGACGCTCGATCTCGACGCCGCGTATGATTTCTATCACCGCTTCTACGCCCCCAACAACGCCATCCTGATCGTCGCGGGCGACGTGCGCCCCGACGAGGTGCAGGCGCTGGCCGAGGAGCATTACGGCCCTCTGCCCGCCAACCCCGAGGTCGGCGCACCGCGCGCCCGCCCGCAGGAGCCGCGCCAGCTCGCCGAGCGCCGGCTGACCTTCCGCGATCCGCGCGTGGCCCAGCCCTATGTGATGCGCCGCTATCTCGCGCCCGAGCGCGATCCGGGCGACCAGCGCGAGGCGGCGGCGCTGACGCTGCTGAGCGAGATCCTCGGTGGCGGCCAGACCTCGGTGCTGAACCGCGACCTGCAATTCGACAGCAAGTCCGCGCTCTATACCGGCGCCTTCTACGACGGCACCTCCTATGACGATTCGAGCTTTGGCCTCGTCGCCGTGCCAGCCCCCGGCGTGACCCTGCCCCAGCTCGAAGCCGAGCTCGACGAGACGCTTGCCAGCTTCATCGACGAGGGCGTCGACCCGGATCAGCTGGAGCGCATCAAGTTCCAGCTCCGCGCCGACCGGATCTACGAGCGCGACAGCGTGCAGTCGCTGGCGCGGCGTTACGGCAGCGCGCTGACCTCCGGGCTGACGGTGGAGGACGTGCAGGCCTGGCCCGACATCCTGCAATCGATCACCGGCGAGGAGATCGTGGCGGCAGCCCGCAAGGTCTTTGACCGCAAGCAATCGGTCACCGGCTATCTGATGCCCGAAGAAACGCAGGACGCCCCCAAGGAGGTGACCCAATGAAACCGGTTTTCGCCTTCGTCGCCAGCCTGTTCCTCGCAGGCCCCGCCCTCGCCGCAGCCGATATCCAGACGGTCGAGACGCCGATGGGCTTCACCGCCTGGCTGGTCGAGGAGCCCTCGATCCCCTTCACCTCGCTGGAAATCCGCTTCGAGGGCGGCACCTCGCTCGACGCACCCGGCAAGCGCGGCGCCACCAACCTGATGGTCGGCCTGCTTGAGGAAGGCGCCGGCGAGTACGACGCACGCGGCTTTGCCGAGGCGCGCGACGCGCTCGCCGCCAGCTTCCGCTACGATTCCGGGCCCGACACCGTGTCGGTCTCGGCCAAGTTCCTGACCGAGAACCGCGACGAGGCGGTGGCGCTGCTGCGCGAAAGCCTCATAGATCCGCGCTTTGGCGAGGATGCGGTCGAGCGAGTGCGCGCGCAGGTGCTCTCGGGCATCCGCAGCGACCTCAAGGATCCCGACGCCATCGCCAATGCCGAGTTCGACCGCCTGGTCTTTGGCGATCACCCCTACGGCTCGCAGCCCGAGGGCACGGTGGAAAGCGTCACCGCGCTCACCCGCGACGATCTGGTCGCGGCCCATCGGGCGGCGCTGGCCCGCGACCGGGTCTATATCGCCGCGGCGGGCGACATCTCTCCCGAGCAACTCTCGGCGCTGATCGACCGGCTGCTCGGCGATCTGCCCGCCACCGGCGCGCCGCTGCCCGAGGATGTTGACGTCGCCACCACGGCCGGCACCACGGTCGTGCCCTTCGACACGCCGCAATCGGTGGCGCTCTTCGGCCATGAGGGGCTGAAGCGCGACGATCCGGATTTCTTCGCCGCCTATGTGATGAACACGATCCTCGGCGGCGGCGGTTTCGAGGCGCGGCTGATGACCGAGGTGCGCGAAAAGCGCGGCCTGACCTACGGGGTCTATTCCTATCTGCTGCCGATGGACCATGCCGAGCTCTATCTGGGCCGGGTCGCCTCGGCCAATGACCGCATCGGCGAGGCGATCTCGGTGATCCGCGACGAATGGGCCAGGATGGCGAGCGAGGGCGTCAGCGATGCCGAGCTGGCGCAGGCCAAGACCTATCTCACCGGCGCCTATCCGCTGCGCTTCGACGGCAACGGCCCCATCGCGCGCATCCTCGTGGGCATGCAGATGGACGGGCTGACGCCGGACTATGTCACCACCCGCAACGATCATATCGAAGCGGTGACAGCGGAGGATATCGCGCGCGTGGCCGCCCGGCTCCTGCAACCGGATGCGCTGCGCTTCGTCGTGGTCGGTCAGCCCGAGGGGCTGGAGGACGCGCCGGGCTAAAGCCGCCGCTCTGGTGGTTCGCACGGGACAGAGGCCGGGGCATCGCTCCGGCCTTTCTCTTTCCCATCGCTGGCGCGCGCTTTGCCGCTTGAGCCTTCCACCCCCGCCCGGCTAGACTGCCCCCGTGCCTGGCTCGGGCCGCCTCCCTCCAGCGGGGAAGCATGTATCATGCGGAGCGTCGTCATTCCGGACCTGTCTCGTCCGAGCATATGCATAAGGAGGGTTTGCGTCGGCTGCTCGGAAGAGGAGGACCAGACATATGCATCTCTCCGCCCCCATCTACAGGCTGAAACGCAACGCCAGAGATCTCGCCCGCCAGCAGGGCATTCCCCTGCACCGGGCACTGGATCGCGTTGCCAGCGAACAAGGCTACCAGAGCTGGAGCCATCTCGCCTCGCAGGCATCGCAGGCGCGCCCGGCGGCAGCCGTCCTGTCGCGGCTCGTTCCCGGCGACCTGATCCTGATCGGCGCACGGCCCGGACAGGGCAAGACCCTGCTCGGTCTGGAGCTCGCGGCGCGCGCCGGCGCGCTCGGCAGAACCGGGTTTTTCTTCACGCTCGATTACCACGAACGCGACGTCCGCCAGCGGCTTTCAGAGCTCGGACTGCCCCCCTCCGCCGATGCAGGGGCGGTGCAGGTGGATACGTCAGACGACATATCGGCGGATCACGTCATTCGCCGTCTCGCGAGCGCAGGCACCCCTGCCCTTGCCGTGATCGACTATCTGCAACTGCTCGACCAGAAACGCAGCACTCCCGATCTCGCAACCCAGATCGGCGCGCTGCGGCGCCATGTGAAAGAGACCGGGGCCATCTGCGCCATCATCTCGCAGATCGACCGCAGCTTCGATCTGAGCCCGCGAAAAATGCCCGGGCGCTCGGATATCCGCCTGCCCAATCCGCTCGACCTCGCCGCCTTCGACCGGATCTGTTTCCTCAACGAGGGCCGGCTCCGCATGGAGGCCGCACAGGCCTGACACGCAAACGGGCCGGAGCATCGCTCCGGCCCGCCCACCATACTGCGAGGAAAGCCCGCAAGGGCTTGACGAGCGCGCCGGCTCAGTGCCGGAAATGCCGCATCCCGGTGAACACCATCGCCAGCCCCGCCTCGTCGGCCGCCGCGATCACCTCGTCGTCGCGCATCGAGCCGCCCGGCTGGATCACCGTGCTGGCCCCCGCCGCCGCCGCTTCCAGCAGCCCGTCGGCAAAGGGGAAGAACGCGTCCGAAGCCACCGCCGAGCCCTTGGTCAGCGGCTCCGGCAGGCCCATCGCCTCGGCCATGCGCTCGGCCTTCTTGGCGGCGATCAGCGCCGAATCGAGCCGGCTCATCTGGCCCGCGCCGACACCCACGGTGGCGCCGTCCTTGACATAGACGATGGCGTTCGACTTGACGTGCTTGGCCACTTTCCAGGCAAAGAGCAGGTCGCGCAGCTCGGCCTCGGTGGGCTGGCGCTTGGTCACCACCTTCAGATCGTCGAGGCCGATCATCCCGGTGTCCTTGTCCTGCACCAGAAAGCCGCCCGCCACCTGACGATAGGTCAGCCCCGGCACGCCGGGATTGGCAACGCCGCTGGTGGTCAGCAGGCGCAGGTTCTTCTTCTTGGCAAAGATCTCCTTGGCCGCGTCGTCGGCGCCGGGGGCGATGACCACCTCGGTAAAGATCTCGGTGATCGCCTCGGCGGTCTCCGCATCCAGCTTGCCGTTCAGCGCCACGATGCCGCCGAAGGCCGAGGTGCGGTCGCAGTCGAACGCCTTCTGATAGGCGTCCTTCAGCGTCGCGCCCCTCGCCACGCCCGAGGGGTTGGCGTGCTTGATGATCGCCACCGCCGGCCCGTCCCCGGGCAGGAATTCCGACACCAGCTCAAAGGCGGCATCGGTGTCGTTGATATTGTTGTAGCTGAGCTCCTTGCCCTGTTGCTGCACCGCGTTCGCCACGCCCGGGCGACCGGAGCCGTCGCGGTAGAAGCTGGCGCTCTGATGCGGGTTCTCGCCATAGCGCAGGGTCTGGGCCAGTTCGCCGGCAAAGGCCCGGCGGCGCGGCGCCGCCTCGTCCAGCGCGCCCGCCATCCAGGCCGAGACGGCGCTGTCATAGGCGGCGGTGCGGGCATAGGCGGTCAGCGCCAGTTGCTGGCGGAACGCATAGCTCGTCGCGCCGTCATTGGCATCGAGTTCCGCCAGCAGCGGGGCGTAATCGGCCACATCCACCACCACATTGACGAAACCGTGGTTCTTGGCGGCGGCGCGGATCATCGCCGGGCCGCCGATGTCGATATTCTCGATGCAGGTCTCGTAATCGGCGCCCTTGGCCACCGTCTCCTCGAACGGGTAGAGATTGACCACCAGCAGGTCGATCTCGGGAATGCCATGGCCTTTCATCGCGCCCCGGTGTTCGGCATTGTCGCGCAGCGCCAGCAGCCCGCCATGAATGCGCGGATGCAGCGTCTTGACCCGCCCGTCCATCATCTCGGGAAACTCGGTGACCTCGGCCACGTCGCGCACCGCGACGCCCGCCTCGCGCAGCGCCTTCGCCGAGCCGCCGGTGGAGAGAATCTCGATCCCCCGCGCCGCGAGGGCCTCGCCCAGCTCGATCAGGCCGGTCTTGTCGGATACGGAAATCAGTGCGCGGGCGACTTTGTGCAGGTCAGGCATACGGTTGGGGTCCCCAGATGGTTCAATGCGTCGGCTCCGCCTCGTCCGTCGCCAGGTCGCGCACCGCAATCGCGGTGTCCTGCGCCTTGGCCAGAGACCAGCGGATGCGCGTCGCATACTCCATCGCGCGGCCGGATAAAACGATCTGTTTGGCGGCACGGGGCCGCAACCGGCCTTTTTCCAGGTAAACCGACGGCTCCAGCGTCAGCTCCGGCCCCGGATCGTAGCGAAACACCCAGATTTCCCCCGAGCGCAGCGCCAGCGAGACCGCGTTGCCGCCCATGTCGAGCTCTGCATCCACCTCCGGATGCAGGTGAAAGCGCAGTTGCCAGGGCAGGCCCGAGAGCTTCACCGCATCCATGCGCCGGTCGAACAGCTTCTTGTCGACATCGGTGAGCGTCATCAGCAGATCCTCGCCCACCAGCCCGCGCCCGTCGAAGGTCAGCTCCAGAATGCGCGCATGGGTCAGCCCGTGGGTCGTGCGATAGCCGTCATGGCCGCCCTCGAAGCGCAGCCCGTCCGATGCCTGCCCGATCTCCACCGGCACGTTCTGCGGCGCATCCTCCAGCAGCTCGCGCTCCACCCCGCCGACCCGCCGCGGCGGCGCCAGCCGCGCGCTGGAATACCCATCGAGACAAAGCGTCGAATGGCTGGGCGTGGCGCGGCCGGCGCGCCGCCAGTCCTCGCCAAAGACCGCGCCGGAGCCGCAGCTCACCACCAGCGGACGCCGCCCCGAGGTCAGCTCGAAGGCCAGCGTCGAGGCATGCGCATCCGCCGAGGCGCGCCCGCCCGGCGGCGGTGCCGCATCGACGATGACGCTGCTGCGCCCGGCAGAGAGCCGGGCATAGCCCATGGCCAGCCCCTCGGCCTGCCGCCTGCGGCTGCCCGAGGCCGCCAGCGCCTGATCGAGCCGCCCGTCGAGCCCGCGCCCGCCGCCCTGAAAGCGCGCCAGCCCGCCATCGGCATGGCGCAGCGCGCGCAGGGTCGGCGCGATCCGCCCAATGGCGGCCAGATGCGCGTCGTCGGGCACCGCGTCCGCCTCCTCCAGCGCCGCCTGCGCCCAGGTCAGCAGGGTGAACACCTCCAGCAGCTCTTCGGGGTTGCGGGTGGGAATGCCGCCCTGCGCATCCACCTGCCGGGTGCATTCCGCCCCCAGCGCACGGCGGGCAGGTTCCACATAAGCGCCCATGCCCTCCAGCGACAGCCCGGCATAGAGCAGCCCGGTCAGCGCCTCGAATCGCGGCAGCCCCGGCGCCGAGCTCTGCCAGCGGCGGCTGAGAAAGATCGTCTGGCAGGCCAGCGCGCGGTAGAAATCGCCGGATTTCTCGCTGTCGATGCCGCGCAGCACAAAAAGCGCGTGCTGGATCGAGCGGATCAGCCGCCGCCCGGCGAGCTCCGGCGCCCAGCCGGCGCCCTTGCCGCTGCCATAGCGTGCGATCCAGCCCCAGAGCCAGGTCTGCGCCACGCCGCGCGCCCGCGCATCGCCCGCCGCCGCCAGATCGTCGAGCCAGCGGAAACTGTGGATCTCTTCCTCCCAGGCGGCATCCGGCGTGTCGAGATCCCAGATCATCGCGCCGGGCGCCTCGACCAGATGGCCCGCGAACATCAGATTGCCGGCGCAAAGCTGCCGGCCCTTGGCGAAACTGCCGGTGCTGCGCGGTTCCTGCTGCGAGACGAATCCCAGCGCGGGACGGGAACGGGCGGCCATGCGCGCGTGAAAGCGGTTCAGAAACCGCGTCGCCGCGGCGGACCAGCTTTCCGTCTGTGACATGCGCCCTCGTGCCTCTCGCCCGCTCTTGCCGCGGCTGTTCTTGCGGCGATACTAACCAGTGGGGTCGGGCAAGTCACCTTGGAATGGCGCCGAACCGCCGGGTTTCCGCAGAACCGCCATGTAGAACCCGTCCATGCCGCCGCGTTCCGCCCAGAAATCGGGCCGCAGCCGCAGCCCGCCCTCGGGCGCGCGCCAGCCGGCCTCGACGCCCGGCGCCTCGGCCTGCAGCAGCTCAAGGCCCTCATGCCGCGCCAGCGCCGCCTCGATCTGGCATTCGCCCTCGTCGGGAATCAGCGAACAGGTGCAAAAGACCAACCGCCCGCCCGGCGCCAGCAGCGACAGCGCATGGTCGATCATCCTCTCCTGAAGCCCGATCAGCTCCGAGATCCCCTCGCCCTGTTTGGCATGTGGCAGGTCGGGGTGGCGCCGGATCGTGCCGGTGGCCGAACAGGGCGCATCGAGCAGCACGGCATCATATGTGCCCTGATGCTCCAGCGCGTCGCCTGCGACGATCTCGGCCCTGAGCCCGGTGCGGGCGAGGTTCTCCGCCACCCGCGCCAGCCGCGCCTCCGACAGATCGAGCGCGGTCACCTGCGCGCCCGCCGCCGCCAACTGCATCGTCTTGCCGCCGGGCGCCGCGCACATGTCCAGCACCCGCAGCCCCGCCACATCACCGAGCAGCCGCGCCGGCAGCGCGGCAGCGGCATCCTGCACCCACCAGTCGCCGGCCTCGTAACCCGGCAGCGCCGAGACCTGCCCGGCTTCCGCCAGCCGCACCGAGCCGGAGGGCAGCAGCACGCCGCCCACGGCCTGTGCCAGCGCCGCCGGATCGCCCTTTGCCGTCAGGTCGAGCGGCGCGCCGGCCAGATGGGCCGCCTCCATCGCCGCCACCGCCTTGCCGCCCCAGGCGGCGACCAGCGGCTCGCGCAGCCAGCGCGGCAGACGCGGCACGCGCAGCTTGGCCCATTGTGCCGGCCCGTCTGCACTGAGCTTGCGCAGCACCGCGTTGACCAGCCCCTTCATGCTCTGCGCCTTGCGGTCCTGCGCGACGATCTGCACGCAGTCATTCACCACCCCATGCGCGGCACCGCCGGTGCAGAGCTCCCAGGCGCCCAGCCGCAGCACGTTCCTGACGAAAAGCGGCGGCCCCTTGCGCAGATGCGGCTTCAGCAGCCGGTCGCAGCGTTCGAGATTGCGCAGCACCTCCTGCGCCATGCGCTGCGCCGCCGCGCGGTCGGGCGCGGAAAGCGCCTGCCAGGCCGGGCCCGACATCGCCTCGGACAAGAGCCGCCCCTGCCCCAGCACCTGGCCCAGCAGCGCCACGCATTGCACGCGGGCAGAGGAAATGGTCGGCATGAGGGCGGTCTCCGGGTTGTGTCGCGGGGCTGGCGGCGCATATATCAAGGGGATAGAGACGAGGAAAGCCGCCATGTCCGAAGACAACACCGCCCGCCCAGACCTGCCCCCCGCCGCGCAGCGCGCACTGGCCGAAGCCGCCGAACGCCGCAAGCAGGCCGAGATCGAGGCAGCGCGCGCACCGGCGCCGAAGGAATATGGCGGTCGCGACGGGCTTGACCCCGCGCGCTATGGCGACTGGGAGAAAAAGGGCATCGCCATCGACTTCTGAGCCGTGCGCCCCGGGCGCCCTGGCCTATCCGCCGGCCTTGTCGACCAGCGCGATGACCTTGTCGGAATCCCGGCGCAGCCAGTCGAGATCCGCCGGCAGCGCCGACGTATCGCAGGCCTTGACGAAATCCTGAAAATAGCTGTCGCGCCAGGTCCGCCGCCCGAGCAGCGATAGAAGCCGCGCGCGCCGGCCAAAGAAGAATTGCAGCAGCGACGCGGAGGCCGGTGTCTTGATCGTGGCGCTGAGGATCTTCGAGCTGTAGCGGATGACCGGCTTGGTCTCATCGGCAAAGGCCGAGGCCTCGACATGGTCGGCATATTTCAGCAGATCCTCCGCCGGGATGCCGCCGCCCAGCCGAAGCCCGTAATTGTTGCTCTGGAACGTGTAATGGAACGGCGTGGGTGCCCCCCAAACGAATTCCGGCTCCATCTCCGGGGTCACGAAGGTATAGGTCGGCAGCCCGATCCGCGGCAGCGGGCTGACCAGCACGTCAAACGCGCCGCCCTTCTCTGCCGCTGCTTCGGCATCCTTCGCGATATCGGGTGAAAAGAAATCGTCGTCATCGTGAAAATAGATGAGCGCATCGGGATGTCCCGCGACAATCTCGGCAAGCCGGGGGTCGTTCGCCTCGAGCGAGATCGAGGAGGGCACGCTGCGGATGCTCTGCTGAGAAATTTCAGCGACCGTCGCGCGGAAGGTAAAGAAATCGACCTTCTTGCTCTTGTTCCACTTGGCGATCAGGCGCGGCAGGTCTTTGGGAAACCCGGGGATATGTTCCTGCGGCACGTAGCGGCTGTCGTCGATCTTCAGCCCCTGCTGGTAATCGCGACTGAGCGATGCCCAGTCCGGCGAGCGCCGGCAAATGAAGATGATTTGGGTCAAAGCGGTCTCTTTCCTGAGATTGGTCGGGAAAATCAATATCTGGGAAGTACTTGCGTCGCCTCCGACTTACTTCATCACGCCCGGATCACCAACAGCTTTGACCTTGCAGATTGCGGAATAAGCCGGTTCCTGGGCCGGCACTGCCCGGAAAACATGCGCTCCCGCCGGGGCGCCGGGCGCAAGGCCCCGGCGCCACACGGTCAGTCTTCGAGACCGAGAACATCCAGCATGTCGTATTCGCCGGGCGCCTTGTCCTGCCCCCAGAGCGCGGCCTTGAGCGCACCACGGGCAAAGAGCGCGCGATCGGAAGCGATGTGCTTCAGCACGATGCGCTCGCCGGCGGTGGCAAAGATCACCTCGTGCTCGCCCACCACATCGCCGCCGCGAATGGCGTGAAAGCCGATATGGCCGCGCTCGCGCTTGCCGGTGATGCCGTCGCGGCCCCGGTCAGAAACCTCGTCCAGCGCCACGCCGCGCCCCTCGGCAGCGGCCTCGCCCAGCATCAGCGCGGTGCCCGAGGGCGCGTCGACCTTCTGGTTGTGATGCGACTCGACGATCTCGATATCCCAGTCCGCATCCAGCGCGGCGGCGACCTGCTGCGTGACCTTGGTCAGCAGGTTCACGCCGAGCGACATATTGCCGGCCCGCACGATCACCGCGTGGCGCGCCGCCACATGGATCTTGTGCAGATCCTCCGGCGACAGCCCGGTGGTGCCGATCACATGCACCGCCCGCGCCTGCGCGGCGAGCTCGGCAAAGGCAACGGTGGCAGCGGGCGCGGTGAAGTCGATCACCGCCTGCGCCTTGGCAAAGGCCTCCAGCGCGTCATCGGTCACCATCACGCCGTTTTCGGTGCCGCCCATGCAGATGCCCAGATCGCGGCCCACCCAGTCATGGCCCTCGCGTTCCAGCGCGCCGACAAGCGTCAGCCGGTCGCTCTTCTGCACCTCGCGGGCCAGCATCTGGCCCATGCGGCCCGACACCCCCGTCACCACGACACCCGGCTTTTCGGTCATCCTGCTCTCCAATCCCAATCGCGCGAAACCCGAGCCTCCTTACCGCGCGTCGGCGCGCTTGGCAAAGGGGCGGGCAAGCACTAAGTGGGAAGGCATGGGCAAGAACAGATTCCACGACGGGCACGGACCAAGCCAGCGCCAGCTGAGGGTCGGCGAACTCATTCGCCGGACGCTCTCGGATGTGCTGACGCGCGGCGATATCCACGATCCCGAACTCAACCGCCTGTCGATCACCGTGGGCGAGGTCACCGTCTCTCCCGACCTCAAGGTCGCCACCGCCTATGTCGTGCCGCTGGGCGGCGGCCATGCGGACGAGATGTTCGACCTGCTCAAGCGCAACAAATCCGAGCTGCGCCGCGCGGTGTCGAAAGGGCTGACGCTGAAATTCGCCCCCGAGCTGCGCTTCCGCCTCGACGAGACCTTCGACCGGCTCGACGAGACCCGCCGGCTTTTCGCGCAGGACGCGGTGCGCCGCGACCTGGAAGACTAGCCGGTGCGCGGCTGGCTCGCCGCCTGCGCGCTGCTGCTGGGCGCCCTGCCCGCGCTACCCGCCCGCGCCGTCACCTGCGAGAGCGTGGATTACGAGCGCAACCGCTACACGCTCTGCACCGTCGATGCCGAACACGAAGAACTGCGCGGCTTTCTGAACGCCCCCGACGGCACGCCCTGGGGACAGTTCGCCACGCTCGACGCATCGCTGCGCGCCGAGGGCGAGACGCTGGTCTTTGCCATGAATGGCGGCATGTATCACGAGGATCGCGCGCCGGTCGGCTATTATGTCGAGGGCGGCGAGGAGGCGATGCGCGTCATCTCCAACGCCGGCCCGGGCAATTTCGGGCTGCTGCCCAATGGCATCTTCTGCATCCGCGAGGACCGCGCCGACGTGATCGAGACGCGCACCTTTCTGCGCGACCGGCCCGAGTGCCGCTATGCGCAGCAATCGGGGCCGATGCTGGTGGTCGACGGCGAATTGCACCCGCGCTTCCTGCCCGACAGCACATCGCGCTATATGCGCAACGGCGTCGGCACCTCGGAAGACGGCAAGAGGGCCGTTTTCGCGATCTCCGAAAGCGCGGTGACCTTCCACGAATTCGCCTCGCTGTTCCGCGACAGGCTGGGCCTGCCGCAGGCGCTGTTTCTCGACGGCAATGTCTCGCGGCTCTGGGCGCCGGAGATCGGCCGCCGCGATATCGGGCGCGCGCTGGGGCCGATCCTCGGCGTGGTCGCAAAGACCGAGTAGCGGGCGCCCCCCCCGCACCGGTAGCGCCACAGCGCAGACCAATCCGGCGCCTTTTCCTTGCACAGCGCCGCCGCGCGGCCTACCTCGGAGAACGACCCGAGACGGAGAACACATGACCCGCCCCCTCGATACCTTGACCGATGCCCTCCTGTCCGCCGCCCGCAAGGCCGGCGCCGATGCTGCCGATGCGCTGGCGGTCGCTGGCAGCGCCACCGAAATCGACGTACGCAACGGCACGCTGGAACAGGCCGAGCGCTCGGAGGGCACCGATATCGGGCTGCGGGTCTTTGTCGGCAGGCGCACGGCGGTGGTTTCGGCCTCCGACACGCGCGACGAAACACTGGCGGCGATGGCCGAACGCGCCGTCGCCATGGCCCGCGAGGCGCCCGAAGATCCCTATGCCGGGCTCGCCGATCCGGACCAGCTTGCCCGCGACTGGGATGCCGACGCGCTCGAGATGTGCGACCCGGCGCCGGAGCCCGCCCCGGCGGCGCTTCAGGAGGATGCCTGCGCCGCCGAGGCCGCCGCGCTTGGCGTCGCGGGCATCGGGCAGGTGCAGGCGGCCAGCGCCGGCTACGGGCGGCGGCAGGTGCATCTGGCCACCAGCAACGGTTTTTCCGGCGGCTATATGCGCAGCTCGCGCTCGGTGTCCTGCGTCGCCATCGCCGGCGAAGGGCTGGCGATGGAACGCGATTACGACGGCGACGGGCGCACCTTCCAGAGCGACCTGCGCGCGCCCGAGGAAATCGGCCGCAGCGCTGCCGAGCGCGCGCTGGAGCGGCTGAACCCGCGCAAACCCAAGACCGGTGCCTATCCGGTGCTCTTCGATGAGCGCATCGCCGGCGCGCTGATCGGCCATCTGATCGCGGCGGCCAACGGCGCGGCGGTGGCGCGCGGCGCGTCCTGGCTGCGCGACGCCCTGGGGCAAGAGGTGCTGCCGGCGGAGCTGTCGCTGATCGAGGATCCACACCGCCCGCGCATCTCAGGCTCCCGCCCCTTCGATGCCGAAGGCCTGCCGACGCAGCGCCGCGCCCTCGTCGAGAACGGCGTGCTGACCGGCTATACGCTCGATCTGGCCAATGCCCGCAAGCTGGATATGGCGCCCACCGGCAATGCCGCGCGCGGCACCTCGGGCGGGCCTTCGCCCAGCACCTGGAATCTCGAGCTGACCCAGGGGTCGCAGAGCCGCGCGGACCTGATCGCCGAGATGGGCACCGGGTTGATCGTGACCTCGATGATCGGCGCCACGATCAACCCCAATACCGGCGATTATTCGCGCGGGGCGGCGGGGCTCTGGGTCGAGAACGGCGTGCCGGCCTATGCGGTCTCGGGTGTGACCATCGCCGGCAATCTGCGCGACATGCTGCGCCGGATGACGCCCGCGAACGACGCCCGGCCCTGGCTGTCGCGCGTGGTGCCCTCGCTGCTGGTGGAGGGGCTGACCCTTGCCGGAGAGTGATCTCGCGCTGCTCATGCGCGCCGCCCAGGCGGCGGCCGAAACCGCGACGCGCTTTATCGGTGCCGAAATCAATGTGCGCCACAAGCCCGACGACGGCAGCCCGGTGACCGATGCCGACATGGCGGTGAACGCGGTGCTTGCGGAAATCCTGCGCGGCGCCCGCCCCGGCTATGGCTGGCTCAGCGAGGAGAGCGCCGACGATCCCGCCCGGCTGGCGGCGCAAAAGGTCTTCATCGTTGATCCGATCGACGGCACCCGCAGCTTCATCGAGGGCTCGGACAGCTGGGCGCATTCCATCGCCGTGGCCGAGGACGGAGAGATCACCGCCGCCGTGGTCTTCCTGCCGCTGCGCGACAAGCTCTATACGGCAGAGGCCGGTGAAGGCGCGCGGCTCAACGACCGCCGCCTGCGCGCCGGCAGCGCCGCGACGCTGGAGAGCGCGCATGTGCTGGCGACCAAGCCGGCGCTCGACCCAACCCACTGGCGGCAGGGCACGCCCGCCACCACGCGCAGCCACCGCCCCTCCATCGCCTACCGGCTGGGGCTGGTGGCCGAGGGGCGCTATGATGCGATGTTCACCTTCCGCCCGTCCTGGGAATGGGACATCGCCGCCGGCGCGCTGCTGCTCGCGGAAGCCGGCGCGCGGCTGACCGACCGGCGCGGCGATGCGATCCGCTTCAACGCCGAGAAACCGCTGCATGAGGGGGTGGTTGCCGCCAACCCGGCACTGCACGCGGATATCGTCGCGCGGCTGCGGCAGATGCCCTGAGCGCTCCACCCGTCCGCAAATTTCTTCGAAGAAATTTGCAAAAGTTTTCGAAAACTTTTGCACCGCCGCCTCCGCGCTTGACCTCGCCCGGCCAGCCCGTAGGTTGCCCCCGTCAGCACGGGAAAGGACATCAAGGATGGTTCAGCGACTGCACCTCGTCTTCGGCGGCGAACTCGTGACCCCGGAAAAGAACACCTTCAAGAATGTCGACGACATCCATATCGTCGGCATCTTCCCCGATTACGCCAGCGCCCATGATGCCTGGAAGGCCGAGGCGCAGCGCACCGTCGACAACGCCCATATGCGCTATTACATCGCGCATCTGCACCGGCTGCGCGACGAGGAGACCGAGGCCTCGACCACCGAGGAGCTCGGCTGACAGCCTTGACGCGCAAACCCTTCGCGCTTTCGGCCTATCTGGCCTTTGCCCGCGGACGCCCCGCAACGCCCATGCCTCCGGCGCCTTCCCGGCCCGAGGGGCCGTTGCTCTGGGCGCATGCGGACAGTGCCGAGGCCGCGCGCGCACTCTCGGCGCTCGCCGTGCGGATGCAGAGCCAGCGCCCGGAAATCACCCTGCTGCTCACCCATCCGCCCGGCATGGCCGTGCCCGCCGGCGCCCCCGACCGCATCGTGCTGCCGCTGCCCGTCGACAGCCTGGCCAATGCCCAGGCCTTCGCCGATCACTGGGGCCCGGATCTGGGGCTCTGGACCGGCCAGCTCCTGGCGCCCGCGCTGCTGGCGCGGACCTCCGCCATCGGCACGCGGATGATCCATCTCGGGGCACGCAACGAGATCTGGACGACCCCCGCGCCGCTCTGGGTGCCCGATTGCACCGGCGCCGCGCTGACGCTGTTCGACCGGATCTTTGCCGAGGACAGTGCCGCGCTGCGTCGCCTGCGCCGCCTGGGGCTGAGCGACAGCCGGCTGCGCAGCGCCGGTCCGCTCAGCGAGACCGCGCCGCCGCTCGACTGTCCGCCGGCGCTGCACGAAGAGCTGGCGCAGGCGCTCTCGGGCCGCCCGGTCTGGCTCGCCGCCAAGATCCGCGCCGATGAGGCCTCGGACATCCTGCGCGCCCATCGCCGCGCCACGCGGCTCGCCCACCGGCTGCTGCTGGTCCTGGTGCCGGCAACGGCAGAGGACGGGGTCGCCATCGCCGGCACGGCAAGTGCCTCGGACCTGCGCATCGCCAGCTGGGAGAGCGGCGACATGCCCGATGAGAACTGCCAGGTGCTGCTCACCGCCGATGCCGCCGATCTGGGGCTCTGGTACCGGCTCGCTCCCATCGTCTTCCTCGGCGGCTCGCTGCGCGCCGGCCATGGCGGCGAAGACCCGCTGGAGGCCGCCGCCCATGGCGCCGCCCTGCTCTACGGCCCGAATGTCAGGCGCCACCTTTCCGCCTATACGCGGCTGGTCGATGCCGGCGCCGCACGCATCGTGCGCGATTTCGACACGCTGGCGACGGCGGTGTCGCAGCTCATTGCGCCCGACCGCGCGGCTGCCATGGCCCATGCCGGCTGGGATGTGGTCAGCCAGGGCGCGGCGCTCACCGACGAGGTGATCGCGCTGATCTTTCAGTGGCTCGATGGCGATGGCGGCGACGGCGCCGGAGAGGCCGCCTGATGCGCCCGCCCGGCTTCTGGTACACGCCCCCCTCCCGGCCCGGCTGGCAGGCCCGTCTGCTGGCGCCGCTGGGCGCGCTGACCGCGCGGGCGACCGCCCGTCGCGTCGCGCGGCAGGCAGGGCTTGCCCCCGGCGTGCCGGTGATCTGCGTCGGCAACCTCAATGCCGGCGGCACCGGCAAGACCCCCACGGTCATCGCACTGATCGAACGGCTCTCTGCGCGCGGCCTGGTGGTGCATGTGGTCTCGCGCGGCCATGGCGGGCGGCTGAGCGGCCCGGTGCAGGTTGATCCACGCCGGCATGGGGCGGCGGATGTGGGCGACGAGCCGTTGCTGCTCGCCGCCTTCACCCCGGTCTGGGTGGCGCGCGACCGCGCCGCCGGCGCCCGCGCCGCCGTGACCGCCGGGGCGCAGGTCATCCTGCTGGATGACGGTTTCCAGAACCCCGGCCTGCAAAAGGATCTGTCGCTGATCGTGGTCGATGCCGCCAAGGGCTTCGGCAACGGGCGCTGCCTGCCCGCCGGCCCCCTGCGCGAGCCGGTCCCCGCAGGTCTCGCCCGCGCCGATCTGTTGCTCTCCATCGGCCCCGGCCCGGCGCAACGTCAGTTCGCCGCGAGCTGGGGCGACAGAATCGCCCTGCCGCATCTGACCGGCCGGCTGGAGCCGCTGCAAACCGGCATGGACTGGGCCGATATGCGCGCCTTTGCCTTTGCCGGGATCGGCCACCCCGAGAAGTTCTTCGCCACCCTGAAAGGCCTCGGCGCCGAATTGGCTGGTACCCAAGCGCTCGACGACCACCAGCCCTTCACCCCGGCGCTGCTGACCCGGCTGGAAACCGACGCGGCACGGCTCGGCGCGCAGCTTGTGACCACGGAAAAGGACGCGGTACGGCTGCCCGACGCCTTCCGCCCCAAGGTGCTGACCCTGCCCGTGCGATTGCAGATCGACGATGCGGGGCCACTCGACACCGCACTGAACCGGCTGTTTCCCTGACCGCCCGCGCCCAAATTTCTTCGAAGAAATTTGCAAAAGTCTTCGAAGACTTTTGCCCCCGCCCCTATTCCGCCGCCAGCGGCTGTTCCGCATCGCGGTGGCCGATGGCAGCGATTTCCGCCACCACCCCGCGCAAGAGCCGCCGGAACGCCTGGAACCGCGCATTCGGCCGGATCCGCGCCTCATCCATATAGATCGACCGGTCGATCTCCACCTGGATGGCGTGCTGGCCGCGCGACGGTCGCCCATAGGCCTGGGTCACATAAGCCCCGGCAAAGGGCGTGTTGCGCACCACCGCCAGCCCCGCCCCGGCAAAGGCCGCCTCGACCCGCGCCACGATCTCCGGCGCGGCAGAGGCGCCGAACCGGTCGCCGATCACGATCTCCGGGCGCCGTCCGGAGCTGCGCGCCACACCCTCCACCGCCTCATGCGGCATCGAGTGGCAATCGATCAGAATCGCCTCACCATGCTGCTCCCGCGCGCTCTCGAGCAACCCGCGCAGCTGCTGGTGATAGGGGTGCCAGTAGCGCGAGATCCGTCGCTCCGCCTCCGCCAACGGCAGCTTGCCGCGATAGATCGCCCGACCGTTCGCCACCACCCGCGGCACCACGCCCAGCCCGCTCGACACGCGCGGATTGTGCCCGCCGCGCCGCACCCCTTCGATCAGCGCGGGATCGAGCTCGTCCACCGAGCGATTGAGGTCGATGAAGGCGCGCGGCGCCCCGGCGCGCAGCAGCGGCGCGCCGAATTGCGGCGCGCAGTCGAAAAGCCGGTCGACAAAGGCATCCTCCGAAGAGCGGATCGACTGTTCGTCGAGAACCGTGCCGCGCAGGAAGCTCCACGGGTAATCGCGCCCCGAATGCGGTGATGCGAAGACCACGCAGGAGGTGGCCGCCTCCGGCAGATCGAGGTGATAGGCGACTTTCGGCATTCGGGCTCCTTCCGCGCCAGTTTAGCCCCATTTGCATCCCCGCCAAAAGCCCGTTTTACAGACAGTTAGGAAACCGGGAAAAGCTCTGGAAAAGCGCTTGCCACCGCTCCCGACTCCTTTTATAGAGCGCTCCACCGGCGCGGTTCCTCCGCGCCCCGTTTTATTCTGGGGCAAGGGGAACAGGATCGCGCGGTCCATAACGGGCGGTTAGCTCAGCGGTAGAGCACTACGTTGACATCGTAGGGGCCACTGGTTCGATCCCAGTACCGCCCACCATGGACATCACTCCCCGCGGCCTCGTGCCACGGGAAACCGCAACGCCAGGCGCTCGCGCGCCGCGACAAGAGGAGAGACCGAAATGAAGGTCGCAAACTCGCTCCGCTCGCTCAAAAAGCGCCATCGCGACTGTCGCGTTGTGCGCCGCAAGGGCCGTGTCTACGTGATCAACAAGACCCAGCGTCGCTTCAAGGCCCGTCAGGGCTGAAGCGTCCGAAGATCGCGACGAACGGAACTGGCCGCCCTTTCGGGTGGCCTTTCTGTTTTTGGCACAGCGGTTTTCCATCCAGTCCCTCGCTCAATCCTCGGCGACGATCTCGAGGCGGTAACGCAGGCTCGTGCCCATCGGCGCGCCGTAATAGCCCCCCTCCACCGGCATGGTTTCCGCCTGTTCCGGCGCGGCACAGAGCGCCACATGACCATCGCTCACCCGCGTGCCGTGGGTGGGGTCGTAGCCGCGCCAGCCAAGCCCCGGCAGGAAGGCCTCGGGCCAGGCATGCAGGTGCCGCTTGCCGTCGACGCTCTCCGCCCGCGCCTGATAGCCGCTGACAAAGCGCGCCGGGATCCCCATGAGCCGGCAGCAGGCGATGAACAGCACCACCAGATCCCGGCAGGCCCCCACCGCGCGCAGCAGCGTCTCCTCCGGGCTCTGGGCATAGCCGGTGTCGCGAATGCGCCGGTCGGTGCGCTCATAAAGCGCCCGCGTCAACGCATCGAGAAAGGCCGGCGCCTCGCCCCGCGACGCCGCCATCAGCAGACGCGCGAAATCCCGCACCGCCGCGCCGGGATCGGTCGCCCCGAGATAGGGCGCCAGCGCCGCCCCCTCCCCGTGCCACGGTAACGGCGGCAACGAAGCGTCCGCGGCCAGCGGCGCCTGCGTCTCGATCTCGAACTGGCTGTCGATGCGCAGCGCGCTGGCCGGATCGCCGAACTCCACCAGCGTCAGCACATTGCCATGGGCATCCTCGATCTCGCGCAGCGCCGCCGGCTCCGGCTCGATCACCAGCCCGCGCAACAGCAGCCGCCCGGCCTCGCCGCGCGGCGTCAGCCGCAACCGGTGCGGCGCCAGCGCGACCGGCGCCTCGTAGCTGTAGACTGTCTCATGACGGACCGAAAACCGCATCGCTGCCTCCCCGCATCCCCGGCAGTGAAGCATCGCAAACCATCGCAGCGCCAGCCAAATCCGCGGCCCGCACAGCCTCGACGCGCGCCCTGCCTAGAGGCGCGGCACCGCGCCTTCGCCCCCGCCGCCAGCGCTGCCTTGACGAAGGCCGCGATGCGTTCGGGATCCTTCACCCCGGGCGCCGACTCGACCCCGGAAGAGACATCCACCTGCCGCGCCCCGGTCATCGCCACCGCCCGGCCGACGGTCTCCGGCGTCAGCCCGCCCGCCAGCATCCACGGGCAGGGCCAGCGCCGCCCGGCGATCAGCCGCCAGTCGAAGGCCAGACCGTTGCCGCCCGGCAGCGCCGCGCCCTTCGGCGCCTTGGCATCCACCAGAAGCTGATCCGCCACCCTGCCGTACTCCAAGAGCGCCGGCAGATCCGCCTCGCTGGCGACACCCACCGCCTTCATCACCGGCAAGCCATAGCGCGCCCGGATCTCGGCCACCCGCGCCACGCTCTCGCGCCCGTGCAGCTGCACCATATCGAGCGGCACCGCCTCCAGGATCTCGTCGAGCAGCGCATCCTCCGGATCCACCACGAGCCCGACCTTGGCGAGCCCCACCGGCGCCGCCAGCGCCAGCGCGCGCGCCTCCGCCACGCTCACGCAGCGCGGGCTCCTGGCAAAGAACACCAGCCCGGCATAACGGGCCCCGGCCCGCGCCACGGCGTCCATGTCCTCGGGCCGTGTCAGCCCGCAGATCTTTACGCGAATATCATCCATCCCGCACCAGCCCAGCGGTTTTCCATTGGCCCCAAATATCCCGGGGACGCCGCCCAGCGGGCGGCGGGGGCAGCGCCCCGAAAGGCGCCCCTGCCCGGTCTCAGGCGCTCTGGTCGAGAATCGCCAGAACCTCGTCCTTGTCCTTGTCGCGCTCGGCCTGGGTCTTTTTCAGCTCGCGCTCGAGCTTGCGCAGCTCGGTCTTGCGCTGCGCGGCGGCGGCGCGGTGCTTGTGCTCGCGCAGCCATTCCCAGAAGAACCCGATCAGCAGCCCGGCGACGATGCCGCCGAAAAACACCAGAAACACCGGCACGTTCAGCGATTGCTGGAAATTCACCAGCGCCGCCAGCTCCTCCGGCAGCAGCATCAGCTCCACCATGGAGCGGTTGGCCATGGCGATGGCCACGAGGACGACCGCGAGGACGCCCAGGAACGCGTAGCGAATATAGCGCATAGGTCTGCCTTACTTTCCGTTCAGCCGGTCGCGCAGGAGCTTGCCCGTCTTGAAGAAGGGCACATGCTTTTCCTCGACATCGACCGCTTCGCCGGTCCGGGGGTTCCGGCCCAGCCGCGCGTCGCGCTTCTTGACCGAAAAGGCCCCGAAGCCGCGCAGTTCGACCCGGTCGCCCCGGGCCATGGCATTGGTGATCTCCTCAAAGATCGTATTCACGATCCTCTCCACGTCCCGCTGGTAGAGATGCGGATTCTCCTCCGCGATCTTCTGGATCAATTCTGATCTGATCATCCTCACACATCCCCTCAAGGCGTCTTTTCGCGCGCCCCTCTTCTACGACACTCCGGCCGCCCCCGCCAAACGGAAAGCTCGAGATAGCCGAAAAAAGCCATGAATAGCAGCGCTTTGACGCGGGGTTCGGCGGGGCTTCGCCGGATCGGCCGCGCCCGCACCCGATTGCTGCGGCGCAGCTAGCGCAGGTGCGCCGGACGATTCGGCGCGCGCCCGCGGCAGCATCGCGCCCCGGAGGCGCACATGAAAAGGCCCCGCCGGATCGCTCCGGCGGGGCCTCTCGTCTCTTGCGCGAGCGCGCGTCAGGCTCAGTTGTCGCCTTTCAGCGCCGCGCCCAGGATGTCGCCCAGCGATGCGCCGGAGTCCGAGGAGCCGTACTGTTCCACGGCCTCTTTCTCTTCGGCGATCTCGCGTGCCTTGATCGACAGGCCCAGACGGCGGGTCTTGCTGTCGATATTGGTGACGCGCACGTCGATCTTGTCACCGACCGAGAAGCGCTCGGGGCGCTGCTCTGCGCGGTCACGCGACAGGTCGGAGCGGCGGATGAAGGATTTCATGCCTTCGTATTCCACCTCGATGCCGCCATCCTCGATCGCGGTGACCTCGACGGTCACGATCGAGCCGCGCTTCACGCCGCCAACCGCATCGGCGAACTTGTCGCCGCCCAGGGCCTTGATCGAGAGCGAGATGCGCTCCTTGTCGGTGTCCACTTCGGTGACCACGGCCTGAACCACGTCGCCCTTGCGGTATTCCTGGATGGCTTCCTCGCCGCGCTGATCCCAGCTGAGATCCGAGAGGTGCACCATGCCGTCGATCTCGCCGTCGAGGCCGATGAACAGACCGAATTCGGTGATGTTCTTGACCTCGCCTTCGACCTGCGTGCCCTCGGGGTGGGTCTCGGAGAAGACTTCCCACGGGTTGCGCATGGTCTGCTTGAGGCCGAGCGACACGCGGCGCTTGGCCGGGTCGATCTCGAGCACCATGACGTCCACTTCCTGCGAGGTGGAGACGATCTTGCCGGGGTGCACGTTCTTCTTGGTCCAGGACATTTCCGAGACGTGAACGAGGCCCTCGACGCCCGGCTCCAGCTCCACGAAGGCACCGTAATCGGTGATGTTCGTGACGCGGCCCTTGTGGACCGAGCCCAGCGGGAACTTGACGGCAACCAGATCCCACGGATCTTCCTGGAGCTGCTTCATGCCCAGGCTGATACGGTGGGTTTCCTTGTTGATCTTGATGACCTGGACTTTGACGGTCTCGCCGATCGACAGGATCTCGGAGGGGTGGTTCACACGGCGCCATGCCATGTCGGTGACGTGCAGCAGGCCGTCGACACCGCCCAGGTCAACAAACGCACCGTATTCGGTGATGTTCTTGACCACGCCGTCGACCGTCTGGCCTTCGGAGAGGTTCGAGATGACCTCGGCACGCTGTTCGGCGCGGCTCTCTTCGAGGATCGCGCGGCGCGAGACAACGATGTTGCCGCGGCGACGGTCCATCTTGAGGATCTGGAACGGCTGCTTGAGACCCATGAGCGGGCCGGCGTCGCGCACCGGGCGCACATCGACCTGGGAGCCGGGCAGGAAGGCCACGGCACCGCCGAGATCGACGGTGAAGCCGCCCTTGACGCGACCGAAGATCGCACCTTCGACACGGGCGTCGTCGGCATAGGCTTT
Organism: Salipiger abyssi; assembly: GCF_001975705.1. Lineage (NCBI taxonomy): Bacteria > Pseudomonadati > Pseudomonadota > Alphaproteobacteria > Rhodobacterales > Roseobacteraceae > Salipiger > Salipiger abyssi. The sequence continues at coordinate 4,188,621 of NZ_CP015093.1, forward strand.
TTCGAGACGGTCCCAGGCTTCTTCGCGGCGGGCCATCTCGCGGGAGATGACGGCTTCGCCGCGGGCGTTCTCGGCGGCGCGGAGATAGACTTCGACCTCATCGCCGACGGTGATGTCGGGCGCTTCGCCGGGATTCGCGAATTCCTTGAGTTCGACGCGGCCTTCCATCTTGTAGCCGACATCGATGATGGCCTGGCCCGCTTCGATCGCGATGACCTTGCCCTTGACGACAGTGCCCTCATCGGGCGTGTCCATTTCGAGGCTTTCATTAAGGAGGGCCTCGAATTCCTCCATGGTTGCGTTAGCCATGTGGCGTTATGATCCTTTTCATCTTCGGTTTTTCTGGCCGGGCGGTTGTCTCCGCCGGTCTTGGTGATGTGGGCCTTGGGCCGCACGGATTGGTCCTTCGGGCGCTCCGCAATACGAAAGAGGGCCGGTGGTGCCGACCCTGCTCGTCTCGTCGTCCGCGGCGTTGTTTGCCTTGCTTGACGCGCGCGATATACCCGCTGGCTGGCCGTCGCGCAAGCGTGAATGGCCCTGCCCCTCGGCGAGAAGAGCCCGCAAGGGCTCGACGAGCGGCCCCGCCCGCCTCAGCCTTCGCCGCTGCCCCGCGCCGCATCGACCGCCGCGATGGCGCGCACCACCGCCGCGTCGATATCGAGCTCCGAGGTGTCCAGCACCACCGCGTCCTCCGCCGGGCGCAACGGCGCGTCGGCGCGGGTCGCGTCGCGATGGTCGCGCTCGCGGGTCTCCGCCAGCACGATCTCATACGCTGTCTCGACACCCTGCGCGTGCAACTCCTCGTAACGGCGGCGGGCACGCACTTCGGGGCTGGCGGTGACAAAGAGCTTGGCCTCGGCCTCCGGGCAGATCACCGTGCCGATATCGCGCCCGTCCAGCACCGCGCCGCCGGCGCGGCGCGCATAGGCGCGCTGGAAATCCACCAGCGCCGCACGCACCTCCGGGATCGCCGCGACCTTGCTCGCCGCCTGCGCCACGTCCGGGCTGCGCAGCCCCTCGGCCTCGAGATCCTCCGCCATCAGCCCGCGCGCCGCCGCAACCGGCTCGACCCCGTCGAGCATCTGCCGCCCGACCGCGCGGTAGAGCAGCCCGGTATCCAGATGACCGAACCCGAAATGCCGCGCCACCGCCTGGCTGATCGTGCCCTTGCCCGCCGCCGCCGGCCCGTCGATTGCGATGGTGAACGCCATGCCGCCTCTTCCCTGAAAGCCTACAGACCCCGTGTTATGGCGAGCGCCGCCGCGCGCTTCAACCCCCGGCGCCGCGCGGGTCGCGATCCGCCGCTGAGGCGCGCCTCACCCCGCGCGCGAGATCGCCGCCCCAAGCGCCGTCATCAGCGGCTCGAAGACCGGAAAGGAGGTGGCGATGGGCCCGCCATCGTCCACCCGCACCGGCTCTGCCGTGGCCAGCCCCAGAATCAGGAAGGACATGGCGATGCGGTGATCGAGATGGCTCCGCGCCTCCGCCCCGCCCGGCACATTGCCATGGCCGCGGCCATGCACCGTCCACCAGTCCTCGCCCTCCTCGACCTCCACGCCATTGGCGCGCAGCCCAACCGCCATGGCGTCGATCCGGTCGCTTTCCTTGACCCGCAGCTCCTTCACGCCGGGCATATGCGTCTTGCCCTCGGCAAAGGCCGCCACCACCGCGAGCACCGGATATTCGTCGATCATGCTGGCGGCGCGTTCGGGCGGCACCTCGATGCCCTTCAGATCCGGCGAGAAGCGCGCGCGCAGATCCGCCACCGGCTCGCCGCCCTCCTCGCGCTCGTTCTCGAAGCTCAGATCCGCGCCCATCTCGCGCAGGGTAAAGAACAGCCCCGCCCGCGTCGGGTTCAGCCCGATATTCGGCACCAGCACGTCCGAGCCCTCGCAGATCAACGCGGCGCAGACCGGAAACGCCGCCGAGGACGGATCGCGCGGCACGACGATATCCTGCGGCCGCAGCTCCGGCTGGCCGGTGAGCGTGATCACCCGGCCCTCATCGGTCTCTTCGGTCGTCACCCGCGCGCCGAACCCCGCCAGCATGCGCTCGGAATGGTCCCGCGTGGCCTCGCGCTCGATCACCACGGTTTCGCCCGGCGCCGCCAGCCCGGCCAGCAGCACCGCCGATTTCACCTGTGCCGAGGGCACGGGTGTGGCGTAGCGCACCGGCAGCGGATCGCGCGCACCGAGAATGGTCATCGGCAGCCGCCCGCCCGCGCGCCCGTAGGCCCGCGCGCCGAACAGCGCCAGCGGGTCAGTGACCCGCGCCATGGGCCGCTTGTTGAGGCTGGCATCGCCGGTGAAGGTCGCGGCGATGGGCGTGGTCGCCATCGCCCCCATGATCAGCCGCACACCGGTGCCGGAATTGCCGCAATCGATCACCTGACCGGGCTCGGCGAAGCCGCCGACGCCGACGCCCTGCACATGCCAGGTATCGCCGCGCTTCTCGACCTGCGCCCCGAAGGCGCGCATCGCCTTGGCGGTGTCGAGCACGTCCTGCCCCTCCAGCAGCCCGGTGACACGGGTCTCGCCCACCGCCATCGCGCCCAGGATCAGCGACCGGTGCGAGATCGACTTGTCCCCCGGCACATGCGCCTCGCCATGCAGGCCCGTGGACCGGCGCGCAATCATCGGAATGGCTTCCCCGTGGCTCGACATGACGCCCCCTCGTGTTATCGCTCGCGCGCCTGATAGCAGCCGCCCCGCGCGCCGTCCATCGCCCGCGCGGGCCCCGAAGCCGTTTGAGTATTTTCCGGAAAGATGAAAGCAGGGCGCCGCGCCCGGCCCTTCATCTTTCTGCAAATACTCCCAAACGCCCTCACCGCCGGCGGAAGGTCAGGTAATGCGGCACGCGCCCCTCGCGCAGCGCCTTCTGCTCGTAGCGGGTCGAAAGCCAGTCACCCCAGGGCCGGCGCCAGTCCTCGGGCCGCTCCGCCAGCCAGTCGAACCCGGCTTTCGGCACCTCGACCAGCGTCTGACGCACATAATCGGGGATATCCGTCGCCACGCGGAATATCGCGCCGGGCTTCAGCGCCCGCGCCAGCGGCTCCAGATGCTCCTGCGTCACAAAACGGCGCTTGTGGTGGCGTTTCTTGGGCCAGGGATCGGGATAGAGCAGGAACGCCCGGTCGATGCTCGCCTCGGGCAGCACGTCGAAGAGATTGCGGACATCGCCGGGATGCACCCGCACATTCTCCAGCCCCGCCGCGCGGATCTTGCCCAGCAGCATGGCGACACCGTTCATGAAGGGCTCGCAGCCGATGATCCCCATATCCGGATAGGTGGCGGCCTGATGCACCATATGCTCGCCGCCGCCGAATCCGATCTCCAGCCAGACCGGCCGGCCACCGAACAGCGCGCCCAGATCCAGCGGCTTGCGCTCGGGGTTCTCCTCCCAGTCCACCGGCCCCGGCGAGAGCCCGGCCAGATCCTCGTCCAGATAGGCCTCCTGCGACGCCTTCAGCGTCTTGCCGCGCACGCGACCGTAGAAATTGCGCCAGGGCGCGTCGGGATGTTTGTTCGAGCTCGTCATGGGCGCGCCATGTAACGGCAAGCGCCGCGCGGAGCAATCCCGCGCGGCCCGCTCAGGCATCAGACGCCGGACCGGCGCCTACATCGGCTGCGGACCTTCCGGATCGACATCGTCATTGCCGCCGTACTCGGGCTCAGCGGGCGTGTCGTACTCCGCCTCGCGCTCGACATCGTCGGGATGCATGAAGGGGAAGAGGCCCGGATGCTGGCGAATGAGCTGTTTCTCCAGCCGCCGCAGCCGCGCCTCGAGCTGCGCCAGTGACGGGTTCTCGGTTTCGACATACCGCTTCGCCGCACGCATCGCCCGCTGCTTGGGCACGGCGGGCACCTGGTCGAGCGAATAATGCACGTTCCAGCGCGGCCCGCCGAGCCAGACCGCCGCGAACATGATCTTGGCGCGCTGATCGGGCGTGCCCGAGGCGACGAGCGCATCATAGAACATGCGGTGCACATCCTCCCAGCGCCCGTTGTGGTAATTGGCCCCGCCCTCGTTGCCGACACCGCAATAGGCGTCGTGAATGGCGGCGGCGTTGACATATTCCGGCGCGGTCGGCTGGCCCACGATGGCCACGAAGATCTCGGGGATCGAGGCGCCATCGGTCAAGGTGCCCGGCGGCGCAATCCAGGTCTTGCTCCGGGCGTCGGTAAAGCGCAGCGGCTCGGCCAGCGGAAAGAACCGGTAGGGCCGCTTCGGCAAGGTGACGGGTCGGTCGGCCACTTTCACCGGGCTGTTCTCATAGGCGCAATTGTCGGGACGCTGCGCACAGGTGATTTCGGAGAGGGCACGGACCTTCTCCACGTCGTTCGCGGTTGGCGCGCAGGCGGCGAGTGCCAACAGCGCAGCGCCCGCAAGGCTTTGTCTGATCATCGGATAATTCCTGAGGTTCTGAAAATGAAATCCCGCGCCGAGACTAGCGGGATTTTTACCATCCGATCAAGAGCGCGCATGTCCCCCGATTGCCCTGCGCAATTGACCGGGATCAAGGAACACATACCGGATTCATGATGTCTCTCGCGGAAACGCGCAGCCAAGGAGAGACAGCCATGCTGAGACTTGCCGGAATCCTCTACTCTCTCATCGGAACCACGCTTGCGGGCAGCTTCATGATCGCCGCGCTGGTCACCGGGTACGACACGCTGATCCCGATTGTCGCCTCTGCGGCGGCGGGGGCCGTGGTGGCGCTGCCGGTGACCTGGTACGTGGCCAGGGCGATCTATTCGCCGAGCTGATCCAGCAGACCGCGCGCCGCGATCTCGATGAGATCGAGCGCCCCGTCGAAATCGCGGGTATAATACGGGTCGGGCACCTCGGTGGCGCGCGTCTGCGGCGCGTAATCGGTAAAGAGCCGCAGCTCGGCGCGCGCGTCGGCGGGGCGCATCGCTTTGAGATTGGCCATGTTGCTCTCATCCATCGCGAGAATCAGATCGAATCGCGCGAAATCCTCCACGCTCACCTGCCGCGCGCGCAGCGGAGACAGATCGTAGCCCCGCGCCTGCGCCGCGCGCTGCATCGGCCCGTAGGGCGGCTCGCCCAGATGCCAGTCACCGGTGCCCGCGCTGTCGATCTCGAGCGCCTTTCCGCGCTCGGACGCCATGGCGCGCAGCACCCCCTCGGCGGAAGGCGAGCGGCAGATATTGCCGAGACAGACAAAGAGGATAGTTTGGGCCATGGGCGTCTCCTTTGCGCCTTTACCTAATGCGTCCGGACAAGGGGGAAAAGCATGGCCCGAAAGATCGTGATCCTGACAGGCGCAGGCATTTCCGCCGAAAGCGGGCTGGGCACGTTCCGCGATGAGGGCGGGCTCTGGGCACAGCACCGGATCGAGGATGTGGCGACGCCGGAGGGCTTTGCCCGCGACCCCGGGCTGGTGCATCGCTTTTACAACGCGCGCCGCGCGCAGGCGCTGGAGGCCGCGCCCAACCCCGCGCATGAGGCGCTGGCGAGGCTCCAGCGCGACTGGCCGGGCGAGGTGGTGATCGTCACCCAGAACGTCGACGCGCTGCACGAAAAAGCCGGCGCCAAGGCGATTCACATGCATGGCGAGCTTGCGGGCGCGCTGTGTTTTGCCTGCGGCCACCGCTGGCCGGCGCCGCTCGAAATGGCGCCGGGCACGCCCTGCCCGTCCTGCAACGCCCCCGCCGGGCGGCCCGATATCGTCTGGTTCGGCGAGATGCCCTATCACATGGAGATCATCGCCGAGCATCTGCAAAGCTGCGATCTCTTCGCCGCGATCGGCACGTCGGGGCAGGTCTATCCGGCGGCGGGATTCGTCGAGGAGGCCGCGATGGCCGGTGCCGAGACGGTGGAGCTGAACCTTGCGGACAGCGGCATCAGCCGCGCCTTCGACGACCACCGCGTCGGCCCGGCGAGCAAGGTGGTGCCGGACTGGGTCGCGGAGCTGCTGACGGCGCTTTAGGGCTGTCGGGCGCCTCCGGCGACTGGCGAAACTCTGCCTCACGGGTCCGTCGACACCGGCGCCTTCGGCTTGCTTCCGGGCCTGAGAGCGAAGATTAGACAAGTCACTTAAGTGCGCACCTCTTGCCCACTGCCACCCGTCACATCCCGAAGCCATGGCAACAAAAAACCGCGCCCCGATGGAGCGCGGTTCTCTCTCGGCGTGGCAAAACCCTCAGTTCGTCATGCCGCCCGTCTTGCCATGCTGCATGGCGTGATCCGGCTGGCGCTCCAGATCCACCGGGATCTCGACCACCATCTCCCCGGCCTTCTCGAAGGTCAGGGTGACGTTCAGCATCTTGTCCTGCTCGAAGGGCGCGGTGAGCCCCATGAACATCACATGATCGCCGCCGCGCGCCAGCGCGTGCGAGCCATGCGCGGGAATCACAAAGCCCTCCTCGACCTCGACCATGCGCATGACGCCGTTGTCACCGGCGATATGGGTGTGCAGCTCGACCTTGACCGCCGCGTCCGAGGCAACGGCGATCAGCCGGTCGTCCTCGTCGCCGGTGTTCTCGATCACCATGAAGGCGGCACCGGTCTTGGCGCCGGCCATGGCGCTGCGGGCATAGGCATCCTGCACCGCGATCTCGGCAAAGGCAGGGGTGGCGAGCGCCAGCGCAGAGGCGCCGGCGAGAATCAGGGATTTCATTGTCGGAATGTCCTTATGTCTGTCTGAATGTCGCTTACCAGTTCAGACAGCGGCGGGCGGATCGCGCGCCTGCGGCAGCGGCACGCGCATCCCCTGCCCGCGCCGCGCGGCGAATTCCGGCGCCACGCGCAGCCAGAGCGGCAGAGCCTGCGGCGGGGTCCAGCCCCCGCCCGCCGCCGCGAACAGCGTCAAAAGCCCGTCCGGGCAGACATGGCTGTGACCGACCGGATTGCCCTCGGCATCCACCATCACCGTGACCAACCCCAGCCCGGAGCAGATCACGATCTCGCCCGCCGGCGCCGGCTGAGCCCGCGCCACGGCCATCTGGTAGCCTGTCAGCGCAAGCACCAGGGCGAGAAAAAAAGCAGCCAGTGGATATCTTTTCCGGAGCATCGGCCAAGAATTAGGCAAAGCGTCCCGGATTGTCACGCGACAAAAGGAAACAGCCCCGGCGCTGCGGAGCGCCGGGGCTGTGGATAAGCCTGTGGAGGCCGAATCAGGCCTGAGCGGCCTGCGCCTTGGCGATCTCTTTCTTCACCTTCAGCGCGTTGGCGCTGAGCTCGGTGTCCTTGGCTTTCGCCAGGAACTTGTCGAGCCCGCCGCGATGATCGACCGAACGCAGCGCGGAGGCCGAGATCCGTAGCTTGACGCCACGGCCCAGGGTTTCCGACTGAAGCGTCACATCGTTCAGGTTCGGCAGAAAGCGCCGCTTGGTCTTGTTGTTGGCGTGGCTTACGTTGTGACCCGTCATCGGGCCTTTGCCGGTCAGTTCGCATACGCGCGACATGGGTCCATCCTCATCGTCTCGGGGCGAAAATCCGGCTCTGGCAGTCTGTGCCGTTCCTTCGCCAATATGAAAGGGCGCCACAGCGGCGCCCGGAAATCTGGTCGGGCTTCTCTAGCCCCAAGCCCCCGGCGCGTCAAGCCCTTCTCCGGCAGGCTTTCACCCCTTGTTCACAACCGGCACCGCCGCCGCGCCGAGCGCGGTGAACCGCGCCGCGAGCGCCGGCCTGCCGTGCCGCTCGGCAACCCGGCGCATATGGTCGAAATAGCTCGGCGACAGGCGCCGCGCGGCCCGGTGCCCGGCGATCAGCCGCGCCGCATCGACCCCGCCATGCACCAGCTCCGCCTGCATCTGCGGAAAGAACCCGCCCTGCCGCAGCACCCGCGTCGGCGGGTGCCCGCCCCCGGCCAGCCGGCAGATGCGCAGGCGCGGAAAGATCACCTGGGCCATCAGCGCGTGCCGCAGGTCGTTGGCCACGAAGGGATCGCAGAGCACCGCCCCGCGCAGCGCCGGGCTGCCATGCCGCGCCAGATCGCCGAGTGCGGCGTCGAATCCCTCCGCCTCGCGCCGATAGCGCCGGTCGAAGGGCACTAGCTCCGGCGCGATGGAGATCTGCGGCGAGATCGCGATCACCTGCGCGATGTTCAGCGCCGCCGAAAACCGAAAGGCGCCGTAGCCGCCCATGGAAAACCCCATCGACACGACGCGCCGGAATCGCTGCGCCAGCTCGCGCAGCACCGCCTCCAGCGCCTGTGTCTCGTCATTGACGAACCAGTCGTTCCAACGGCTCTGGATATGCAGATGCGCATAGCCGCGCGCGGTAAAGGCGCGCACCGGGCGCACGGTGTCGAAATCGCCGGGCTCGCCGATGCGCTGGCGAAAACTCACGAAAAGCCGCTTGTTGCCGCCCTTGAAGAGATCGGCCCGCAGCAGCGCGCCGTCGAAGACGCGCTCGCTCTTCATGCGCCGGGGGTCTCTCCCAGATAGGTCTCGAGCAATTCATCGGCAGCGGCGGCGGCGCTGATCCCGCCCTCTTCCACCTGATGCGCCAGCGCCGTCATGGCGCCCTTCACGGGTTCGCGCCGCAGCCGCGCCAGCAGCCCCTCGCGCACCTCGGATTCGAACCAGAACCGCGCCTGCCCGGCCCGGCGCGCGGCGAAATGCCCGGTCTCGCGGCGCCACTCGGTCAGCGCCTGCATCTCGTCCCAGGCCTTCTGCAAGCCCTCCTCCTCCAGCGCCGAGACGGTCAGCGCCTTGGGAAAGCCCTGCGGATCCTGCGGTCGCTTGCGCAAGAGCCGCAGCGCGCCCGCGTAGTCGGCGCAGGTGCGCGTGGCGGTGGCCTTGAGATCGCCATCGGCCTTGTTGATCAGGATGATATCGGCGGTCTCCATGATGCCGCGCTTCACCCCCTGCAACTCGTCGCCGCCCGCCGGCGCCAGCAGCAGCAGGAAGAGATCCGACATCTCCGCCACCACGGTTTCCGACTGGCCCACACCAACGGTCTCGATGAGAATCACGTCGAATCCGGCGGCCTCGCAAAGCCCGATCGCCTCACGGGTCCGCCGCGCCACGCCCCCCAGTTGCGATTGCGCCGGCGAGGGCCGGATAAAGGCATTGGGATCGCGGCTCAGCCGCTCCATCCGGGTCTTGTCGCCAAGGATCGAGCCGCCCGAACGCGCCGAGGACGGGTCCACCGCCAGCACCGCCACTTTCAGCCCCTGCGCCGTCAGCATCATGCCGAAGGCCTCGATAAAGGTGGATTTCCCCACCCCCGGCGTGCCCGAAAGCCCGATACGCAGCGCCTCGCGCCCGGCGCCGCGCAGCTTTTCCAGCAGCTCCCGTGCCGCCGCCCGGTGATCGGCCCGCCCGCTTTCCACCAGCGTGATCGCCCGCGCCAGCGCGCGCCGCTCGCCTTTCAGAATGCGTTCCGCCAGATCGCCGATATCCATGCCGTCCACCTCGTCAATTCCGCCTCCGAAATGACCCGCCCCGCGCCGCGATGTCCACCCCCTGCCGGCGCCTGTGCGTCTTCTCTTTCACAAATACGCAAAATGCTCCCGGCAGCCAAAGGCACCGCCGCGATGGACCCCGCCCGCCACATGCGCCATAAGCCGCGCCATGGACCGCCTGCCCATCGACGCCGCCCTGCCCGAGCTGATATCCGCCCTGCGCGATGCCGGCCGCGCCGTGCTGCAAGCCCCGCCCGGCGCCGGCAAGACCACCCGCGTGCCGCTCGCCATGCTGGAGGCCGGCCTCACGCCACAAAAGATCGTCATGCTGGAGCCGCGCCGCCTCGCCGCCCGCGCCGCCGCCGCGCGCATGGCCGAGACGCTCGGCGAGGCCCCGGGGCAAACCGTCGGCTACCGCATCCGCGGCGAGGCCAAGGTCTCGAAAACCACCCGCATCGAGGTGGTGACCGAGGGCATCCTCACCCGCATGATCCAGTCCGACCCGGAGCTTTCCGGCATCGGCGCGGTGATCTTCGACGAGTTCCACGAACGCTCGCTCAATGCCGATCTCGGCCTCGCGCTTTGCCTGGAGATCGCCGGCGCCCTGCGCGACGACCTGCTCCTGCTGGCGATGTCGGCGACGCTCGACGCCCAGCCGGTGGCCGATCTCATGGCCGCCCCCATCGTCACCTCCGAGGGCCGCGCCTTTCCGGTCGAGACCCGCTGGCTCGACGCGCCCCTGCCCAAGCGCCAGCGCTTCGAAGACGCCATGGCCGATCTCATCGCCCGGGCCGCGTCCGAGACCGAGGGCGGCATTCTCGCCTTCCTGCCCGGCGAGGGCGAGATCCGCCGCACCCAGGCGCTGCTGGCCAAGCGCCTGCCGAAAGACATCCAGATCCGTCCGCTCTTCGGCGCCATGGAGTTCGCCGCCCAGCGCGCCGCGATCCGCCCCGAGACGCAGGGCCGCAAGCTGGTGCTGGCCACCGCCATCGCCGAAACCTCGCTCACCATCGAGGATATCCGCGTGGTGGTGGACGGTGGCCGCGCCCGCCGCGCCCGCTTCGATCCGGGCTCCGGCATGGCGCGGCTGGTGACCGAGCGCGTGACCCGCGCCGAAGCCACCCAGCGCGCGGGCCGCGCCGGGCGTGTCGCGGAGGGCACCGCCTACCGGCTCTGGACCAGGGGCGAAGAGGGCGCGCAGCGCGCCTACCCGCCCGCCGAGATCGAAAGCGCCGATCTCGCCGCACTGGCACTGGAGCTGGCGCTCTGGGGGGCGGCGCCCGGGGATCTGCCCTTTCTCACCCCGCCCAATCCCGGCGCCTATGCGGAGGCGCAGGCGCTCTTGCGGATGCTCGGCGCGCTCGATGCCGAGGCGCGCATCACCGCCCATGGCAAGGTGCTGGCCTCCCTGCCGCTGCATCCGCGCCTCGCCCATATGCTCGCGCTGGCAGGTCCCGCCGCCGCGCCGCTGGCGGCGCTGCTCTCGGATCGCGACCCGCTCACCGGCGCGCCCTCCGACCTCACCCTGCGGCTCGAAGCGCTCACCGATCTGCGCCGCTTCACCGAGACCCGCCCGCATGGCGTCAATCGCGGCGCGCTGGAGCGCATCAAGTCCGAAGCCCGGCGGCTGAGCGCGCGGGCGAAGAGCCTCCGCAAGGAGGCAATGAGCCCCGCCGCCATGGCCGCGCTGGCCTATCCCGACCGCATCGGCCTGCGCCGCAAGGGCGATGCCCCGCGCTACCAGCTCTCCGGCGGCAAGGGGGCTGTGATGGACGAGGCCGATCCGCTGGCCTCCGCACGGCTCATCGTGGTCACCGATACCGACGGCAACCCGCGCGAGGCCCGCATCCGCCAGGCGATCCGGATCACCGACTCCGAACTGCGCGACCTCTTCGCCGATCAGATCCGCTGGGAGGACAGCTGCGCCTGGTCGAAACGCGAGCGCCGCGTCATCGCGCGGCGGCAGGAACGCCTCGGCGCCATCGCGCTCGACGACCGCATCTGGAAAGACGCGCCGCCCGACGCCATCGCCCGCGCCATGCTCGACGGGGTGCGCGATCTCGGTCTCACGCTCTCCGACGCCGCCCGCCGCTTCTCTGCCCGCGTCGCCATCGCCCGCGACGGCGGGCTCGACCTGCCCGACATGTCCGACCCCGCGCTTCTGGACACGATAGAGGAGTGGCTGCTGCCCTATCTCACCGGGGTCAAGACCGCCGAGGACTGGAAACGGTTCGACCTTCTGCCCGCCCTGCGCGCCCGGCTCGACTGGGGCCAGATGCAGGCGCTGGATACGGCGGTGCCCGGCAAGTTCACCACCCCGCTCGGGCGCGACATCCCCATCGACTATTCCGGCGAGCACCCGGAAATCTCGCTGCGCCTGCAAGAGATGTTCGGCCAGCGCAGCCACCCGACGGTCGGCAACACGCCGCTGCGTGTCACCCTGCTCTCCCCGGCCCGGCGCCCGGTGCAGACCACCATGGATCTGCCCGGCTTCTGGGACGGCTCCTATGCGGATGTGCGCAAGGACATGAAGGCGCAATACCCCAAACACCCCTGGCCCGAGGACCCGCGCGAGGCCGACCCCACCCTGCGCGCCAAACCGCGCGGGCGGTGAGCGGCGCGCGAGCAGGCATAGCGCCGCGCGGCACCACGGTTTTTTGTGAGTATTTTTAGAAAGATGAAGACCCGGGTCAGTCCCACCACGGGCCGTGCGGCGCGTCTTTTCCGTCGACCCGGTCGAAGCCGTGATGGCCGAAGAAATCGCGTTGCGCCTGGATCAGCGCCGCCGTGCCGCGCGGCTGGCGCATCGTGTCCCAGAAGCTCAGCGCCGAGCCCAGCACCGGCAGCGGGAATCCGGCCCCGATGGCCTGCGCCACGAGGCGGCGCAGCGCCGGGATGCCGCGCGCGAAGGTCCCGGCAAAGCCCGGCGCGAGGATCAGCTGCCCCTCCGGCGCACCGTCACGGAACGCCGCCGCGATATCGTCGAGCAGTTTCGCGCGAATGATGCAGCCCGCCCGCCAGATCTCGGCGATCCGCGCGAAATCGAGCTGCCAGCCATATTCCTCCGAGGCCGCGTCGAGAATCCGGAAGCCCTGCGCATATTCCAGCACCCGCGCCGCCAGCAGCGCCGCCTCCAGATCGTCCGGCACGATCTCCAGCGCGCCGCGTTCGCTTCCGAACGCCTCCCCGGCCCGTTCGCGCAGCGGCTTTTCCGCCGACCAGGCGCGCGCGGCCACCGCGCCCTCGATCATCGTCGCCGACTGGCCGAGCCGCACCGCCTCGATGGCGGTCCAGCGGCCCGTGCCCTTCTGGCCGGCGCGGTCGAGAATGGCATCCACCATCGGCCCGGCCGCCAGCGGATCGTCATGGCGTAACACCTCGGCGGTGATCTCGTAGAGATAGCTGCCGAGCGGCCCCGCGTTCCAGGCCGCGAAGCGCTCCGCCACCTCGTCCACCGACAGCCCCGCGCCAAAGCGCAGCAGGTCGTAGGTTTCGGCGATCATCTGCATATCGGCATATTCGATGCCGTTATGCACCGTCTTGACGAAATGCCCGGCCCCGTCCGGCCCCATGCGGTCGACGCAGGGCGCGCCCTCGAACCGCGCGGCGATGGCGGTCAGGATCGGTTTCAGCCCCGTCCAGCTCTCTTCCGAGCCGCCGAACATCATCGACGGCCCGTGCCGCGCCCCGTCCTCGCCGCCGGACACGCCCATGCCGACGAAATGCAGCCCCGCCGCCGCCATCCGCTCCGTGCGCCGGATGGTATCGTGAAAATCCGCATTGCCCGCGTCGATCACCGTATCGCCGGGATCGAGCAGCGGGATCACCTCGTCCAGCATGTCGTCGATGGGCCTCGTCGACGGGATCATCGCCAGCAGCAGCCGGGGCCGCGGCAGCGCCGCGATCAGCGCCGGCAGATCGGGCGCGGAGGTGACATCGCCGGCAAATGGCGCGGCGCGGGTGGCAAAGGCGTCGATCAGATCGTCGGTCCGGTTCGAAACCGCAATGGCGATGCCCTGCTCGGCCATGTTGAGCGCCAGCGCCGAGCCCATCGTGCCCAGCCCGTAAATTCCGATCTTCGGCTCCGCCATCTCTGCCTCCTTGCGCGTGACAGCGCTAACCTAGCTATCCCGCCGCTGCCGGCAATACGCATTCGCGCACAGCCGCCCTTCGCGCGCGCCCTCAAGGAAAAGGCGCGGAGACATCCGCCCCCGCGCCCTCTGCGTCTTATGTGTCTTCTCTTTGGCAAATACGCCGCGGCGACCGTGCCACGGGCGGCGCCTGCGCATCGGGGCGGCTCAGCCGCCCACGCACCAGCGCATGATTGCCTTTTGCGCGTGCAGCCGGTTCTCGGCCTCGTCCCAGATCACCGATTGCGGCCCGTCCATCACCTCCGAGGTCACTTCTTCCCCGCGATGCGCCGGCAGGCAATGCATGAAGAGCGCGTCCTTGCCCGCCGCCTCCATCAGCTTTTCGTTCACCTGATAGGGCCGCAGCATATTGTGGCGCCGCTCGCGCGCGCTCTGCGCATCATGCATCGAGACCCAGGTGTCGGCGACCACCAGGTCGGCGCCCTCGACGGCCTTGAACGGGTCGCGCTCGATGGTCACGGTGCTGCCCGCGTTGCGCGCCAGCCCGACGAATTCCATCTCCGGATCGAGCTGCACCGGGCCGGTGAAGGTGAGGTCGAAGCCGAACTGTCCCGCCGCGTGCAGGAAGGAGGCACAGACATTGTTGCCGTCGCCGCACCACACCACCTTCTTGCCGGCGATGGGGCCGCGATGCTCCTCGAAGGTCATCACATCGGCCATGATCTGGCAGGGATGCGTGCGGTCGGTCAGCCCGTTGATCACCGGCACCGTGGCGTATTCGGCCATCTCAATCAGCACAGATTCATCGAAGGTCCGGATCATGATCATGTCGACAAAGCGCGACATCACCCGTGCGGTATCCGCGATGGTCTCGCCATGGCCGAGCTGCATGTCGCTGCCCGAGAGCACCATGGTCTGCCCGCCCATCTGGCGCACACCCACGTCGAAGGAGGTGCGCGTCCGGGTCGAGGGCTTCTCGAAGATCAGCGCGACCATATGGTCCTTGAGCGGCAGATCGTCGTCTTTGGCGGCCTTGGGGCGACCGTTGCGGGCGGTCTTGATCGCCCTGGCGCTGTCGATGATCTCCCGCAGGGCGGTCTTGTCGGTTTTGTGGATGTCCAGAAAATGGTTCATGATCGTATCGCTTTTTTCGGAGGGGGTGACGGGGCGCTGCCCCTGCCCCCGGAACGGGTCCGGGGGCATTCCCCCGGGATATTTAGAGCCAATGGAAACGCTCAGGCGGTTTCCAGCGCGGAGGCGGCGGCGTCGAGACGGGCGATGGCCTCGGCGATCTCGTCATCCGAGATCGTCAGCGCCGGCAGCAGGCGGACCACATTGTCGGCGGCGGGCACGGTGATCACCAGCGCCTCATAGCCGGCCTTGACGAATTCCGCCGGGGCCGGCTTGACCTTGAGCCCCAGCATCAGGCCGGAGCCGCGCACCTCCTCGAAGATGTCGGGATGCGCCGCGATCAGCCCTTCGAGCTTCTGCCGCAGGAAGCCGGCCTTGCGGTTAACCTCCGCGAGAAACTCCGGCTCGGCCACGTGATCCATCACCGCGCAGCCAACGGCGCAGCCCAGCGGGTTGCCGCCATAGGTCGAGCCATGGGTGCCGGCGGTCATGCCGGAGGCCGCCTCTTCGGTCGCCAGCACCGCGCCCAGAGGGAAGCCGCCGCCGATGCCCTTGGCCACCATCATGATGTCGGGGACGATCCCCGCCCATTCATGCGCGAAGAGCCGCCCCGTGCGGCCCATGCCGCATTGCACCTCGTCGAGCACCAGCAGGCAGCCCTTTTCGTCGCAAAGCGCGCGGATCGCCTTCAGCTCGTCATCGGGCAGCGGTCGGATGCCGCCCTCGCCCTGGATCGGCTCCAGCAGCACGGCGGCGGTATTGTCGTCGATGGCGTCTTTCAGCGCGTCGAAATCGCGCCAGTCGAGATGTTTGAAGCCGGGCAGCAGCGGGCCGAACCCCTTGACCATCTTTTCCGAACCGGCGGCGGCGATGCCCGCCGAGGACCGGCCATGGAAGGAGCCGGAAAAGGCGATGATATCGGTCTTTTCGGGCAGGCCTTTGTCATACCAGTATTTCCGCGCCATCTTGACCGCCAGCTCGCAGGCCTCGGTGCCGGAATTGGTAAAGAAGACAGTGTCGGCGAATGTCGCACCCACCAGCTTGTCGGCCAGCGCCTGCTGCTGCGGGATCTCGTAGAGGTTCGAGACATGCCAGAGCTTGCCCGCCTGCTCGGTCAGCGCCGCGACCAGCGCGGGATGGGCATGGCCCAGCGCGTTCACCGCGATGCCGCTGCCCAGATCGAGGAATCGGCGGCCGTCTTCCTCCACCAGCCAGGAGCCTTCGCCCTTCACGAAGTGCAGGGGCGCGCGGGTATAGGTGGGCAGGACGGACGGGATCATTGAGAAATCCTCAGCATAGGAGGCCCGATAGGTGCCAAGGGCTTGGGGCCGAGTCAAGTTTTATGGGGTTGTGACGTGCAACGGGGCGCCGTCCCTTGCGGGAGGCGGGAAAGAGGAGCCTTCAGGCTCGTCGGATTCGGGGCGCGTGCGTCATGGGATGTGCTGATACAGGAATGCTGGCGTTTGGCAAGGGGGATGTGACGACGCCCCCACGGCCAATCAGCGCGCCCGATGCAGAGGCGTGGAGGCTGAGGATGATCGCCCGAGGCGCCACCGTCCCATTCCATCCCTTATGCGCCGGCAGATATGCCCCCCGTCGAAAGCCCACGCATCCCTCGCATCCGGGTCTCGGCAGCAGTGGAAATACGATGACTTGTCGATGAATTTCGGGACTATACCTTTTTATCACGATTTCGGCACACACGATCAATTCCAATTAAACTTGAAATAAAGTTACTTTTTAAATACGAATAATTATCAGAGAATTTCGCGCTGAGCACGGGTATTATCCGGCGGCGCTTTCCGCCCTGTCATCCCAAAATAGCGGGATCGTCTCAATTCCGAGGAGGGCCGCCCCAATGAACAGAGACGTCGCGGCGAAGCCGGACTATCAGGCCTGGTCGGTGAGGCTTTCGGCTGTCTGTGCCGCGATTGCGCTGCTGGACCTGATCCTCGGCTGGATTGCAGGCATCGACTTCTTCGTGAGATTGCGGCCCGGATACCCGGCGATGGTCCCCGGCACGGCGATTTGCGTGCTTCTGGGCAGCGCGGGAGCCGCGGCAAAGACCCGGGACGGCAGGTTGTCGGCAGTCAGCCTGGCCTGCGGCGCCGTAATCCCGGTCATCGTTCTTCTGACCTATCTGGTTCCGGCCTTCGATCTCGGACCGGACGCCATGTCGATCGGCACGGCGGTCGCCAGCCTTTCCGTTGCGGCCTGCCTGCTATTCGGCCACTTTCGGCATAAGGGCGAATTTATCACGCTCATATCCGCAACGCTCGGCCTGAGTGCCGTCGCAATCCCGCTGCTCGGCTATATCTTTAACGCCGAGGCGCTCTTTTCCAATCCGATCTATACGAAAATGGCGCTGCATACGGCGGCGAGCTTTATGCTGCTCTTTCTCGCGCTGCTTCTGCTGATCCCGGAGACCGGCTGGATGCGGGTCGTCACCGCGCCGGAACGCGGCAGCCAGATGCTGCGCCGTCTCCTGCCCGTTCTGATTTTCGGGCCGGTCGGGCTGACCGAGCTGGCGCTGATCGCGTCGCGCCGAGACATGCTGTCTCCGGATCTCCGGGCTGCCGTTCTGACCTATGTCATGATCGCCCTGACCGGCAGCGCTGCGATTTTCTTTGCGCATCTGGCAAATGTGTCCGAGCGTCTGGCCGCGGAATCGGACCGCCGGCGGCGCGACAGCGAACGGGCGCGGCAGGCTGTGGAGCTGGCCATGGAACGCGGCCAGAGGATCGAGTCGCTGGGCCGGCTGGTCGGCGGAGTCGCGCATGATTTCAACAACACGCTCGCGGTCATCGTCGGCAATCTGGAACTTCTGCAACACGACAAGGACGAGAAAACCCATGAGGTCTATGTCGCAGAGGCGATCAGCGCCGCGAACCAGGCGGCACAGTTGACCGGCCAGCTTCTGGCCTATGGCCGCAAGTCGCGGCTCAAGCCAACGGATGCGCGCATCGACGAGCTCGCGCGCGAGGCGGTGCGGATGTTCGAGCGGCTCTGCCCGGCGAATATCACGATCGCCCCGCGTTTCGCCGCGCCGCAGGCGGTGATTCATGTGGACGAGTCAGGCTTTCGCCAGGCGCTGCTGAATATCCTCATCAACGCGCGCGATGCCCAGCCCGGCGGCGGGCGCATCGAGCTTTCCACTGCGATCGAACGACACGGTCAGGAAGACGTGACCGGGTTCGCGGCACAGGAAGAGCTCTGGCCGGGCCTCTTCGCGGTGGTCACCGTCGCGGATAGCGGGCCGGGCATGGCGCCGCAGACGCTGGGGCTCGCAACGGACCCGTTCTTTACGACGAAACCGGTCGGAGAAGGGACCGGGCTTGGCCTGTCGGTGGCATCGGGCTTTTGCCGGCAATCCGGCGGCGGTCTGTCGCTGGAAAACGCGGAAGAAGGCACCGGGCTGGTGGTCACGATGGCCTTCCCGCTTGCCGGTTGTGGCGCGGCCGATGCCGTTTCCGAAACCGATCGGTCGAGCGGGACCGCCAGCCTCGCGCGGCGGGTTCTTGTCGTGGAGGATGAGGTACAGGTGCGGCAGGTCATGATGCGCCAGCTCACGTTTGACGGGCATGACGTCGAGCTATGCTCCTCGGGCCAGGAGGCGCTTGACCTGCTGCAAAGCGGTTACCGCCCGGATCTGGTCATTACCGACCTCGCCATGCCCGGCCCGGTCCAGGGCGGCGCGCTGTCGCGCATGATCCGTGCGGAATATCCCGAGATACACGTCATTCTCATGTCGGGTTACGAATCTCCCCGGCAGAAGCTCGAACGCGACAGCGGCGAGCGCTTTCTGCAAAAGCCGATCAACTGGCAGGTGCTTCGCGAGGTCGTGGCCTCGGTTCCGAGATCGTCACAGGAGGACTGATCTGGCCGAGAGTGGCTCAAGGCATTTCTCTCGGCTCAGCCGAACACCGCCTCCGGGTACCCCACCCCCATCAGATAGAGCCCCTGCGGCGGGCAGACCGGCCCGCAGGCCGCGCGGTCACAGGCCTCCAGCGCCGTCTTCACGTCACCCGGCGCCCAGCTCCCCGCGCCCACCCGCTCCAGCGTGCCGACGATGCTGCGCACCTGGTTGTGCAGGAAGCTGCGGGCGCGCAGGGAGAAATGGAATTCCGTGCCCGCCCCGGTCTCGACCTGCTCGATCCGGATCTCGTCCAGCGTCTTCACCGGCGAGGCCGCCTGGCACATGGTCGAGCGGAAGGTGGTGAAATCGTGAAGGCCGATGAGATGCGCCGCGCCCGCCCGCATCGCCCCGAGATCGAGCGGATTCATCACCCGCCAGACCTGCCCCGCCTCCAGCGTCGCAGGGGCGCGGCGCACCAGCAGGCGGAAAAGATAGCGCCGCTCCAGAGCCGAAAACCGCGCGTGCCAGTCGTCATCTACAGCGGCACAGGCACGGATCGCCACCGGTGCTGGCTTGAGGTGATAGTTCAGCGCCTCGGAAAGCCGGAACGGATCCCAGTCCTTCGCCATGTCGCAATGGGCCACCTGACCGCGCGCATGCACGCCCGCATCGGTGCGCCCGGCGGCGGCAATCGTGTGATCGCGCGGCTCGAGACGCGCCAGCGCGGCCTCGATCGCGCCCTGCACCGAGGGCTGATCCGCCTGCCGCTGCCAGCCCGAAAAAGGCCCGCCGTCATATTCCACCAAAAGCGCGTATCTGGGCATGACGGCCCCTTAGCCCCTCCGTCCGTGTCCGGCAATCCCCACCCTTGCGCATCCGTATCGGGACGGGTTGAGAAATTGTAACGGTTTCATTACACAGCGCCGATCCATGTCAAAGGTCTAGGTATCGCTACTGTGTTCGCCCGTGTCTGGAAACGCTACATCGCCCCGGTTCTGAGCCGCCCGCCGCGGTTCCAGGTGGCAGCGCTTTGCTACCGACACGGCGAGACCGGCCCCGAGGTTCTGCTGATCACCTCGCGCACGACGAAACGCTGGATCATTCCCAAGGGCTGGCCGATTCACGGCACCGATGGCGGCGGCACCGCGCTTCAGGAAGCCTGGGAAGAGGCCGGGGTGAAGCCGCGCGGCGGCCGCCCCCTGCGCATCGGGCGCTATCGCTATCACAAGGTGCTGAGCGGCGGCCTCCCGATCATGACCGATGTCGATGTCTATGCCATCGAGGTCGAAAAGCTCTATGAAACCTTTCCCGAAGCCGGCGAACGCCAGCGCAGCTGGATGACGCCCGACGAGGCCGCCGAGCTGGTCGACGAGGACCAGCTCAAGGCGCTGCTGCGCGATCTGCCGGAACTGCCGGACAGCACGCGCCGGGGCTGAGCTCCGCGCGCCCGCGCCATCAAGGACGACTTTTCCCGTGTCACAGGACAGCACCAGCCATCAGTGGAAGACACTGGACCAGGACCTCAACCGCCTGTCGCGGCTCGAGGCCGCCACCATGTACAGCGCAAGGCCGCTGGTGGGGGTCGGCATCTCGCTGGTCTTCGTCACGCTGGCGGCGCTGGCGGCGGCGCTCTTCACCGGCGGCGAGCCGCAGGGGCTTGCCGTGGTGGTGGCGGCGGCCTTCGGCGCCTATATGGCGCTGAATATCGGCGCCAATGACGTGGCCAACAATATGGGCCCCGCAGTGGGCGCCAAGGCGCTGTCGATGCTGGGCGCCATCGCCATCGCGGCGATCTGCGAAAGCGCCGGCGCGCTGCTGGCGGGCGGCGACGTGGTCTCGACGATCTCCAAGGGCATCATCGACCCGCAGGGGCTGGCAGACGGGCGGGTCTTTGTCTGGGCAATGATGGCGGCGCTGCTCTCGGCCTCGATCTGGGTGAATATCGCCACCTGGATCGGCGCGCCGGTCTCCACCACCCATTCCGTCGTCGGCGGCGTCATGGGCGCGGGCATCGCGGCGGCGGGGCTCGGAACGGTGAGCTGGCCCACCATGGGCGCCATCGCCGCAAGCTGGGTGATCTCGCCGCTGCTGGGCGGGGTGATCGCGGCGGCGATGCTGGCCTTCATCAAGTGGCGGGTGATCTATGTCGCCGACAAGATCGCCGCCGCGCGGGTCTGGGTGCCGGTGCTGATCGGCGTGATGAGCGCTGCCTTCGCCACCTATCTCTCGATCAAGGGGCTGAGCCATGTGATGAAGATCGGCCTGCCGCTGGCGCTGACAATCGGCGCGGCGGCGGGCGTTCTGGTCTGGCTGATCTCGGTGCCCTTCATCCGCCGCCAGTCGCGCGGGATGGAGAACCGCAACCGCTCTCTCAAGACGCTGTTCCGGCTGCCGCTGGTGGTTTCGGCAGGGCTCCTGTCCTTTGCCCATGGCGCCAATGACGTGGCCAATGCGGTGGGGCCGCTGGCCGCCGTGGTCTATGCCCAGCAATCGGCGGAGGTCGCGGGCGAGGTGTCGATCCCACTCTGGGTCATGGTGATCGGCGCGCTGGGGATCTCCTTCGGCCTCGTCCTCTTCGGCCCCAAACTGATCGGCATGGTGGGCAGCCAGATCACCAAGCTCAACCCGATGCGCGCCTATTGCGTGGCGCTATCGGCGGCGGTGACCGTGATCGCCGCCTCCTGGCTCGGCCTGCCGGTCAGCTCCACCCATATCGCCGTGGGCGGGGTGTTCGGCGTCGGCTTCTTCCGCGAATGGTACATGGAGCGCCGCGCCCGCCGCATCGCTGACAACCGCCCCGTGGCGCAGCGCATCGCCCGGCAGGAACGTGCCCGGCGCAAGCTGGTGCGGCGGTCGCATTTCATGACCATCGTCGCGGCCTGGGTGGTCACCGTGCCCGCCGCGGCGCTGCTTTCGGCGCTGTGCTTCTGGCTGCTACAGGGGCTGGGTTTCTAAGCCCCCCGCCCGCGCCCGAGCCGGACAAAGACGGCAGCCCCAAATGAAAACGCCCCGCGCGGACTGCGCGGGGCGTTTGCGTTCGACGGGTATAATCCCAGGGATCACATGCGCGAGGCGACGTTTTCCCAGTTCACCAGGTTGTCGAGGAAGTTGGCCAGATAGGCCGGGCGCTTGTTGCGGAAGTCGATGTAGTAGGAATGCTCCCACACGTCGCAGCCCAGCAGCGCGGTCTGGCCGAAGCAGAGCGGGTTCACGCCGTTTTCGGTCTTGGTGACCTTCAGGCCACCGTCGGTGTCCTTCACCAGCCAGGCCCAGCCCGAGCCGAACTGGCCGGCACCGGCGGCGGCGAAATCTTCCTTGAATTTCTCGATCGTGCCGAAGGAGTCCTTCAGCGCCGCTTCCAGCTCGGAGGGCATGCCGGACTCGTCGCCGCCCATCATTTCCCAGAACTGGCTGTGGTTCCAGTGCTGCGAGGCGTTGTTGAAGATGCCGCTCTGCGCCACGGCGCCAGCCTCATAGGTGCCGGTCACGATCTCTTCGAGGCTCTTGCCCGCCCACTCGGTGCCGTCGACCAGCTTGTTCAGCGTGGTCACATAGGTGTTGTGGTGGATGTCATGGTGGTATTCCAGCGTCTCCTTGGACATGCCCTTGGAGGCGAGAGCGTCATGTGCATAGGGAAGATCGGGAAGTTCGAACGACATTGAGATATCCTCTTGGCGTTGAGTGAATTTGCACGACATTCCTAGACCCGCATAGCGTGAGGTCAAGTCAGTCCTTGGAAAAACGTCCCGGGATGCGGAATGTTCCACGTCCCGGCACGGGAGGGGGGTCAGGCGGGATGGAACCCGACCTCGCCGCCCGGCTCTGCCGCCACGCTCATCACGCGGAAGGCATAGTCTGCGACCGAGCGGAACACGAAGACCTGCGCCTCCTCCGGCCCGCGCAGCCAGTAGCCGGCGGCGACCTGCGCCAGCCGCGAGCGCCGCACGTCGCCGGGCGCAAAGGCCCCGGGCGCCATGTCGGCGGGGGTAATCTTCGACAGCACGTCTCGCAGATGCGGGCCGCGCAGGCGGAAATGCGCCCGCATGTCAGAGACATCGGCGGCAAGCAGGATCCAGTTCGGAAAGGTCTCCTCCAGCCGCGCCAGCATACCGGGCACCTCGTCATAGGGCAGCAGGAGCAAGAGCTCGTCCGGCGACATCCAGAGCAGCGCGCGCTCGCCCTCCGCCGTGGTCTTGAGCGGCTCGGGAAAGCTGAGCCCCAGCAGTCCGGTGAGCTTTGCGCGGTAATCGTCGGAAAACTCGCAGCGCAGGGCGATCTGGCCCAGCGGCGGCAGCGCCTCGATCTCGACCAGCCCGTCGCTATGGGCGCCCTGCATCGGGGCCATGACCTCAGACATTCTGTTTCTCCCCTTCCGGATCGTAGAAGACCGGGCTGACAATGCGCGCCTCGACCACCGAAGGCTTCTCGTCGGTCGGATCCTGATCTTCGGCGGTGAAGGCCAGCACCTCGCCCATGCGCTCGGGCCCATGTTTCACCAGCCCCATGGCGATGCCCTTTTCCAGCGTCGGCGACCAGTAGGTCGAGGTTACCCGGCCCTGCACATTGCGCTGGCCGTTGGCGTTGCGCCCAGGCGCGATGGCATAGGCGCCGTCGGGCAGCACCGTGCCGTCGAGCGTCTCCAGCCCGACGAGCTGCCAGCGGTCGCCGCGCGCCATGTCCTCGCGCGCCTGGGCGCGCTTGCCGAGGAAATCCTCTTTCTTCTTCGAGATCGCCCAGGAAAGGCCGAGATCCTGCGGGATCACCGTGCCGTCGCTCTCGTCGCCGATCATGATAAAGCCCTTTTCAGCGCGCATCACATGCAGCGCCTCGGTGCCGTAGGGGGTGATGTTCCACTCCGCCCCGGCCTCGAGCAGCTTGCCCCAGAAGGCGCGGCCGCGATTGGCGGGCACGGCGATCTCGTAGCTGAGCTCACCGGAAAAGGAGATGCGGTAGACCCGCACCGGCGTGTCGGCGAGCGTCCCGTCGGCCCATTGCATGAAGGGCAGCGTTTCCCTGCTGACATCCATGCCGCCGAGCTTTTCCAGCAGGTTGCGGGCATTGGGGCCGACCACGGCGATCTGGGCGTATTGCTCAGTGAGATTGGTCGTAAGAACCCTCCAGTCCCACCATTCGCATTGCAGCCAGTCTTCCATATGCGCATGGACGTGATCGGCGCCGCCGGAGGTGGTGTGGCAGAGCCAGCTGTCCTCGCTGAGGCGCACGACGACGCCGTCATCCATCAGAAAGCCATTTTCATTGCACATCAGCCCGTAGCGGCATTTGCCCACCGGCAGGGTCGACATCATGTTGGTATACATCATGTCCAGGAATCTGCCCGCGTCCGGCCCCTTGACCAGGATCTTTCCGAGCGTCGATGCATCAAGGATTCCAAGACTTTGCCGCGTGGACTTAATCTCGCGCTTGACGGCATCGTGCTTGGTCTCGCCCGGGCGCGGATAGCAATACGGGCGGCGCCAGTGGCCAACCGGCTCCCAGGCGGCATTGTGCGTTTCGTGCCAGTCATGCATCGGCGTGCGGCGCAGCGGCTGGAAGATCTCGCCGCGCGCCTCGCCAGCGATGGCGCCGAAGCTGATCGGCGTGTAAGGCGGGCGGAAGGTGGTGGTGCCGACCTGCGGAACGGGTTCACCCAACGCATCAGAAAGCACCGCCAGTCCATTGATATTGGACAGCTTACCCTGATCCGTCGCCATGCCCAGCGTGGTGTAGCGCTTGGTGTGTTCGACGCTTTCATACCCCTCGCGCGCGGCAAGCTGCACATCGGAGACCTTGACGTCGTTCTGGTAGTCGAGAAACGCCTTCATGCGCAGCCCCGCATGGGCGCCCTGCGGCATCAGCCAGACGGGCGCGAGCGGCGCCTCCGTCGTGGCCTCGGCCCGCGGCGCGGCCGCACCCGCCTTATGGCCCAGCGCCTCGGCGGCCGCGACCGCGGCTTTCTCGGCATCGGCCAGCGTGTCGGAAAGGTGGAACGCGCCGTTCGCGGCCCCGGCCACGCTCACGAAGGGCGCGCCGTCGGCACCGGTCGGCGCGCGGGAGGCATCGGGGCGGAAGAAGGCGCCGGCCTCGTCCCAGGCAAGCTTGCCGCCGCAATGGGACCAAAGATGCACCACCGGCGACCAGCCGCCGGACATCGCCACCGCGTCGCAGGGGATCTCTTCCAGCACCGCGCCCTCGCCGGCCTGAAGGCAGGTGGCCACGCCCGTCACACGCTTGCCGCCCAGCACCTTGGCAATGCCGCGCCCGGGCTCTACCCGGATGCCCAGCGCCCTGGCCTCCGCCATCAGCGCGCCGCCGCCCAGCGGGCGTGCGTCGAGAATGGCGGGCACGTCGAGCCCGGCCTGTTTCAGCGCGATGGCGGTGCGATAGCCGTCATCGTTATTGGTCACCACCACGGTGCGGTCGCCGGCGGAAACGCCGTAATTCACCACGTAATCGCGCAGCGCCGAGGCCAGCATGACGCCCGGCACATCGTTGCCGGCAAAGCTCAGCGGGCGCTCGATGGCGCCGGTGGCGGCGAGGATCTGCTTGCAGCGGATGCGCCAGAGCCGGTGGCGCGGCCCCCTGGCGCCAGGCTTGTGATCGGTGACGCGCTCATAACCCAGCGCATAGCCATGATCGTAGACGCCCGCCCCCATGCAGCGCAGGCGCAGGCGCACATTGTCCATCGCCTCCAGCTCGGCCACGGTCTTGGCCACCCAGTCCCCCGGGTCCATGCCGTCGATTCTGCCGCCATCGACCGGCGCGCGACCGCCCCAATGGGCGCCCTGCTCGATCAGCAGCACCTGCGCGCCGGCGGCCCCGGCGGCCCTTGCCGCCTGCAAGCCGGCGACGCCGCCGCCGACGATCAGCAGATCCACATGGGCGTGGAAATGCTCGTAGCGGTCGGCGTCGCGCACCTCCGGATGCGGCGCCTTGCCGAGACCCGCCGATTGCCGGATCACCGGCTCGTAGAGATGTTTCCAGAAGGCGCGCGGCCAGAGGAAGGTCTTGTAATAGAACCCCGCCGGCAGGAAACGCGCCAGGGTCGCGTTCACCTCGCCGACATCGAATTCCAGGCTCGGCCAGTGGTTCTGGCTGTCGGCGACCAGCCCGTCGAAGAGCTCGGTCGTGGTGGCGCGCTGATCGGGTTCGAACCGCGCGCCCTGCCCGAGCCCCACCAGCGCGTTGGGCTCTTCGGCGCCGGAAGCCACCAGCCCGCGCGGACGGTGATATTTGAAGCTGCGGCCCAGCAGCATCTGGTCGTTGGCCAGCAGCGCCGAGGCCAGCGTATCGCCCGCAAAGCCGGTGAAGCGCTTGCCGTTGAAGGTGAAGCCGATCTGTTTCGACCGGTCGGTGAAGCGGCCGCCCTTGGCCAGTCGCGTGCTCATCGCTCGGACCTCGTGATGCTGGCGCCGGCGGAGCCTCCGGCGGGAGTATTTGTCGAAAGATGAAGGATCATGCGCTTCGTGCCCGGTCCGGGTGACGCCGCGCGATGCGGTCGAGGATCTCCTGCGGCGGATTGTGGGTCTGGGCGGGATAGGTGCCGTAGACCTCCATGGTGACGCTGTCGCGCGCGGCGAGGAACCACTTGCCGCAGCCATAGGCGTGGCGCCAGCGCTCCAGCACCACGCCGCGCGGGTTGTCGCGGGTGAAGAGATAGGTCTCAAAATCGGCGTCGGAGCTGCCCGGGCCTTGGCGTTTCAGATGCGCCTCGCCGCCGGGGGCAAGCTCGATCTCGGCGGCGTCGATGCCGCAGCAGGGACAATGCAGGCTCAGCATGGGAAGGCTCCTAATCCGGATCCAAAACGCGAAAACCCGACCGCCGCGCTATGCCGCGCGGGGCCGGGTCCGATGAGGGAAAATGTTTTCGGGAGGTCGGCGTTACTGACCGTCGGTCGCCTCTTCGGCAGCGCCTTCGATGGCATTGGCCGCGCCTTGCAGCGCGTTGCCGGCATCGTCGACCGCGTCGCCCGCGCCTTCGATGGTGACGGTGACATCATCGCCGGAGTCGCCCGAGACGCTCTCGGCGCCGCCGAACACGACAAAGCCGATGACCGCCACCACGACGACGAGAATGCCGACGATGAAGGCCAGCCCGGTATTGCCGCCGGAGCCTGTCGTGGTTGTGGTTGTGGTGGTATTGTTGCGAGGGGGCGTATCGGCGTGATCGGACATCTGAGCGTTCCTGTGCAGTTTCGGACTGCATTGAGAACGCGCGTCACTTGTGCCCCGTTCCATCCCCGTTTCGCCCCATTGGCGGCATTCCGCCGGGCAAGGCGCGCAAAATCCGGGCATTTGCGGATTTTTCCGGGCTTTTCCACTCTCCCTTGAGCTGCATTAACATCCGCGTCGGCGTTGCCGCTTACGCTAACAGAGAGGCAACAAGAAAGGGCAGAGAGATGGGCAGATTGATGACCCTGACGCTGACGAGTCATCGCGGGCGGCAGTATCCGGTGGAGCTGTTTTCGCGCGATACCGTCTTTACCGATACCGGCGCGGTTTACCTGTTCCTGCGCGCGCCCGAGGGGCGCTCGGTGCAGGCGCAGGTGCTCTATGTGGGCGAGACCGGCGCCATGGGCCGCCAGATGATCGAGGACCGCCGCCCGGGCGGCCCGTGGGAGCGCGCCGAGGCCCTCGGCTTCGACACCATCGGCGGGCTGGCGCTGGCGCGTCCCGAGGACCGGGCGATGATCGCGCAGGACTTCATCCATAGCTGGCACCCGCCCTGCAATGACGGTCACGGCGCGCTGGCCGGCCTCGTGGGGCTGGTGGCGCCGGCGCCGTTCCAGATGAAACGGGCGATCGGCGGGAAGTAGCGGATCCCCGCTGGCGCTATGCCGGTCGATGCACTGTCGGATCGCACCATTCTCCGTCCTGGCGCCGGAGATATTCTGATCGTTGTGGAGGTGGAACAGCGGCGTGCCCCTTAGCATGCCCGGACCTTTCCGAGTATCAAATCACCGTATCCGGTCATCAAAGTTCCGATCAGAACGGAGAGCAATTCCACACCCTTCCGAAATTTGAGAAAATGAGAAACCGAGCTTTTATAGAGTTCGTCCTCTCCATCAAAACGGCATTCCTTTGGGAGCTCTCTAAAGAGCCTGTGGATCGCTTTGAAATGCACGATACGGTCAGTATCTTTTATTTCCCAAAAAACGATCAGCAATGACAAAACGATCCACACAACACCGAAACGTTGCAGAGATGCCCAGTCACTACAGGACTGACTCAGAACGTAAGTGACGCCCAAAAGGGCTATGACAGCAACAACGGGCATCAACGCCAAAAGCGCGCCTTCCGCACGCGCGAAGAGTCTGTGCAACGCCTGCAACTGTTCTTTCTGACGAGACGCAGCGTCACCATCGCGCTTTTCCATTGCGGCGAGGTGCCACTTGACCAGCGGCGCGAGAGCCTTGGCTACAAGCAAATCAAGTAGATCTTCACCGAAATAGAATATCCTCAATGCGCCACCCCCGCCGCGACGCTTTCGTCGATGAACCGCCCCTCGCGGAAGCGGTCGAGCCCGAACGCCTCGGTAAGCGGCGAATGCCCCTTCGCCATCAGCTCGGCAAAACCCCAGCCCGAGCCCGGGATCGCCTTGAACCCGCCGGTGCCCCAGCCGCAATTGATGAAACAGCCCTCGAGCGGCGTTTTCGACAGGATCGGCGAGCGGTCGCCCGTCACGTCGACGATGCCGCCCCATTGCCGCAGCATCTTCAGCCGCGAGATCATCGGGAAGGTCTCGACCAGCGCGCGCACGGTCTCTTCGATATGCTGGAAGCTGCCGCGCTGGGTGTAGTTCACATAGCCGTCGGTGCCGCCGCCGATCACCATCTCGCCCTTGTCGGACTGGCTCATATAGCCATGCACGGTGTTGGCCATGACGACCACGTCCATGCAGGGCTTGATCGGCTCCGAGACCAGCGCCTGCAAGGCCACCGATTCCAGCGGCAGGCGGAAGCCGGCCATCTCGGCCAGCACCCCGGAATGGCCCGCGACCACGATGCCCAGCTTGTCGCAGGCGATATCTCCCTGCGTGGTGGAGACGCCGGTCACGCGGTCCCCGTCGCGCTGCACGGCGGTGACCTCGCAATTCTGGATAATGTCCATGCCCATGTCGGAACAGGCACGCGCATAGCCCCAGGCCACCGCATCGTGCCGGGCGGTGCCGCCGCGGGCCTGCCAGAGCGCGCCCAGCACCGGGTAGCGCGGGCCGTCGATATTCATGATCGGGCAGAGCCGCTTGACCTCGCGCGGCGAGATCATCTCGGTGTCGATGCCCTGCATGCGGTTGGCATGCACCGTGCGCTGATAGCCGCGCAGCTCATGCTCGGTCTGGGCCAGCATCATCACGCCGCGCGGGCTGAACATGACGTTGTAGTTCAGATCCTGACTCAGCGTCTCGTAGAGCGAGCGCGCCTTTTCATAGAGCGCCGCAGACGGGTCCTGAAGGTAGTTCGAGCGGATGATCGTGGTGTTGCGCCCGGTATTGCCGCCGCCGAGCCAGCCCTTCTCGATGATCGCGACATTGGTGATGCCGAAATTCTTGCCGAGGTAATAGGCGGTGGCGAGCCCGTGCCCGCCGGCCCCCACGATCACCACGTCATAGCGCGGTTTCGGCTGCGGACGGCGCCAGGCGCGGCCCCATCCGGTGTGATAGCGTGCGGCCTCGCGGGCGATGGCAAAGACGGAGTAACGTTTCATCGGGCCTCGAATCCGGGACAGGCGCGTCCCCTACCACCAGAACTCAACATCAGCCGGGCGTGAACCGCAACCACCCTGTCCCCCGGCGGCGCGCAGGGCCATTTGGCCGCGCCTCTGAGGGCTTTTTTCCGCCGCTTTGCATCTATACATGGATCCGGAGGACGTGGACGGGAGTGAGCATGACCCTTTTCTGGATCGTTGCAGGCGCGGGCGCGCTGATCGTGGCGGCGCTGCTGGCGCTGGCGCTGCTGCGCGGGCAGCGCGAGACCGGCCCGGCGGAGGCCTATGACCTCCAGATCTATCGCGACCAGCTCAAGGAGATCGAGCGCGACGCGGCACGCGGGGTGATCGGCAGCGAAGAGGCCGAGCGGCTCAAGACCGAGGTGTCACGCCGCATCCTCGCCGCCGATGCCAAGATCCACGATACCGAGGGCGAGAGCGCGCGCGGGCGCGGCCCGGCCACGGCCATGGCGGTGCTGATCGCACTGGCGCTGCTCGGCGGCGGCTTCGGGCTTTATGCCACGCTGGGCGCGCCGGGCTATGGCGATCTGGGGTTGCAGGACCGCATCGCCTCTGCCCGTGAGCTGCGCGCCAACCGTCCCAGCCAGGAGGAGGTCGAGGCGCAGCTTCCCGCCACCCCGCAGGTCGAGGCGCCCGAGGATTACATGACGCTGGTCGAGCGCCTGCGCGGCGCCGTCCAGGAACGGCCCGACGACATTCAGGGCCACATGCTGCTTGCCCGCTCCGAGGCGGCGCTGGGGAACTACCCGGCGGCCTATGCGGCGCAGCGCCGGCTGATCGAGCTCAAGGGCGAGAGCGCCACCGCCAAGGATTACGCCGATCTCGCCGACATGCTGGTGCTGGCCGCCGGCGGCTATGTCTCGCCCGAGGCCGAGCGGGTGCTCGATGAGATCATGGCGCGCGATCCGGCGAACGGCGTGGCCCGCTATTACGGCGGGCTGATGATGGCGCAGACCGGGCGGCCCGATTCCGCCTTCCGCATCTGGGACCAGCTGCTGCGCAACAGCGCGCCCGACGATCCCTGGGTGCCGCCGATCCGCGAGCAGATCGGCGAGCTCGCCATGGCCGCCGGCAAGAACGACTACCAGCTTCCCGCCGGCGCCGCACCGCGCGGCCCCGGGCTCGCCGGCCCCAGCGCCGCCGATGTGGAGGCCACCGCCGACCTGAGCGACGCCGAACGTCAGGACATGATCCAGGGCATGGTCGACCGGCTGGGCGAGCGGCTGGCCACCGAGGGCGGCTCGCCGCAGGAATGGGCGCAGCTACTGGGCGCGCTCGGCGTGCTGGGCGAAACCGAGCGCGCCGGTGCGATCTGGGCCGAGGCGCAGACCGTCTTTGCCGGGCGGCCCGAGATGCTGGACATCGTGCGCGCCGGCGCACGTCAGGCGGGGGTGGTGGAATGATCCTCGACGAGATCGAAGACTTTGCCGCTGCCCTGCCCCCGATGCGCGCCATCGCCGGGCTCGACCTCGGCACCAAGACCATCGGCGTGGCGCTGTCGGACCGGTTGCTGACCGTGGCCACGCCGCTGGAAACGATCAAGCGCAAGAAATTCACCGAGGATGCGCAGCGCCTGCAAGCGATCCTCTCCGCGCGCGAGATCGGCGGCATCGTGCTCGGCCTGCCGCGCAATATGGACGGCTCCGAAGGCCCGCGCTGCCAGTCGACCCGCGCCTTCGCGCGCAATTTCGCGCAGCTCTGGGACGGGCCGCTGACCTTCTGGGACGAACGCCTCTCCACCGTCGCCGCCGAGCGCGCGCTGCTGGAGGCCGACACCTCGCGCAAGAAGCGCGCCGAGCTGATCGACCATGTGGCGGCCTCCTACATCCTTCAGGGCGCGCTCGACCGGCTGCGCCATCTGCGGGGGTAAGCCATGAGCGACGAGGTCTGGAAACGCGACGAGATCGAGAGCCCCTGCATCAAGATCTGCGTCATTCATCCGGAGGCGCGGCTCTGCACCGGCTGCCTGCGCAGCATCGACGAGATCGCCGCCTGGTCGAAGATGACCCAGGCGGAGCGCCGTGCGGTGATGGCAGAGCTGCCGGGCCGCAAGAGCCAGCTCATCCGCCGCCGCGGCGGGCGCGCGGGCCGGCGCGACCGGTAAGGCTCAGGCCGCCTCGGTCACCCGCATCAGCGCCTTTTCGATCAGTTCGGGCCCCACGCCGTCGCGCGTCGCCTCCTCCGACAGCACCCGCCGCCAGCCGCGCGCACCGGGACGGCCCGCGAAGAGCCCCAGCATGTGCCGGGTGATCTGATGCAGCCGCCCGCCCTGCGCCAGATGGCGCTCGATATAGGGCAGCATGGCGCGGGCAATGTCCTCGGGCGCCTTGGCCTCCGCCGCAGCGCCATAGATCCGCGCATCCGCCCCGGCGAGGATCTCCCAGGGCTTGTGATAGGCGGCGCGCCCAATCATCACCCCGTCGAGCCCCTCCTCCAGCAGCGCCTGCGCGGCTTCGAGACTGTCGATGCCACCATTGATCGAGATCTCGAGCTCCGGGAAGGCCCGCTTCATCTCCACCACCAGCGGATAGTCGAGCGGCGGGATATCGCGGTTTTCCTTGGGGCTGAGCCCTTGCAGCCAGGCCTTGCGCGCATGGATCGTCACCTTGCGGCACCCTGCCCCGGCAACCTTTTCGACAAAGCGCGGCAGCACCTCGCGCGGCTCCTGATCGTCGACCCCGATGCGGCATTTCACGCTCACCTCGATGCCCACCGCCGCGCGCATGGCAGCGACGCAGTCGGCCACCAGCTCGGGCGTCTTCATCAGCACCGCGCCGAACGTGCCCGACTGCACCCGGTCCGACGGGCAGCCGCAATTGAGGTCGACCTGATCGTATCCCGCCTGCTCACCAAGCCGCGCCGCCTCGGCCAGTTCCTGCGGCTCCGACCCGCCCAGTTGCAGCACGACGGGATGTTCCTCGGGGCTGAAATCGAGCAGATGCAGCGCCCCACCCCGCACCAGCGCGGGGGCGGTGACCATCTCGGTATGGAGCAGCGTCTGCCGCGACAGCAGCCGGTGGAAATACCGGCAATGCCGGTCGGTCCAGTCCATCATGGGCGCGACGGACAGACGGGAAGCCGTTGATATCTCCTTTTTTCTTTTTTTCTCAGCCACTTCGGCGCACCTTCAGCTCGTCTCGTTTCCGCTCATTATGGACCAAATCAGTCGATTTTGACACTGGATTTGGTCCTGTGGACCAAATACAGTTCCATGGACCAAATGGGGAGACCATCATGGGCTCGATCACCACGCGCAAACGCAAGGATGGACATAACAGCTACAGGGCACGTGTACGAGTGATGCGCGAGGGCACCGTCTATCATGAGACGAAGACTTTTGACAGACGTCCAGCTGCGACCGCCTGGATAAAGAAACGCGAGAAAGAGCTAGCAAGACCTGGTGCGCTGGAAGAGTTGAACGCATCCGATCCCCCGCTGTCCAAAGCGATCGAGCGCTATACCGAGGAAGCCGTGAAGGACATCGGCCGCACGAAAGCGCAGGTCCTCAGGACCATCACCACCTACCCGATCGCCGATCTGCCCTGCTCCACCATCAAGGCGAAGGATATCATCGAGTTCCTTCAGTCACTGCCTGGACAACCGCAAACCGTCGGGAACTACGCGAGCCATCTCGCCTCCATTTTCGCCATAGCCCGACCGATGTGGGACTTTCGACTGGATGACCGGGAGATGAGAGACGCGATCACCGTCGCGCGCCGCATGGGGATCATCTCCCGTTCTGCGCAGCGGAACCGCAGGCCCACCCTTGATGAACTCGACCGGCTGCTGGCCCACTTCATTGATCGGCGCCAGAGAACGCCTCAAGCCATGCCCATGCACAAGGTGATCGTTTTCGCTCTCTTCTCGACGCGCCGACAGGCAGAGATCACCCGGCTCACCTGGGATGACTTTCAGAAGGAGCACAAGCGCATCCTGGTCCGCGACATGAAGCATCCCGGCGAAAAACTCGGAAACGATACCTGGGTCGATCTGCCTGAGGAGGCCATTCGGGTCATCGACAGTATGCGCAAGAGCAAGGCTGAGATCTTCCCCTACTCCCCGGACGCGATCACGACCAACTTCACACGCGCTTGCAAGCTACTCGGGATCGAGGATCTGCACTTCCACGATCTGCGCCACGAAGGCATTTCCCGGTTGTTCGAGATGGGTTGGAACATCCCCCATGTCGCGGCGGTCAGCGGACACAGGTCTTGGGTTAGCCTGAAACGCTATACGCACATCCGAGAAACAGGCGACAAATATGCAAACTGGCCGGGAATGCAGGTCGCAATCGACAGAGCCTGAGCTCAGCCCGCCTTGCCGAAGGTTCCCCAGCCTGAAACTTTGAAGGAAGCTCAAATAGGCCACACTCCAAGCGATCTGCCTTCAAATTATCGAAGTATCGTTGGTTGCGGGGGCAGGATCTGATCACAACTTGCGCCCCGAGCAAGTAAAGATGGTTGCGGGAGGGCGCACCCATCATAACTTGCCACTGGACGGTCGGCCCATGGGGCCAGATGATGTTAGAGATGTATCTAAGAAAATTGCGATGGTTGTGGGGATTTCCCGCGGTCTGGAATTGCTATTTCGAGCGGTAGCTTAGCCTTGGCGGAAACGCGACAGCACTCTTGAGCGCTGCCCTCCGAAGGTGGAGGTTTAAATCCCGATAACGCGTCACTACTTCGTTGGTCTTTCAAA
Source organism: Salipiger abyssi (assembly GCF_001975705.1). NCBI lineage: Bacteria > Pseudomonadati > Pseudomonadota > Alphaproteobacteria > Rhodobacterales > Roseobacteraceae > Salipiger > Salipiger abyssi. The sequence continues at coordinate 4,222,495 of NZ_CP015093.1, forward strand.
CAACGTAAGAAACTACCGGCCCCGTTCGCGGGGCCGGTAGCCAAATTAGGCTGTCAGAGCAGAATTCCCACCGTCGTTCTTCCAGCGCCGCCAGGCGGGAAAGGCCAGCGCGAGCACGCCGAGGGCCACATGGGCAAGCGCGATACTGAGCGTGAAGCCGGCTACGAGAGCCCATGGGCTGATCGCAGCCCAGACACCCGCAACCATACGCGCCCAGTCAAGCCCTTCATGCGGTCGCCAAAGCGCAATTGCGGCAAGCACTGCGATCAGTCCTCCTGTCAGTAGGGCGCTCCAGAAGGCAATATCGGTCATCGTGACGACGAAGGGCAACCCAGCGAGGGCTAGGCCCGCGAGAAGGCTGATGCCGTCGCCAAGCTTGTCATAGTTCGTGGTCCAGGTCTTGCTCATGGTGTTACCTCCTTTCTCTTCACCAGGGATTCAATGCGGCCGAGCCAGCCGCTTGGGCGCCGGCGCAGGCAGGAAGGGCAACAGCTCCTCCTGCGAAATCGCACCGGTCGCGATCTCTTCCAAGGCAAGCTCTTCGGTTGCTTGCCGTTTAGGTTCGACCCGCGGTTCTGCCCCGGCCCTCAGCGCCCGGCTGCGGGCGCTCGCGGCGAGGACCAGTGCGAAACGATCGGGCACCGCCTGCTGGGCATCAATTGCAACGAAGGGATTCATGCCGCCCTCCCTTCCTCAACGGATGGATACAATCCGTCGGCGGCCACCGCCGCTTCAAGCGCCAACAGCGCTCGTTCAACCTCGGCAAACTGCGATGCACGCTGGTTTTCCGGCATGCCTTCGGTGCTGGCGACATCCTGAAGATACTCCGTGTAGGCCCAGTTCATCAGGATAGAACGGCGAGCCTCCAACGACAGGCTGGCGTCCGAAGCAACTTCAATGGGAGAACGCCCATCATCGCCGCCTTTCGGATCGCCCCGCCGTTTTGCGCCGGCCATCGCGTCACGATAGGTTTGCCGCATCTCGGACAGTCCGAGCCGAGAGAGCGTGGCATCGGACCACAGCCCGGCCTGCCTGTCCCGTGCCCGGGCGGCACGGCGCGCGGCTTCGCCTGCCGGCAGATGCACCTCGTAAGCCACCCCCAGACGCTTTGCATGGCGAATAGCGGCTTCCAGCGTCGGAAAGCTAAGGTCTATCTGCTGGATCGTGTCGTCGCCACCCGTCCAGCCCATCAAAGGCTCGAGCCAAGGACCGGTCCGGCGTGGAAAGCTCATCTTCCAGCCCTTCGTACGCGTGCGCCCCGAGGTCATCGCCGATTTCGACGGTTTCCATATCCGGGCGACCGCATCGTCCGGCAGAGAAGAGTCCCAGTCTGGTCGCGAACCGGCCTGACTCAGAATGGGTGATACATGTGATTGTCCTGTGAAATCTCCGCTGATCACGTTCATCTCTTAGCCTCCAGATTGCAGGAAGGGCGTCCGGCCGCCACCCGAGCGGCCGGAACGTCCCGTTCTGGGTCCAAGCTGGTTCAGGCCGCGACCGGTTCCGGCTCTGGAGCTGTCTCGAGCTGCCTGGTCTCGAGACCCTCGGTCGCCTCAGCCGACGCGATCTCGATCCGACGCGGTTTGAGTTCCTCGGGGATCTCGCGCTTGAGCTCGACGGTCAGCAAGCCGTTCGACAGCGTGGCCGCTTCGACCCGGACGTGATCGGCCAGTTCGAACCGACGTTCAAACGACCGGCCGGCGATGCCACGATAGAGATAGCTGACACCGCCGTCACCTTCGGGCGTCTCCTTGCGGCCCGACACGATCAGCATGTTCTTGTCTTGGGTCAGGGTCAGATCGTCTTCGGCAAAGCCCGCCACCGCCATGTCGATGCGATAGTCGTCCTCGCCGGTCTTGACGATGTCATAAGGCGGCCAGTTGTCGAGCGTCTCCACTCGACGGGCTGTCTCGAGCGCGTCGAGCATACGGTCGAAGCCAACGCTCGAACGGAACAGAGGTGCAAAATCAAGTGTCGTTGCCATAGCCATATCCTCCTTTGAGCAACATGGGTACAGACATCGGGAGCACCGCAGGAGCGATGTCCCGCTTTATGGCCGATCCCCATCTGGGCGATCTGCATAAAGTGATTTGGAACAGCACCTTACGGTTTCAAGAGGATGCTCGGAAACTTTTTTCTACGAACAGCTCTCCTATATTTCTCTTGCTTCCTTGTAGCATTCGAAAGGAGGAGATCATGACCGAAAACGACGTGAAAAGCATCCTGGGTCCCGGCACGGACCCCACGCTTCTGTCTGATATTCTGCGCACCGGCGCCGACGCCTCCGAACTTGCCTGTGCCAAGGCCTGGGTCGAGGCGGACGAGGCGCAGGTCGATGCCCATAGCCCCTTCCCATCGGGCCGGGTCGCCCGGCTGGTCGAATTGCTCGAAGCCGATCAGGAAGAAGATGATCTGCAGTAGCAGAAATCGGGCTGGCGCAGACGATGGCGCCAGCCCGTCCCTTCAGGTGGTCACAATAACCCGAACCGGTCCGTCGCGACGCAGAACATCGGCAACCACGTGGGTGCCAGACCGGCGCAGAGCCACATCGACGGATCCACCATCAAGGCGGAGATTGCGCAGCACGACCTCTCCCAGAAACTCCGGAAGGATCGGTTGCTCGAAGATCACCTGCCGCGCCTCGGCGTCGAAGCGCAGCCCGAGACAGGCCTGAAGCAGCAAAAGCGGCGCTCCCGCCGCCCAGGCCTGCGGCGTACAGGCCACCGGATAGAAGGTGGGGCCTTGCGTCTCGCGGCGCGGGAAGCCGCAGAACAACTCCGGCAACCGTCGCAGGTCGATATAGGTGGCCGCAGAGAAGATGCCCTCGAAAATCCGTGCGGCCTCTTCACGGAACCCGTAGCGCGCCAACCCCGCCCCGATCAGCGCATTGTCATGGGGCCAGACCGACCCGTTGTGATAGCTCATCGGATTGTACCGTGCCTGACCCGCGGCAATGGTCCGCACTCCCCATCCGCAGAAAGACGACGGCCCCATCAGGGCTCGAACGACCGTTTCGGCGCGCTCCTCCGGGACGATTCCCGTCCAGAGCAGATGGCCCGCGTTCGAACTGCGTACTCGGCAGGGCCGTTTGTCACCATCGAGGGCGAGCACATAGGTTCCAAGCTCATCGTCCCAGAACGCCGCGTCAAAACGGGACTTCAATTCCGAGGCCTTTTGCGCCTGTTCCTCCGCGATCCCGTCATGACCGAGTTCCCGTGCGATCTCGGACGCAGCCAGCCGGGCAGCATAGACGTAGCCCTGTACCTCGCATAGCGCGATCGGCCCCTTGGCCAGCGTCCCATCGGCGTGAAACACCGCATCATGACTGTCCTTCCACCCCTGGTTGGCGAGCCCCTTGTCGCTGCGCCTCCCGTATTCCACGAAACCGTCGCCGTCCCGATCGCCATAGGTCTCGATCCAGTCGAGCGCCGCACAGACATGCGGCCAGAGTGTTTCCAGCACCACCCGATTGCCGGTGCGTTCGAAATACGCCCCGGCGAGCATCACGAACAGCGGTGTCGAATCCACGCTGCCGTAATAGCGCCGGAACGGAACTTCGCCGGTTTCCGCCATTTCGCCATAACGCACTTCATGAAGGATCTTGCCTGGCTCGGCATCGGTATCCGGATCGAATTCCGTCGCCTGGTTGGCCGCAAGATGCAGTAAAACGCCCCGCGCGACCGCCGGGTCGAGCCAGAGCATTTCCCAGGCGGTGATCAGAGCATCGCGCCCGAACACGGTGCTGAACCAGGGCACGCCCGCATAGGGATAGGGCCCCTCCTCCGTATCGGTCATGAGCATGTAGAGGTCCGAGACCGAACGGCGCATGGTCTCGTTGAATATCTCGTTGGAGCTTTGCACCGTGGCTGCGCGGGAAGAAGAACGTCTGAGTGCGCGGCGCGCGTCCCGCAACGAGCGGAAAAACAGGCGCGACGGAGGATCCTCAGCCCCATTCACGTCGCAGCCGATCTCGATAAAGAGCGAACGCGTTTCGCCGGGGGCGAGGCTCAGACGATAGACGGCTTTCCCCGGCTCAAGCTGCGCAGGCGCAGGATCAAAACGCAGAGCGGTGCTACGTGGATTGTGGTCGAGCCCCCGGTACGACAAGAGCACGTGCGAGCCATCCACCTCCGGCAAGAGCGACGTTCCCCGGCGGGCCCGCACCCGGCCACGGACCTCAAAAATATCCGCAAAATCGGCCTCAAAGGCGATTTCCAAGGTAATCTCATGTGGGGCCTCGTCGAAATTGCGTACCGCCAGCCGCTCATAACACGTGCCCTGCCAGAGAAACCGCGTCCGGCGCATGTGGATGCGATCATGCGCAATCAGACAGCGACCGGTTTCGTCATAAAGATCGGGATTCGTCAGATCGCAGGTCAGCGTGGCGTTATCGTCGCGCAATGTGGACGAGAGCAGCATGGGCCGCTCTCCCCCGATGGTCAGATAGTAATGCGAGAGATACCTGGTGTCGCGATGGAACAGGCCCTCGGGGCTGCCTGGCCCCGAGAGCACATCGCCATTGTGATCGAACACGGCGAAGGTATCGCCGTGCTTCAGGGTTCGTGGCCGCCGCTCCTGCAAGGAGGCTGCCGCCGGGATGAAGAATTGCGCCGGCGGCGCGACCAGTTGCGACGCACGCAAGGCCGTCTGTTGCAGCGCCTCGGTCATCTTACTCTCCTTCGCACTCATTCCGCTGCATGCAGGACATGGGCCCCATGGCCGCCGAGCATATGCGGGAGCGGCATCGTAACAGCCTCGACGCCCGGCAGCCCGCGATAGATTTCGACATAGTCGCGCGCCATGCGATCTGCGGTGAAGCGTTCTTCGAACGTCTCGCGCACGATTCCTCTGCTGATACGGTCCAGCTTGCTGACGGCCGCGACAGCGTCCTCCAGCGAGTGCACGACATAGCCGGTCAGCCCTGGCTCCACGATCTCGGGCACTGAGCCATTCGCCCATGCGATTACAGGCGTGCCGCAGGCCATGGCCTCGATCATCACCAAGCCGAAAGGTTCGGGCCAGTCGACCGGGAAGAGCAGCGCCCGCGCGTTCCCGAGAAATTCGGCCTTTTGCTTCTCGTTGATCTCTCCGATGAACTCGACATTGTCGTGGGCGTCGACCATAGGCGCGATGATCTCTTCCCAATACTTGCGATCCGCATCGCCTATCTTGGCGGCGATTTTCAGTGGCATCCCCGCCCGCGCCGCAATTTCGATGGCGCGGTCCGGGCGTTTCTCCGGCGAAATCCGTCCGAGGAAAGCAAGATAGTCGCCGTTCGGGCGTTCGGTGAAGGGCAGCAGAGTCTTGGGAAGACCGTGATAAACTGTTCCTGCCCAGTTCACGAAGGGCACCGGACGGCGCTGGTCGTCCGAGATCGAAACGAGCGGATAGTTCGGGAAGGTCGCATAGAAGGGACGAAGATCAGGCCCGTCGAGCCGGCCGTGCATGGTCGTCACCATGCGATCGGCGAATGCGCGCGCCATGGGATAGTGCAGGAAGTCGATGTGAAAATGCAGCACGTCGAATTCATCGGCCCGCAAGCGGACTTCCTCCAGCATGGCGACATGCCAAGGCAGCGAGTTCTTCACGTTCGGATCGAGCCGGAGCGCTTCCTTGCTGCACGGAACCAGGTGGGCCTTGGTCCGGCTGTCGCCGCTGGCGAACAGCGTGACTTCATGGCCCTGCCTGACCAGTTCTTCGGTGAGATAGGAGACGATCCTTTCTGTTCCCCCATAGAGACGCGGCGGGCAACTTTCTTCCAGCGGTGCGATCTGTGCGATCTTCATCGGCAAAACCTCCTCTTCTGAGCGAAGCCTCAACAATGGATGCGAGAAGGTCGTCTACGATCACCCCGCCTGGGCATGACCGCCGGATGTGGCATCTCGAATTCGGACAGTCGTGATACAAGATCACTGCCATCCGCCGGACCATGGTTCCGGAACGCGAGATGGCCTTGCCCGGCAAAACCTCCTGCGCAAAACAGCGATGTCAGATAGCAGGGAACCCCTGCGAAAAGTTCAGTTAGAAATCGACTTTGGAGTTTCAACCCCCTCCCGCGCGCAAAAAATATGGCGCGAAGCAGGCAGGTGCTGAGTGTGCGTTGGCCGCATTCACGCTGCGCGACGAACCACAACCGCTCCAATCAGCATGCTCAGCCCCAACGCAAGGAACAGAGGGTCGGCGATCTTGGCTTGCAACAGGCCGGAGGCAGTCGTGACAGAGATGAGCATCAAGCTGAATTCGCCGCCATGGGCCAGGATGGCGCCCGCGCGAAGCGCAGTCTCGAGCTGTTCTCCGAACATGCGGGTCAGGGCAACAACAAGCGCGAGTTTCACCACCATGAGCACAAAAAGCCATGCCAACACCATTGGCCATGTCGACCAAAGCGCACCTATATGGAGTTGAGCTCCGATACCGATGAAGAACACCCCGACGAACAGATCCCGGAACGGCCTGATTTCCCGTTCAACGAATTGGCGGGCGTCGCCCTCAGCGATCATCATGCCGGCAGCGAAGGCACCGAGCGCCGGCGAAAGACCCGCAACCTGCGCAATAATGGCCGCGAGCAAGGCAACGGTCAGGGCCAGAAGCTGTGCGAGTTCAGCCTCGCCCTGGGTTGCGACCCATCCGGCAAGCCGCTGAAGCATTGACCGGGCGATGAAGAGCGCCCCGACGAGCACGCCCATGCCCTCGACCATCTTCAGGACGTCGTGCCCGCTTTCCACGACTCCTGCCGCGGCGATGACATCGTGAAAGGCCAGAAAGCCGACGGCCGCCAGATCCTGAAACAGCAGAACAGCGATCGCGACCCGTCCCTGGGGCGTCCCGAGCGCATCGCCGCCCGCCAGGACCTTAAGGCAAAGCGCGGTCGACGACATCGCGACCGCGCCAGCGATCAGAACCGCCGCCGCCGGCGCGATCTCGGTAAAGACGAGCAGCCCTGCGGTGACCGACCCTCCGGTTACGAGCACCTGTGTCAGACCGAGTCCGAAGATCAGCCGCCGGAGCGACACGAGCTTGTCGAGGGAGAATTCCAGACCAAGCGCAAAGAGAAGCAGGATCACCCCGACCTCACCTATAAGCGTCAGTGTGGCACCCTCGGCGATGAGCCCCAGACCGGACGGCCCGATCACAATGCCGGACAGCAGGAAACCGACCAGTGCGGGGATGCCAAGCCATGCGCAGATCGCGACATGGCAAAAAGCCATCATGGCGAGCAACGCGGCGGCCTCCAACAGCCCCTGGTCGGCGTGCATCAACGTCGCCCGCTTCCATAGACAGTTGCCCCGATCCACGCCGGTGGGTCGGACGCGGGGAAGGATTCAGCACTCGCTTCACAGACCGGGTCTGCAGCCGTCGCGAGTTCCGCTGATAGATCACGAACGCTGGCCGCGTCGATGCCTCGGTGAAGCCGGTGCCGGGAACTCGGTCGGTGGCCGGTCTCGATGCGGTGGGCGCCAGGAGCATCGGCTCCCTTGCTGGTTGGCGCTGTCTCCCACCAGAAGCGGCGCGGTGGCACGGATCGACGTTTGTCCGGCTCGTGGCGCACGATATACTGCCAGTCGTTTCGTTCCGCGAAGGCGATGGCGCTGTCGAGATCAGGGAATGTCAGGCGGATCGGACGATAGGGATCTTTGGTTGCGGTCCAGCCCATAAGAGGCTCGATGACCGGCGCCCGGGCCGTCTCAAACTCGAGTATCCAATGCTGCCGCCTGATTGGAGCGGAGGTGTGAGACGAGCGAGCTGGCCTGTAGATCAACGCTGTCGGCACGTCTGGAGATGTCAGGTCAGTTCCGGGGATCTTCGGTCGAAACGGTGGGCGGTTGTGTCCTTTCAGCATGATTTACCTCTCTTCGGATTGCGGCACCGGCGGCGTCACCGCCGGTGCGCGGGCCATCATTCAGAGGCGGGCTCAGCCTCTTCGCTATCGGCTTTGCCCGGCACTTCGGGGGTCTCGGTTTCTCCTGCGCTCTCCAGCTTTTGGAACGTGATCTTCTGATCATCCGCGGTCCAGGCGACGCGCACCTTGTCGCCGTCCTCGATCCGACCGGAAAGCATCTCGCGGGCGAGCTCAGTCTCCAGTTCCGAACGGATTAGCCGTCGCAACTCGCGGGCGCCGAACTCTGGCCGGAAACCCACTGCTCCGAAATGCTCCGCAACGCTTCCGTCATAGTCGAGCTCGACCCCCTGGGTCAGCGCCGTGCGGGCGACACGGGCCAGCTGCAGCTCGACGATCTGCCGGATTTCCGACTGGTTCAGAGAATGGAAGACGATGATTTCGTCGATCCGGTTGATGAACTCGGGCCGGAAATGGGCACGCAACACGTCCATCAGTTCGGCCTTCTGCCCTGCCTCGTCGAACTCCTTGGTTCCGCGCTTGCGAAGGTTGCGCTGGATGATATCGGAGCCGAGGTTCGACGTGGCGATAATGATGGTGTTGGTGAAATCCACCACGCGGCCCTTGCCGTCGGTCAGGCGGCCATCGTCGAAGACCTGCAGCAGGATGTTATAGACATCTGCATGCGCCTTCTCGATCTCGTCGAGCAGCACGACAGAATAGGGCCGGCGCCGGACCCGTTCCGTCAGCTGGCCGCCTTCGTCGTAACCGACATAGCCCGGCGGGGCGCCAACCAGCCGCGCGACCGCGTGACGTTCGCCATATTCGGACATGTCGATGCGGATCATCGCATCCTGATCACCGAAGATCGTCTCCGCCAGAGTCTTGGCCAGCTCGGTCTTGCCGACGCCGGTCGGGCCGAGGAACAGGAAGGTCGCGGTCGGGCCGGAGCCCTCGCGCAGCCCGGCGCGCGCCAGTCGCACGGCATCGGCAACGGCATGGATGGCCTCTTCCTGGCCGATTACCCGCTCATGCAACTTGTCCTCGAGTTTCAGCAGCTTTTCGCGCTCTTCTGTCGTCAGTTCGCTCACCGGCACGCCGGTCAGTTTCGAGACGATCTGCGCCACGTGGTCGGCGCGCACTTCAGCCGTCGCAGAGGCCCGGTCGCGCTTCCAGGTTTCCATCAACTCGTCAAGCTCGACCTGTTTGGCTTCAAGCTCTTTCTTGAGTTCAGCAGCACGGTCGAACTGCTTCCTCCCCGCAGCGTAGTCCTGCTCGCGCCGGATCTGGGCGACCTCAGCCTCGAGCTCCTGGACATCGACGGGACGCGCGGTAGCGCTGATCTTCACGCGCGCGGCAGCCTGGTCGATCAGGTCGATGGCCTTATCGGGCATGAAGCGGCCGGTGACGTAGCGGTCGGAAAGCTCGGCCGCCGCGACGATGGCCTCGTCGGTGATCGTCACCTTGTGGTGGCTTTCCAGCGTGTCGCGCAGTCCGCGCAGGATCATGATCGTCTGCGCCACCGTCGGCTCATCGACATAGACCGGCTGGAAGCGGCGCTCCAGCGCGGCGTCCTTCTCGATGTATTTCTGGTACTCGTTCAGGGTGGTCGCGCCGATCAGGTTCAGCTCGCCGCGGGCCAGCGCCGGCTTGAACGTATTGGCGATGTCGAGCCCGCCTTCGCCGCCGCCCTGTCCGGCTCCGACGATGGTGTGGATCTCGTCGATGAACAGGATCATGTCGGCCTTGTTGGCCTCGATCTCCTTGAGGATCTTCTGGACCCGCTCCTCGAACTCACCGCGATATTTCGATCCGGCCACCATCGAATTGATGTTGAGTTCGACCAGCCGTTTGTCGCGCAGCGCCTCGGGCACCTCGCCCGCGACGATGCGCTGCGCCAGCCCCTCGATGATCGCGGTCTTGCCGACACCCGGTTCGCCGATCAGCACCGGGTTGTTCTTCTTGCGCCGCGCCAGAACCTCGATCGTCGTCTCGATTTCACGCGCCCGGCCGATCACCGGGTCGAGCCTGCCCTCGCGCGCCAGCTTGGTCAAATCGCGGCTGTATTCATCCAGATCAGGCGTGCTCGACGGGGTTTCGACGCGGCCTTCCTCGGCCCCCTGACCGACGACCTTTGTCACCTGCTGGCGTAGCGCCTGCGGCGTCAGGCCCAGCCGGTTCAAGATGCTCGACGCCACGCCCTCGCCCTCTTCGGCGAGACCGATCAGAAGGTGTTCGGGGCCGACATAGGAATGGCCCAGCTCGTTCGAGGCGATGAAGGCGCGGTTCAGCGCATCCTTCACCCGCGGGCTGACGCCGATCTCACGGTCCTCCCCCGTTGCGTCGCCCTTCTTCGCTTCGCTCTCGATCTGGCGGCGCAGATCGTCGGCGTCGATCTTGACCTGCCCCAGCACCGTGCGGACAACATCCGAGCCGGTAAGCGCCAGCAGAAGGTGTTCCGTATCAACCTCGGTCCGGCCGAATTCATGCGCCTTCTGGCCCGCCTCCTGCAAAAGCCGGTTGGCCTGTTCGCTCAGGCGGTCAGCGATATTGATGCCGCCGCGCCGCGCGGTGCGCCCCGCCTGTCGGATAGGGACGGGTTGCCCCTGATCTTCGCCAAGCCGATCGAAAAGGCCACCGGCATCGCCAAAGAATTCATCGAAGAGCGAGCGCCCTCCGAAAAGCGATTCCAGTGGCGATGCGCTACGCCCTTGCCGTCGGGCGATCCTGCGGTAGTCCTCGTCGCAAAGCTCCATCACCTTGCGTTCACCGTTGACAGAGACCTGCGCACGAAAGCTGGCAGGTCGGGATTTGCAGATATCACAGATGCCGTTTGCCATTTTTCACCTCCGTCATGCTCCCAGCCGGAACGTCCGGACTGGGTCTCTGTGTTCAGGCCGCCTCGACCTCCTGAGTGCGGACCTTTTCTGCGATGGCCCGAAGGTCGGGCTCGTCCAGCGTCTCGCGGTAGAGCAGATCGCGGGACGTTTCCTCCAGCAGCGCCCGGTTCGCGTCGAGAAGCGCGACCGTACGCGCGAAGATGTCGTCGATGATCGCCTTGACAGCGGTATCCATCCGCTCGGCCGTTGCCTCGCTGTGGCGGCGGTTGAGCCAGGCGGATTGATCCCCCGTGCCAAGGAAGCCGGGCCGCTCGGTGTCATAGCTGACATGGCCCAGATCGGGGTCCATGCCGTAGCGCGCGACCATGGCCCTGGCGATGTCGGTTGCCTTCACCAGGTCGTCGGCGGCACCGGTCGAAAGGTGATCGTATATGAGCTTCTCGGCCGCACGCCCGCCCAGAAGAACGGCGATCTTGTTCTCCAGTTCCTCGCGGGTCATCAGGAAGCGGTCCTCGGTCGGGCGCTGGATCGTATAGCCGAGCGCACCGATCCCGCGCGGGATGATCGAGACTTTGTGCACCGGATCGACCCCCGGCAGCGCCATCGCGACCAGCGCGTGCCCCATTTCGTGATGCGCCACGATTTCCCGCTCGCGCGCGTTCAGAACACGGTTGCGCTTCTCCAGCCCGGCGACGATACGCTCTACTGCGTTGTTGAAGTCTTCCATGGTCACCGCATCGGCCTTTCGGCGGGTTGCCAATAGCGCCGCCTCATTGACCAGATTTGCCAGGTCCGCTCCGGAAAAGCCCGGGGTCAGCCCGGCGACCTTCTCCGCATCCACGTCCGGTGCGAGCGTCACCTTCTTCATGTGTACCCCGAGGATCTGGATGCGGCCCTTCTTGTCGGGCTTGTCCACCAGCACCTGCCGGTCGAAGCGCCCGGCCCTGAGCAGCGCCGGGTCGAGGATTTCCGGCCGGTTGGTGGCCGCCAGCAGCACGATCCCCGACGACGGGTCGAACCCGTCCAGCTCAGTGAGAAGCTGGTTCAGCGTCTGTTCGCGCTCGTCATGCCCGCCGGCCATCTGACCGGAGGCGCGGGCGCGGCCGAGCGCGTCGAGCTCGTCGATGAAGATGATCGCCGGTGCGTTCTTGCGGGCCTGCTCGAACAGGTCGCGCACCCGGGCCGCACCGACGCCCACGAACATCTCGACGAATTCCGAGCCCGAGATCGAGAAGAAGGTCACGCCCGCCTCGCCCGCCACGGCCCGCGCCAGAAGCGTCTTGCCGGTACCCGGCGGGCCGACCAGCAGGATGCCTTTCGGGATCCGGGCGCCGAGCTTGCCGTAATCCTCAGGCGTCTTCAGGAAATCGACCACTTCCTCCAGCTCGGCCTTGGCCTCGTCGACCCCGGCCACATCGGCAAAGCTGACGCCCGTTTCCTTCTCCATGTAGACCTTGGCCTTGCTCTTGCCGACCTGCAGGAAACCGCCAAAACCCTGACGCTCGGCGAACTTGCGAAAGACGAACATCCAGAGACCGAAGAAGACCACTGCAGGCACCACCCAGGAGAGAAGCACCCCGATCCAGGTGTTTTGCGGAACGCCGGTGATCTCGACATCCGCGTCGTCCAGCCGTTCAAGAATTGCGGGATCGACGATCGTGGTGACGAAGCCAGAGCGGCCGTCGATGGGAGTCTCGAAGGTGCCGGTGATCGTATCGGACCCGACCGAAACCGAAGCGATGTCGCCGTCGGCGAGATACTGTTCGAATTGGCTGTAGCTGATCGGCGCGATGCTGCGGTAGCTGGCGATCAGATCCTGAATAAAGATCACCGCAAAAAATGCGACGATCCAGTACCAGATGTTAAATTCGGTTCTCTTTTCCATCCCCTTCTCTCCTCGGCGCCAACCCGTAGAGATGTTGCTGATTTGTCACATCCGGCCAGATTGGTATTGCTTGAGCCGAGTTCAAGAGGGATCCGACATGAAGATCGAAGCTGGCAACGATGCCCAAAATTCTTACATCCCGTGGCGTGCCACTTCCCGTTAGCCGCGAGTGAAATTTATTGCGATCATGACTGCGACGCCGCGCCACCAATTCCTGAACCTGCTCCAATCCATACTGCTTTTGGCGGGTATGGCGGTTATCGCCTGGTTCATCGTTTCGGCGATTGCGGGACAGGGCTTGGCGATTGCGATCGTCATCGGATCCTTGCTGGGATTGCTGCTGTCACCCGGCATCCCGAAACGCCTTTTGCTGAACGCCTACGGCGCACGCAGGCTCAGCGGGCGGGAATTTCCAGAGGGCATGGCGATACTGGCCGAACTCGCACGCCGCGCCGGGCTGCCGCGTGTACCGGAACTCTACTATGTACCGAGCCAGATGCCGAACGCCTTCGCTATGGGCTCTCCGGATGAAAGCGCCGTCTGCGTCAGTGATGGTCTTCTGCGATTGATGAACCAGCGCGAACTGGCCGGGGTCCTGGCGCATGAGGTCGCTCACATCGCCAACCGCGATCTCTGGATCATGGGTCTGGCCGACGCGATGTCGCGCGCAGTGTCGCTCGCGTCCTGGGTTGGGCAACTCATCCTGCTGCTGAACCTGCCGCTCATCCTGGCCGGCGCGGCTTATGTGCCCTGGCAGGTACCGCTTGTCCTGATCTTTTCACCCACGATCATGGCCCTTCTTCAGCTCGCGCTGTCGCGGGCCCGGGAATACGATGCCGACAGGGGTGGCGCCGAGCTGACCGGCGATCCCGATGGCCTCGCTTCGGCCCTCCTCAAGCTGGAACGTCGCGTCGGGCGCGTCTGGGAAGACATGTTCCTGCCCGGACGCCGCATCCCCGAACCCTCGCTCCTGCGCACGCACCCGCCCACCGCCGATCGAGTCCGGCGGCTGCGCGCACTTTCCGGACCCCGCCGACCGGTCCCACCGTCCGTTCCCCTGAACGCACCGCGGGCTGTGCGCGTTTCCACGCCGCGTTACGGGCCTGGGGGCGTCTATCGATGAGAACATTTTTTGCGTCGAGGTCTTGAAGTTGCAAATAGGCAACACTTTATCCGCAGCGGAACGCCCAGTTGGGGTTTCACGGATACGCGACAGGTTCGGCTGATTCAGCGGACCGCCTGGCGTTCGCCCGAGGGGGAGCGCATGGCAGACGCGAATGCTCTAGACCGCCGCCAAAATGGCGAACCTTGAAGCATGTCCGTTCTCCGCGGGCGTTCAGTGGCGTGGTGACAAATCCACGCCGTCAACTGAAACGACGGAGGCGAAACATGCTCTATCCCACCTACACACGTCGCAGCGATCCGTTTGCGCTCGATGCTGCGCGATTTTGACGGGACCTCTCCTAGCCGCGTAACCCAGCCCGTTTTCCCCGCCGTAAACGTCTGGCAGGGCGACGAGGCGGTCGCGATCACTGCAGAACTCCCTGGCGTGGATCCGGCCGACATCGACATTTCCGTGAAGGAGAATGTCCTGACGCTCTCTGGCGAGCGCAAGGCGCCCGAAATTCCGGAAGGCGCCCGCTGGCACCGCAACGAACGCGGCTTTGGCAAGTTCGCTCGTTCGGTTCGGCTACCCTTCGTGGCCGCGGAGGACAAGGTCGAGGCGCGGATGACCAACGGTGTGCTCCGCATCGTGATCGGCCGCCCCGAAGAGGACAAGCCGCGGAGAATCGAGATCAAGGCTGCGTAAGAGGAGGACCAATATATGACCAACGATGTAACACATACTGCCGACAAGACCCCGGCCGAGACACCGGAAACCACCACCGGCCGTCGTATCTATAGGCCGCTGACCGACATCGTCGAAACGGCTGACGGGGTGACACTGACACTCGAGATGCCGGGCGTCGCCGCCGAAGACGTGGATATCACGCTCGAAAAGCGCGTGTTGACGATCAGAGGTAAGGTCCATGCCACGCAGCCCGAGAAGCTGCAACTGGCCTATGCCGAATACGGCGAGGGCGATTTCGAGCGAGCCTTTACCATGTCCGACGATTTCGACCCCGACAAGATCGGCGCGCAGGTCTCTAATGGTGTGCTGACCCTGACGCTGCCGCGCGCAGCGGAAGCCCAACCCAAAAAGATCACGGTAACGGCGTCGTAAGCCGGGCACGTCGCACCAAAAAAGAAGAAAGGAGAACTCACATGCAGATCAAGGACCTGATCCCCTGGGCGCGGAAGGATCATGCGCCCGACCCGAAAAGTGATGACCAGAACCCCATCGCCACCCTTCAACGCGACATGAACCGTGTGTTCGAAGGCTTCTGGAACCGCGTCGGCGATTTCGACTGGCCCTGGGGAGGCGGCGAGGCGAAATCCGACGTGGTCGAGACCGAAGATCACGTGGAGGTATCGATCGAACTGCCCGGGATGGAAATGAAGGACATCGAGGTCACCGTGACCGATGACATCCTGACCATCAAGGGCGAGAAGAAGATCGAGCGGCAGGAGGAGAAGAAGGGCTATTATCTCTCCGAACGCAGCTATGGCGCGATCTATCGCACGATCCCGCTACCGCCGGGAGTCGACGGTGAGAAGGCCGATGCCAGCTTCAAGAACGGCGTGCTGACGATCAAGCTGCCGCAGACCCCGGAGGCGCAGGCCAAGGTCAAGCGCATCGAGGTGAAAAACGCCTGATACCAATGTCGTGCCGACAGTACCGTGCTGTCGGCACGACGATCTACACTTCTCCTGTCTTGGACGCTTAAATCCAATCGGGAGAGAGCCATGCAGGTCGGGTTGGAACTTCAGGAGGTTGCCCGGGACAGGTCTTCCGCAAAAGTACTTCCGAGTAGTTCACATAGCTAAAATGGACGAACGATCTCGTCACAAGCACAGCACCAGAACCCTGCACGATTGAGTGCGAGACTCACCTATGGGGGCATCGAGCGGATGACACACGATGAAAAGGAGAGCACGTGACATTGAGTTTCGGCACCTGCGGTGCTTCGTTAATGCAGCCGATCATGGCAGTTTCCGAAAGGCTGGAAGCACGATGGGTGTCCAGCAGTCATCAATCAGTCGATGCATCTGCGATCTCGAGGATCGCCTCGGAACATCCTTGTTCCACCGTCATCGAAGCGGTGTGACCCTAAACCGCGCCGGGCAACAATTTCTACCTCGCGCACGTCAGATAATTCGCGGGCTTGATGAGAGCTTGCACGCGATGGCGGCACTTGGCAGATCGGAAAACGGCAGTATAAGAGTCGGCATTTATTCATCGATTGCCTCGGGCTTTCTGGCCGAATTGCTGTGCTCCTTCGGGGATCAGCACAATCATGTGCAGATCGAATTGATCGATGGAAACCCGGAAGAACACGTCGCTGCCATCCGTCGGCTCAAACTCGACGTCGCTTTCCTAACTGGAACCCGGACCTGGCAAGAATGTGACAGCGCATTAATGTGGTCAGAAGGTGTTTTCGTTGTCCTGCCTGAACGTCATGAGTTAGCCATCCGGACAGCAGTCGACTGGCGCGAGCTTAGCGGCGAGGCTTTCATGGTCAGCAAAACAGCGCCGGGCCAAGAGATCTATGACTATCTGGTGAGGAAGCTGGCAGACCTCAGTTGGCACCCTGACATACATGTGCAATCCGTAAGTCGAGATAACCTGCTGTCATTGGTTGCCATTGGGCGAGGTTTGACCGTGGTCAGCGAGGCGATGACGGTGACGAACCACCCGGGAGTGGTCTTTCGACCGATCAAGGGCGAGCGCCTTCCATTTTCTGCAATCTGGTCGCCGAATAACGACAACCCCGCGTTCAGGCGTCTTCTGAGCATGGCGAGGACAAAAGCAGGGTCGGAAAGAAGCGCGGCTATCAGTGAGCATCTCTGTGGATTTGAGCCGCACGCCTCGCCTTCGCAAACCCGCGATCTGTCGCAATAAACCTCTGGAGCATCGGTACAATCAGCCGGACTGCGTCGGCAACAGGTTGCCCCGTCTCCCGCCCCAGCACCTCGGCATAGGCGACCAGATCGCGATGAACAGATGCTGGCAATTCCACTGTCACCTTCACCGGCTTGTCGTCGGGCAGAGGTCCAAGCTTGAGTTTCGACATGATCAACCTCCTGCGGGTTCGAATACCAGATCGCGGGTGACGATGATCCTGACCGGGAACCCCGGGCGGATGGTCAGCGTCGGCGCGACCTGCAGCTGACGCTGGACGATCTGCTGGCCGGCCTGGTTAATCGTGTCCACAGCGCCATCGCGGATCGCCTGGACCAGGCGGTCCTCGTCATCGGTGGCGAGGTCCGCACCAATCGCGAGCAGCGTGGACAGACCCGCCGCGCGCATCAGATCCCACCAGTGATAGTCAACGCCATCCTCGAGGCCGGCATAGCCGCTCGCATCCGCCCCCGGCAGACGTTCGAGAACAATGGATTGACCGCCGGGAAGGATCAGGCGGTTCCAGACCAGCAGCACGCGGCGTTGGCCGAACGTCACGCCGTCATCGTATTGGCCGATGATGCGGGTTCCTTGTGGGATCAGCAGCAGCGACCCGGTCGGGCTGTCATAGACATTCTCGGTGACCTGCGCGGTGATCTGCCCCGGGAGATCGGAGCGAATGCCGGTGATGAGCGCGGCCGGGATCACCGCTCCCGCCTGAAGGATGTTCGGCGAGGCTGGCGGCTGAATGCGATCCGATGCGACGGTCTGCCGGTCCACCGGACCGTTGAGGAAAGCCGTATGCCGGCTCCCCTCAGGTTGCCCGGAGCCCCCCAGGCCCGGAAGGTTCACTCCGCCCCCGGCCGTCGTTGCCCTGCCAGACGCCGTCTGGAAGAAGACACCGCTCAGACGCGCGGTTTCCTCCTCTGCCCTGCGGCGCTCAGCCTCCGGATCGACGGTCGGGCTCGCAATCGGCGGAGGGCTCACGGGCAAACCCCGCTCCTGCGCGTCAAGGATCGGCCGCCCGAGGTCGCCGGGCAGTGCGGGTCCCAGAACCGGTCCGGTATAGTCGGACGGCAACCCTTCCAGGCCGTCCGCGGCCGGTCGGTTGTCGATGGAATAGAGTTCCCCACCTCCCGGCCCAGCCTCACGGGTCTGGAGCGCATAGATCAGCGCACCCCCGATGCCGAACAGCGCGACCGCTCCGACACCGGCCAGAACCTTACGCGACAGCCGGGTCACACGGGGCGGATCGGGGCGCAGACGCATCGGTGCTGCAAGATCGGTGTCAGTCATGATGCCCCTCCCCTTCGCGCATCCCCCTCCGTCCGCGCATCCGCCTCGCGCTCCTCCATGCGCACGATCCGGACGACCTGCTGGCGGTCTCCTGCGCCCAGCCGAAGCTCGGCGGCGCCGAAGAGGCGATCCACGATCAGAACGTTCCGGTGAATACGGCTGTTCACGATCTGCGGCTCTCCGTCCGAACCGAGCACGAAGAGCGGCGGCATCTCGCCCTGGGCGATGCCAGGAGGGAAGACGACATAAACACGACGGCCATCGTCGAAGACAGAAACCGGACGCCAGGGCGGGCTTTCCCCCTGGATCTGCAAGCCGTAGCGATGATTGCGGGCAGAGGGCGCCGGAATGGTCGGCGCGGTTGCCACAGCCTGTCGACCGCCAGGCGGCGCTGCCGGATAGGCCCAGGCGACCGACGGCATGTAGAGCGCCTCGCGGGCACGCAGCTCGATCGTGTACACCCGCCGGTCAGTGCTGATCACCAGGTTGGTCGAGATGTCGTCCCGCGTCGGTTTGACGAGGATGTGGACGCGGGCAGTGGATCCGGACCCGCTCTCCGTGTCGCCGATGATCCAGCGCGTGGTATCCCCTGCGGCGATCGGACCCGCGCCGGTCAGACGTTCGCCCGGCTCGAGTGCGATGTTGGTGATCTGACCGGGAGCGGCATAGACCTGATAGAGGGCACCTTCCGACCAGGGATAGATCTGGATCGCATTGTAATAGCCCTCGCGGCGCGGTTCGACCCGGGCGGCGGCATTGGCGTTTTCGATACGTCCGGTCGGTGTGCCCGCCGCCGCTCCGCCATGCGCCACTGTCCAGACCGGCGGCGTATGCAAGGGACGAGGGTGTTCCTCGTCATCCGAGGCGGGCGGAGTGGGCAGCGGCGGCACGGACTCGTCGTAACTGAATTCCGGCACCCGGTTGCTGGCGCACCCCGCCAGCACGGATGCGGATAGCAGCAAGGCCACCAAGGTGGGCTTATTGAAGCCGGGAGACCTGGTTGCATGAAGATGCTGTTTAGTCATTGGCTCATCTCCCGCGACCAGGAGATCGCATTGACGTAGATTCCGAGGGGGTTGGCGCGCAGGCGGTCGGCGCTGCGCGGGGTCTGGATCACGACGGTCAGGATCGCCGTCCAGCGCTCGGTCGTGGAAAGCTGACCGTTCTCGTAATGACGCTCGGTCCAGGCTATGCGGAACGATCCCGGCGAGGCCCGGATGACGGAGGACACCTCGACGGCGATCTGCTGACGGCCGACGCGGGTGAACGGGTCGTTCGCACGAGCGAAATCGTTCAGCGCGGCCGCGCCACGGTCCGTGGTGAACTCATAGGCGCGCAGCCAGTTCTGCCGCACGATGATCGGGTCGGCGGGGATGGAACGAACCTGTTCGATGAAACGGCCAAGATGGAAGGCGATCTGCGGATCGGTCGGCTCGTAGTCGGCGGAAGCCGGAGCGACAGCCTGGGCCTCGCCGAGCGCGTCGACCTGAACGACCCAGGGCACTACCGTGCCACGTGCGGATTGCCAGACCAGGGCGCCGGCAAAACCCGCCGCGAGGATCAGGCTGCCGAAGGCCATGTAGCGCCAGTTGCGAGCCTGAACGCGGGCGGAGCCGATGCGCTCGTCCCAGACCTGCGCAGCCCTCTGGTAAGGCGTCTCTGGTTGAGGTGTCTTGCCATAATGCGTGGCGGAACGCCTGAAGAGGTTCATGAGCGGTCCCTTTCGGAGAGATTGACGGAGGAGCCCGAGCCGTGGCTGTCGCCCGACCGGACGGCATGGGCGGCAGCGCGGACGCCATGGCTCACGGCCTGGTTATGGCGCATGCGCTTTGCCCAGGCTGGCGGGCCATCGGAGGCGGACGGGCCGGAAGAAGGCTCGGGTGCCGCTCCGCCAACCGTGCCCATCGAGGTGGTTCCGCCCGTCGCCACCACACCGCCCTTGACGCCCTCGGCGTAGCTGGACTGGATCCCGCCCGCCGCGCGAGAAGACGCCTTCTTGAGCGGTGATGCCGCGGAAGCGGCCCCGGCGCGCGTTACACCAGCCATCCCCCCGGAGAAACCACCTCCGCCCATCGAGCCGAGCGTGTAGGCGCTCGAGGCAGCGCCCGCCGCGGCTGCGCCGCCGCGTGCGAGGGCGGCACCACCAGAGAGCGCGGACCCCGTCCCGCGCGCTGCGAGCATGGTCGCCCCTCCGGCCCCGATCGCAGCGCCACCGACGGCAAGGCCTGTACCTATGGCCGCCCCCGCGCTGAGTTGGGGCCCGCCGGACACCAGACCCGAGGCGATACCGGGGCCGAAGATACCGAGGCCCAGCAGAGACAGGGCAGCCAGAACAATCGCCATGGCGTCATCGATGGTCGGCGTCACGCCTCCGAAGCCCGCGGTGAACTGGCCGAAGAGCGTCGATCCGATGCCGATGATCACGGCCAGCACCAAAACCTTGATGCCGGAGGAAATCACGTTGCCCAGCACGCGCTCGGCCATGAAGGCGGTCTTGCCGAAGAGGCCGAAGGGGATCAGCACGAAGCCCGCGAGGGTCGTGAGCTTGAACTCGATCAGGGTGACGAAGAGCTGCACCGCGAGGATGAAGAAGGCGAGGATCACCAGCGCCCAGGCAAAGAACAGGCAGAGGATCTGGACGAGATTCTCGAAGACCGCGACCCAGCCCATCAGATCGGAAATGCTTTCGAGCAGCGGTCGTCCGGCCTCGAGCCCGGTCTGGGCGACACGGCCGGGGCGCAGAAGATCGGCGGCGGAAAACCCGGTGCCCGAGGCCATCAGACCAAGGCCCGCGAAGCTCTCGAAGACGATCCGGGCGAGGTTGTTCCAGTTGGAAATGATATAGGCGAAGACCCCGACGAAGAGTGTCTTCTTCACCAGCCGGGCGATGATGTCGTCATCGGCGCCCCAGGCCCAGAACAAGGCCGCCAGCGTCACGTCGATCACGATCAGCGTGGTAGCGATGAAGGCCACCTCACCCCCGAGCAGCCCAAACCCGCTGTCGATATAGCTGGTGAAGATGCCCAGGAAGTTGTCGATGACGCCGGTTCCACCCATGGCTCACTGATCTCCCGGACGCTGCGGCGCGTCGGGTGCAGGCGTCCGACCGAGGAACCAGTCACGGCTCTCGGCCCATGCGGCGAGGCAATCGGCATCGCTGGAAGCGGCCTCGCCAAGCTGCTGGCACCGGCGCAGCGTAGCGCGGAGAGGATCGGCAGACGGCTGGAGCGCGGGCGCGGTGCTGGCCGGCACGGGAGCCTCCTTGCGTGTCATCTCGATCACCGTGGCTGCGATCGCGATCGCCACGAACACGATGGCCGCGATCCGGGCCAGCACCTTCCCCTCCATCGTCTCCCCCTCCCGGCCTCAGTTGAACATCTGCGCGTTACCGGGCTGGTAGCCCGAACCCGGCGTCAGGAAGCGCTCGCGCTGGATGCGGCCCTGTTCCGCAGCAGTGGCGCGCTCGGCCTCGGTCAGCGCATTGGCGCGGCCGTTTGCCGAGATCACCGCGATCACGTCCGAGAGCTGCTGCGATTGCAGTGCGAGGAGCTGGTTGCCCGCCTGTGTGGCCTGAAGAGCACCGACCGCGTTCTGGCTCTGCCCTACAAGTGCAGACATCTCTGCGCGGTTGGCATCGATATTGCCGACGACACCTGCCTGCACGCGCATCGCATCCTGGAGGCCACCGACGGTGTTCTCCCAACGGGACCGGGCCTCGGCGATCAGTTGCTGGTCGGTCGCCGCCAGGGAAAGGTTGCCATAATCCTGCTGGAACATCTGGTCGATGCTCTGCACGTCGAAGGCGATGTTCTGCGCCTGCGCCAGGAGTTGCTGTGTGCGGCTGACGTTCTGCTGGATCTGCTGGAGCGCGGAATACGGCAGGTTGGCGAGATTGCGCGCCTGGTTGATCAGCATCTGCGCTTCGTTCTGGAGCTGTGCGATCTGGTTGTTGATCTGCTCCAGAGCGCGCGCCGCGGTCAGGAGATTTTCGGCGTGGTTGGTCGGATCGTAGACGATGAAAGGCCCCCCGCCGATGCCGAAGAGCGCCTGCGCAGGCGGCGCTGCGATGGGCGACATGGCCATGGGCATCGCCAGCGCGAGGGCGAGCAGCGAAGTGCCCGCGGACCGAAACGTAATCTTGCGTGTCATGGTGTGACTTCCTTTTCTTCAAGGTCGATGTCGGCGTCCTCAACAACAGCGGAGGCCGGAGATGCCCCCTCTGCGTCGATGGCGAGATTGGTGAGGTCGGGGATCAGGTCGGCGGCCCAATCGAGGCCATGCGCCTTCAGCCAGGCGGCGAGGAAGCCGTCTTGGCCGTGCCCGGCGCAGATCTCGGCAATCAGCGCCTGATCCGATTTGGACGATGCCGCGCAGAGTGCCAGTCCGACATCGCTGAGACCCAGCTCGAACAGCCGGTTGCCGCGCCGCGACTGGCAGTAGTAGTCGCGTTTGGGCGTGGCCCGCGCGAGGATCTCGATCTGCCGGTCATTTAGGCCGAAGCGGCGATAGATGGCCGTAATCTGCGGCTCGATGGCCCGCTCGTTGGGCAACAGGAGCCGTGTCGGGCAGCTTTCGATGATCGCAGGCGCGATGGTACTGCCATCAATGTCGCTAAGGCTCTGCGTCGCGAAGATCACCGAGGCGTTCTTCTTCCTCAGCGTCTTCAGCCATTCGCGGAGCTGCTCCGCGAAGGCATCGTCATCGAGCGCGAGCCAGCCCTCGTCGATGATGAGCAGCGTGGGGCGTCCATCGAGCTGATCGCCGATCCGGTGGAACAGGTATGAGAGGACGGCGGGCGCCGCGCCGGTTCCCACCAGCCCCTCGATCTCGAAGGCCTGCACATCCGCCGATCCCAGTTGTTCGGTCTCGGCATCGAGCAGCCGGCCATAGGGCCCCCCGACGCAATATGCGCGCAGCGCCTGCTTCAGATTGTTGGACTGCAGCAGGACCGCGAGGCCGGTCATGGTCCGCTCCGCGACAGGGGCCGAGGCCAGCGAGGTCAGTGCCGTCCAGATATGTTCCTTCACATCGGGGGTAATCTGGATGTTCTCACGCGTCAGGATGGCGACGATCCAGTCGGCCGCCCAGGCGCGCTCCGACGTCTCGTGAATGCGGGCCAGCGGCTGTAGTGAGACGGAACTCTCGGCCGCGTCGGTCAGTTCTCCGCCGAGGTCATGCCAGTCGCCGCCCATCGCGAGCGAAGCGGCGCGGATCGAGCCGCCGAAGTCGAAGGCGAAGATCTGGCTGCGCGAGTACCGCCGGAACTGAAGCGCCATCAGCGCCAGCAACACGGACTTGCCGGCGCCGGTCGGGCCGACGACGAGCGTGTGACCGACATCCCCGACATGCAGAGAAAACCGGAACGGAGTGGAGCCTTCGGTCCTGGCGTAGAGCAACGGAGCGTCGCCGAAATGCTCATCCTGCGCCTCGCCCGCCCAGACCGCCGAGAGCGGGATCATATGGGCGAGATTCAATGTGCTGATCGGAGGCTGCCGGACATTGGCATAGGCATGCCCGGGCAGACTTCCGAGCCAGGCATCGACGGCGTTGACCGTCTCGGCCATGACGCTGAAATCGCGGGACTGGACGATCTTCTCGACCAGCCGCAGCTTCTCGTCGGCGCGGCGAACGTCCTCGTCCCAGACCGTGATCGTGGCCGAGACATAGGCCATGCCAGCCAGATCAGCGCCGAGTTCCTGCAGGGCGATATCTGCGTCAGCGGCCTTGTTCGCGGCATCGTATCGACCAGCGCGGATTGCTCGTTGGTCATCACCTCCTTGAGGATCGCGCGATGCTCTTACGCTTGGCAAACCACTGACGGCGTATCCGGGTCAGCAGCTTCGTCGCATCCAGCTTGTCCATGAGGATGGCCCGGTCGACCAGCGATAGGGAAAGGCCAGCCGGTTCAACTCGTCGAGCAGGCCCGGGTCGTGGCCGCCGGGAAAAGCCGTGATCGTCAGGACACGGAGATGATGATCGCCCAGACGCGGCTCCAGCCCACCGGCCAGCGGCTGGTCGGGCAAGAGCGCGTCGAG